>PQAN01000275.1 GCA_003105285.1 Methylocystaceae bacterium
GATCGGCGGAAGATTTCTTTGTCGCGGGCAGAGGACGATGGCGCGAACCATCTCTCCACAAAGGAGGGCCGAAGACGAAAAAGCGGGATCGTTCAGGTCTCGCATGGGCGTATCGGCTCTTACATAAGGGTATCGATCATCGAAGGAGCGAAGCTCATGAGAAAAATCCTCGGCGTCTATCCCGCCCCTCCGCTGCATTGGGTCGGGGACGGCTTTCCGGTCCGATCTTTGTTTTCGCCTCAGGCTTTGGGCGAGGACATCAGCCCGTTCCTATTGCTCGACTACGCCGGCCCGCATTATTTCGCGCCGGCCGAGCGGCCTCGCGGCGTCGGCCCGCATCCGCACCGGGGTTTCGAGACCGTGACCATCGTCTATGAAGGCGAGGTGGAGCATCGCGACTCGACGGGCGCCGGCGGCGTCATCGGTCCGGGCGATGTGCAGTGGATGACGGCCGCCTCCGGCATTCTGCACGAGGAGTTTCATTCGCGTGCGTTCACCGCCAAGGGCGGCGCGCTCGAAATGGTCCAGCTCTGGGTGAATTTGCCCGCCAGGGACAAAAGGGCGGCGCCCGCCTATCAGGCCATTCTCGACAAGGACATTCCGTCCGTCGCTCTACCGGACGGCGCGGGCCATGTGCGTGTGATCGCCGGCGATTACGATGGTCACGAGGGCCCCGCCCGAACCTTCACGCCGATCGACGTTTGGGACGTTCGATTGAAGGCCGGAGGCCGCGCGGCTTTGACGCTTCCCGAAGGCCACACGCTCGGCGTCGTCGTCCTCGCGGGAACCGTCGAGATCGACGGGGCGCAAGTCGTGCGAGCGGCGCAGGTCGCCCTGCTCGATCGCACGGGCGGCGCGATCGCCGTCGAGGCGAACAACGACGCGAGGCTGCTGGTTCTTTCAGGCGCGCCGCTCGATGAACCTGTCGCGGCCTATGGTCCTTTCGTCATGACGACGGAGGAAGAAATCCGGCAGGCGATCGACGACTTCAGGAGCGGACATTTCGGCGACATGCCGGCGTAATGTCCAAGCGGTGCGTTCGGGCCTACCCGATGAGTTGGAGCGAACGCTCGCCCGGCCGCCGTCCAGGCCTCCGCATTGCTACGGCTTTACACGGGCGCGTCGCACGATTAACTGGCGGAGCGCCTCCTGGTGGACGTGACGTCGGGGCGTGGCTGATTGCGATCGCCGGAGCCATCGTCACGGGGGAGATCGCCATGCGTGGCGGCGATCCGAGTGAGCGATATTTGTCGGCGGGCGCGTTGCCATGAAATATCCGAAGGTCGAGAAGAAGCAGGAGAACGGAGGCGTCGAGCCGCAGGCCCAATATGCCGCGCTGCCGTGGCGCTTGGGCGAGGGCCTCGAGATATTGCTCGTGTCGTCGCGTGAAACGCGCCGTTGGGTCATTCCCAAAGGATGGCCGATGAAGGGACGCAAGCCGCATGCGACCGCCGCCCTCGAGGCGCTTCAGGAGGCGGGGCTCTTGGGGAAGATCGACAAGGCCGAGATCGGCTCGTTTCACTATCGGAAGCGTTTGAAGGACGGGGACGCGATCTTGTGCCGCGTCGGCGTCTTTCCCTTGCGCGTCGCGCGGCAGCGCAAGAACTGGCCGGAGAAGAGCCAGCGCGCCACGCAATGGTTCCCCTATGACGTCGCCGCCGGGCAGGTCGTCGAAAAGGAGCTCGAGGAGCTGATCCTCGCCTTCGGAGCGGCGGTTTCGAAACGGGCGCGAGCGTAGGTCCGTCGGCGGAAGGTTTCAGCCGGCGGATATCGCGCCGAGGCTTCCGCTCGCGTCAGAGAATATCGACCGTGACGTAATAGTGGACGACGCCGCCTTGTGAGGTGCGGAGCGGAGCTTGCGACAGAAGCCTCCACCCGATCGCTCCGGAGCCTCGGTACATGCTTGACAAATATAAATAGGAGTCCTATTAATAAACCATGACGCCTTTCGACGCCCTCTCCACGCCGCTGTCTCGCCGTTTGCGCGAGGGGCTCGACCGTATCGGCGCCGTCATGCGCGCCGATCAATGGGGCGTCGCCGAGGAGGCCGGGCTCACGCCGACGCAGCTTCATGCGCTCACCTTCATCGCCGGACGCGGAGACGCGGGCATACGCCTGCGCGCCGTCGCCGAGCATTTGGGCGTCACTCAGCCGACGGCGACCGATTCGATCGCCGCGCTCGTGCGCAAGGGCCTGCTGACGAAGCTCGCCGATCCGAAGGACGCGCGAGCCGTGGCCATTCGCATCACGCCGGCGGGCTGCGACGTCGTGCGCGCCATCGGCCTCGCCATCACCTCGACGGAGCGGGCGCTCGAGAGCCTGTCGGCGAAAGAGCAATCGACGCTCCTCGAGCTCGTCATCAAGACCATTCGCGCTCTGCAGGAAGCGAAGGCGATTCCCCCGCAGCGGCTCTGCGTGACCTGCCGCCATTTCCGCGCCTATGTCCACGAGAACGCGGAGCTGCCGCATCATTGCGCGTTCGTCGACGCGGCCTTCGGCGGACGGCATCTGCGGCTCGATTGCGGCGAGCATGACGAGGCGCCGCCCGAGGCGCGCCACGCGGCATGGCGGGCGTTCGACCGACGCGCCGAGGACTTCGCCCCCGGTTGAACGGGCCGATTGGAGCACATCGTCTGTTTCGAGTTTCCTCGAGACGAGACAGGTTTCAGCGCCGACGGCGCGAGGTCGTCATGTCTCGTTCGACGGAAAGCGGTTCGCGGGCGAGAGCCCGAGAGCCATTCCCACTATGGACTAAAGAGGAGGACCAAGGCCATGGCGCGGAAAGCGACATTCTACCATGCGGGTTGCCCGGTTTGCGCCGATGCGGAAACCGCATTCGCCAAATCGTTGGACCCGAAAATTTTCGATGTCGAGATCGTGCATCTCGGCGAGAACAAGGCGCGCGTGAGCGAGGCCGAGGCGGCGGGCGTGAAATCAGTGCCGGCCTTCGTCATCGACGGACGCGCCTATCACATCAATCACGGCGCAGATCTCGCCGTTTTGAAATAGCGACGCAGCCGTCACTCGGCGCCTCCGAACTGCCTCGCCGAGCGCCGCTCGCGCGAGGCTTTTTTTGATTTTGGGATTCGATGTGATCTCTCTTGCGATCGATACGCTCTACGCCGCCCGCTCACTCGCGCCGCTCGGACCGAAGGCGGCTTCGAGCGGTATTTTCAAACAGGCGGCGCCTCGGCCTTGGCGCATTTCGCGTCATGGGCTCGAGGGCGATTCTCAGGGCGATCTGCGCCATCATGGCGGGCCGGAGAAGGCTCTGCATCACTATCCGCGCGACCATTATGCGGCCTGGACGCGGGACGAGCCTTCGCTCGCAAATGCGCTCGCCGCGCCGCCGGCCTTCGGCGAAAATCTGTCGACGATCGGCGTCACGGAGGAGGGCGTCTGCATCGGGGATGTGTTCGTCGCAGGCGGCGCGCTCCTGCAGGTCAGCCAGGGCCGGCAGCCCTGCTGGAAATTGAACGTCCGTTTCGAGCGCTCCGACATGGCGCGGCGCGTCCAGGAGACGGGGCGCACGGGCTGGTATTATCGCGTGCTGCGCGAAGGCGTGATCGTACCCGGCGACCGCCTCGAATGCGTCGAGCGCCCACGGCCCGAATGGCCGCTGTCACGACTGAACGGGCTTCTCTATCGGCGCACGCTCGATCTCGATGCGCTGGCCGCAATGGCCGAGTTGAGAGAACTCGCGCCGTCCTGGCGCGAGCTCGCGGCGCGCCGCTTGGAACGGCGAGCGGTCGAAGACTGGTCGGCGCGCCTCGACGGCGTTTGAACGTCGTCGCCGTCATTGCGAGGCGCGCGAGCGACGACGCAATCCATCCGGCCTCGCGGCTTTTGGATCGCTTCGCCTTCGGCTCGCGATGACGGCGAAGCTCTTCGGCGGCGCCGACTACGCGCGGCCGAAGACGAGGAT
>PQAN01000276.1 GCA_003105285.1 Methylocystaceae bacterium
GCGTCGCGCAGCGACAATTTTCCGTTCGCCCAGGTGAAGCCCGCCTGCACGCGGCTGAATTTCACCGAATCCGGATCGAAGCGCAGCACGCCCCTGTCGTCGGCGCGCGCCACGCCCTGCATCACGAGCTGGCGCATCGCCGGCTCGTTTTTCAGGAAGAAATCATGAATCTGCAGCGTTCCGTCGGATCGGCCCTGGCCGAGCAGCACGCTCGCCATCAGCGCGCCGCTCTCCATGCGATGATAGAGATCGAGGAAAGAAAGAAGCGAGCCGCCGTCGCTCGTCGACAGATCGATCTGCGGGGCCCCGCTCGGATGGCGCGTCAGCATCGCCGCGAAGGGCTCGCGCCCGAAGTTGCCGGTGAGCGCGAGCTGTCGCGGCTTGCCCCCGCGACGCTCGACCTTCAGATCGACATTGGCGAGAATCTGCTTGCCGAAGCCGGTGACGATCGGCGATTTGAGCTCGAGATCGAAATCGTCCGAGGACGCGCTCTGCGGCTTGGCCGCGCCGGGTTGGGCGGCGCGCGGCTCGGTGGGCGACTGTGTGAGATAGCGCAGCAGCGGGCGTGCGTCGATATTGGCGCCGCGCACGACGAGCTTCGTCGTGTCGCCGCCGCGGGTCGCCTCGATACGCATGTCGTCGCCCGGCGACAGCCGGACCTGCGACAGCTTCGCCGAACGGAACGCGCCGTCGCGCGTGAGTTCGACGACGCCGGCGAGTTGCGCGCCGCCGGCCTCGGCGGACAATTGCTCGAGCGCTGCTGCGCCGTCCTGCCGCTTGACGAGGTTGAACGACGCCTTTCCCGGCTTGCCCGCGGCCTTCGTCACGCCGGGCAGCGGATTGTCGAGCGCGGCTCTGGTGAAGTCGAGCTCGATTTGAGCGTCGGCGTCCTCGATGGGCAGTTTCGTCGCGACCTGCGCGCCGACGGCGCCGGAGACGCCCGCGAAGGCGAAACCGGCCTTGGCGCGCGCCGCTTCGTCGAGCGACAGCGAGAGCTGCGCCTGCGCTTGCCCCTTCTCGCCGGGCGGCCTGCGGACGTCGAGCGTCATCGGCGCGCCGTAGAGGCGGCCAGAGCCGGACACATGCAGCCCATTGCGATCGGAGACGATATTGAGCGAGGCGTTTTCCAGCCTCTCCTTGCCGATGAAGCGCTCCATCGACAGATTGGTCGCATTGGCGTCGATGGCGATGCGGGTGCGCTCGTCTCTCGCCGCGAGGCCTAGTTCGAAATCGACGCGCAATTTCCCGTCGATCTGCCCCTTCAGCGCGGCGGCGTCCACCGGCAGGCTCGCGAAGGGGGAAACGCTCTTCAAAGCCAGAATGTCGGCGACCGCCTCCACATTGCCTGCGAGCCGCAGCTCGAGCACGGCGGGCGCCGGATCGGCGCCCGTCACCGGCACATGGAAACTGCCTTCCTCTATCGCCAAGCGCCGCCCCGGAGCGCTCTCCATGGCGCCGGCCGTCACGAGAAAAGCCGCCGTCCGGCCGGTGATGCGCACATGGCCGGCGACGCCGGTCAGCGGCGCGAGGCCGGGAAGCGCGTCGACGAGCACGCCCTCGTCGAGATCGAAATCGCCGCGCAGGGCGGCGTCCGGCGGCGGACGCTCATAGCGCAGCGCCACCATCGTCGCCTGGTCGAAATCGGCGGTCAGCGTCGCGGCGCGCAAGACGCCGGCCGGCACATGGGCGTCGAGCCAGGCGCGCGTCGGCGGCGCGACATGCGAGGGCCAGAGGCGCAGGACCGAGCGGATCGGCGTCTGCGACACATTGATCGCATAGCGCATATGCGCGCCGTCGATCCAATCGACGACTCCCGACGCCGTCGCATGAACCTCGGGACCGTCGATGACGATACGTTCGATCGTCGCCTTTTTGTCGGCCGGAGCGACCTTCAACGCGAAGCCCATGCGCTCGACGACGAGCGTCTTCCCATCGGGGCGGTTCGAGGCGAACGCGCCGGGACGCGCCAGATCGAGCGAGATCGTCCAGGCGTCGGCGCCGGCGGCCGGCGGCGCCACCGATCCGGCAAAGCCCAATCGCGCGCCGCCCGCAATGATCTCCACCGGCTCGATAACGAGCCGCCGGGCGTCCGCTTCCCAATGGGTGAACGCGGAAATCTCGCTGACCATGATGGGTTCGTGGTCCGGCTCGTCGAGACGGAAATATCCCTCGCCGGCGGCAAAGCGAGCTCTCGCCTCGACGACCCGCCCATCGCCCGCCAAGGCGAAATGCAGATCGAGCGACAAGGGCGCGTCCGTGTCGAAGGGGAGACTGCGAAGGCCGCCGGCGAGCGCGATCTCGTCCAGTGACAGATGGTGAAAGCTCACATCGAGAACGCGCTTGTTCCTCGGCGCGCCTTTGGCCGTCGCCTGCGCCGACCAGCGGCCGGCTGCGCCGGTCGCCGCGAGACTGAAGCTCATCGCGCCGGTCGATTTGTCGAAACTGAGCGCGAGGTCGCGATAGGTGATCGTGCGGTCGAGCGTCCGGTCGTCGATGACGAGATGCGCATGCGACACGCCGACCCTGTCGATGGCGCCGATCGGACTGTCCGGGCTGGTCGCCAGATCGAACAGGATGCGCAGCGCATTGCTGACCTGTTGCAGCGGCGCGACAGGCGGACCATCGGGAGCGGCCGGCGCGTCCGGTGACGATGGAGCGGCCGGCGCGTCGAGCGGAATTGCGACGGGATCGGTGCCGACCGATATGGCGACGACGCCGTCCGGCAATACGGCGAGCCTCAGCTCGAGATCGAGGACCTCGAGACGGCGCGGCATCAGGCGTCCGAACAACAGCGAGCGCATGTCGATCGACAGCTCCGCGCGCGGCGCGGCGACGATCGTTCGCCCGTTCGTCTTGACGCTCAGGCCGTCGACCGTGAGCGTCAATCCATGGTTGGTGTTGGCGATGGCCGCCGAGCCGAGATCGAACGTATAGCGATGCGTATAGAGCTCATCGAGAGACTCGACGATCTTGGGAACCAGCCAATCGGACGCGATGGGGCCGCGCGCCAGAGCGAGGAAGAACGTCCCGACGGCGAGGACGACGACGAGCAGCATCGTCACGGCGGCGATCGACAGGCAGCGCGGCAGGCCGAGCGCGCGCAGCCTCAACGCCGTTCCACACCTCGACCGCGCCTCCGACTCGAACACCCCCTGCGGCCCCGGAGGCTCGATCCCGGAGCTTTCATTCCTGTAGTGGGTCAAACGCCAGCCCTTCGATTCGACCGTTTCGGCCCTTCACGCGCCGGCCCGACGCAACGCCGATCCGCCTCGGCGCACCCGAGATAAGAAAAACCGAGCCCGGCGGCGCAATTGGGGATTTCCCCACGAGACCCTTGCGAAGCGCTGCGTCCTCTGCATTGTTGGGGCGGATTGTAACGGTGGATGCGACGAAAGGAAGGCGCCGTGACCGATATCGCGAAAAAGGACAGTCTGCGCGAGGGCGACGCCGCGCCGCCGTTCGACCTTCCCGGCGCCGGCGGCCGGCGGATCGGCCTCGACACATTCGCCGGCAAAAAGCTCGCCCTCTACTTCTACCCCAAGGACGACACCTCGGGCTGCACGAAGGAAGCCATCGACTTCAACGGACTTCGAGCCGCATTCGTGGAAGCCGGGACTGCGATCGTCGGAGTTTCGCCGGACTCGGCGGCCAAGCACGACAAATTCCGCGCCAAATACGAACTCGAACTGCCGCTCGCCAGCGACGAGACGAAAGAAACGCTGCAGGCCTATGGCGTCTGGGTCGAAAAAAGCATGTACGGCCGCAAATATCTCGGCGTCGAACGCTCGACTTTCCTCATCGGCGAGGACGGGCGCATCGCCAGAATCTGGCGGAAGGTGAAAGTGCCGGGCCACGCCGAAGCCGTCCTCGCGGCGGCCAAGGCGCTTTAGAGCGTTTCCAGCCGAAGTGGAAACCGGTTCGGCGTCGGAAACGCGTCAAAACAAGAAGCTAGAGTCTTTCCGTGTTTCAATGAAACACGGAAAGACTCTAGAGGAGAGTTCGCGCGCCGAGCATGACGCCGATCGAACAGGCGGCGCGTAGCTGTGGAGCGACGGCTCCAGGCCAGCCTTCAGGCGTTCTCGGTCGCGAGCGCATGGCGGATTCGGTCGGCGCTACTTAGCTTTCCTTCCGCTTCCGAGAAATCTCGCGGTCTGCTACCGTCTCCGGCGTTCCAGAATTCATCTGGAGAATGCCGATCGAAATGTCCCCATTCGCCGAGCGAGCGTCGATTGCTCGGGCCTGCAGGCGCGCGAGTTCGCGCGTGTTCTCGCAGGTCTGGATTTCGCGCCGGCGGCATATCGCTTTTCACGCCCGAGCGATCTTCGCGGTCTCGGCTCTTTTCACGGCGTCGACCGGCTCGGCGCGCGCGGACGACGCCGGATCGTCGTTGCTCACACGCCCTTCCCTTTTCGATACGCCCGATGGTCCAAAAGAACAGCTACGGCGGATCGGCGTCACGACCGATGTCTGGATCACGCAGTTCTATCAGGGACAGACGGAAGGCAACGACGACAAGACATGGCGCCACGGCGGCAAGCTGGACGCGTTTCTCAAAGTCGACGCGGAGAAGCTCGGCCTTTGGCGCGGCTTTCACGTCAATGTGCAATATGAGCATTACTTCGGTCAGAATATAAACAGGAGGGATTTCGCCCTTATTCCAGTCAACACGGCCCAGGCCTATGTGGAACGGGACGGCTATCACTCCGCTCTTTCCCTCAGCGTCACCCAGGATATCGGCGAGAGCATTTCCGTCAGCGCCGGAAAATTCAACATGATGACGCTCGCATCGAAGACCCCTTTGATCGGCGGCGGCGGCGTCGACACATTCATGAACAGGGCTTTCGCCCTGCCGTCGACCGGGGTGGCCTACACGGCGCGCGGAGGCGCCGCCGGCGACAGGGTCGTCATCTCGGCTCCCTATCTCATCGGCGCGATCGTGACGATGAAGACGAAGCCGGTCGATCTCGCCTTGATGGTCGCCGATCCGCGCAGCGCGATCGATCCCAGGGTCATCGAGCGCCCCTTCGAGAAGGGCGTGGCGGTCGGCGGCTCCGCGACGTTCAAGGCAGAGATCGCCGGCCTGCGAGGATTTCATACGTTGCGCGCCGCTTACAGCAATGCGCGCGGCGTCGATCTCGAAGAGATCGGCGCCTCAACGCGGCCGCCGGCGACCAGCCCGTCAGTGGCCACGAAGAAAGGATATTGGTTCGCTTCCTACGCCATCCAGCAGAACCTCGTTCAGAGCGAGGAAAATCCCGAGATCGGTTGGGGCCTGTTCACCTTGGCGACCCTGTCGGACGGCAATCCCAGCCCGGTCAAATGGAGCATTCTCGCCGGCCTGGCGGGGAACAATCTACTCGCCGGCCGCGAGAACGACCGCTGGGGCGTCGGCTTCTTCCACTATGGGCTGAGCGAGCCCTTGCTCGCCGGATTGGCCGCCCTGAACGTGCGGCGACGGAGCGAAGGTGGAGTGGAGGGTTTCTACAACCTCGCGATCACGCCATGGCTTCGCCTCTCCGCCGATCTGCAGGTGATCGATCCATGGAACTCGAGCAAATCGCGAGC
>PQAN01000277.1 GCA_003105285.1 Methylocystaceae bacterium
CCGCCGTCGCGGCGCCTTCGGCGAGCGCCTTCTGCTCGGAAATGTCGACGGCGATGCCGATGAGACGTCGGCCGAAGCCGCTCTCGTCGTCTGCGAGTTCGGCGCGCATTCGCAGCCATATCCACTCGCCGCCGGCGTTTCTCAAGCGAAATTCGTGATCCATGCTCTTCGATCGCGACGCGGCGATCGTTTCGACGACAGCGGCGAGGTCGCCGTCTTGCGGGTGCATGCGCGCCTCGAGTTCGCCGAAGGAGATGCAGCGTCTCTCGACGTCCAGGCCGAGCAGTTCGTACATCGAGTCCGACCAATAGATGCGGCCGCGCGCGATGTCCCAATCCCACAGGCCGCAATGTCCGCGGCTGAGCGCCGCGTCGATGCGGCGGCGAATGCGCGCATTGGCCCGTTCGGCGAGAGACGCGCGACGCGCTTGGCGATAATAGCCGGTGACGACGAGCGCCGAGGCGACGATCGCCGCAGCCGACAGGACGGCATAGCGCCAGACGGCGGCGCGCCATTCGCCGAGCACCGCGTCCAGCGGGTGGATCATCGCCGCCTGCCCCGCCCCRCCGCTGAGATTGCGGACCGTCGCCAGCGCGAGCGTTCCGTCGGCGAGCGCGACCCGCATGACGCCCGCCTTGTCGGCGAATTCCGTAAGAAGCTGTTGAGGGCCGAACAGATCCGCGAGCGTCGAGGCGCGTTCGAGCGGCGGCGCGGCCGCGACGATGCGGCCGCTCGCATCGGCGAGCAGCAGGCGGCGTCCGCGCGCCGAGGCATAGTCGGGGAGCGAGGGCGCGGTCCGCCGATCCGTCGTCTTGCCGGCGAGCGCCGCGTCGAGATCGCGCCAGACGGCTCTCGCGAATATGTCCAGATCGATCGACGCATCCGCCAAAGCCTGCTCGTAAGCCACATTGGCGAGCATGAACATGAACGCGCTCAAGGCGAGGACGCAAATTCCGCCGGCGAGGATCGCAAAGCGAGGCAGAAGGTATCCGGACGCCAGCGGCCCGCCGGCGTCGACGCCGAACGAGCCGGGGGCGCCCCACAGCGTTTCGGCATAAGTCGTCGTATTGGCTGCGTGGATACGCGCCATTCCCGGCCCCCTCGAGAATTATTTCGACAGGGAGGCAGCGCCCGCATCTCCCCCGAATCACCTCCATCAGAATCCGGCCGAAGACGTTTGTCCAGAGATTAATGCTCCGTTAAAGAGAGCGAGGAATCGTAACGCGGCGCTCGCGGCGACAGCGCTCCAAATGAAGCATTGTCGAAGACGCGAGAGCTCGGGCTTCAGTCCGAAATTTCCGGTTCACCCGAGCGCGCGTGTGGCGATATCCGAGACATCGGCGGAAAGGTCGGTCTTGGCGACGATGCGGCGCAGCGTCGCCTCGGCCAATGACCGCCGCCTCTGCTCGAGCGAGCGCCAGGAGCGCAGCGACGACAGGAGGCGCGCGGCGAGTTGCGGATTCTTGGCGTCGAGATCGAGAACGACCCGCGCGAGGAGATCGTAGCCGGAGCCGTCGAGCGCATGAAAACGCGTCGGATTGCCGTTCGCGAAGGCGCCGACGACGGCCCGCACGCGATTGGGATTGCCGAGCGAGAACGCCGGATGCTCCATCAGCCGGGCGATGCGCTGCGTCGTCTCGAGCTCGGGAATCGTCGCCTGCAAGGCGAACCATTTGTCGATGACGAGATGATCGCGCGCGTATCGCTCGTAGAATTTATCGAACGCAGCTTCTCTCAGATCGCCCGCGACGAGCGACAGCGTCGCGAGAGCGGCGAGCTTGTCGGTCATATTGGTCGCGTCGGCGAACTGGCGTTCGGCGAGCGCCGCGCCGCCGACGGGATCGCCGGCGGCGAGGAGGTCGAGCGTGGCGTTGCGCAGGGCCCGTCGTCCCGCGCTGGCGGCGTCGGGGGAATAGCCTTCGCTGTCGGCGAGACGGCCGTGAACGGCGCGCAAGGCTCCTTGCAGATCTCGTCCGAGTTCGTGGCGCAGGCCGGAGCGCGCGGCGAAAATAATGTCGGGGTCGACGTCCTGGCCGATTTCTCGAGCGATGTCGATATCGGACGGGAGCGCCAACGCCTGCGCCGCAAAACTCGGGTCGACGTCGCTCGTCTCGACGATACGGCGCAGGGCGTCGAAAAAGGCGCCGTCGTCGCCGGGCGGCGCATTGCGCCGAATGGCGTCGATGCGGGAGAAGATCGAACGCAGCGCGAGACTCTGGGCCGCCTGCCAGCGATTGAACGGGTCGCGATCATGCGCCAGCAGACGCTGCAGATCCTCGGGCGAGGGCGCAGGCGCGAGACGCACCGGCGCGGAAAAGCCTCGAAGCAGCGAGACGACGGGGCGCGACGGCACGTTCTTGAAGACGATGGAGCGCTTTTGCGTCGTCAGCTCGACGAGGCCTCTCGCGCTTTCCTCGGGCGTCGCGCCGGTCTCCCCGCCATCGGCCGCAAGCTCCAACTCATCGCCGTTCTCGCCGATGAGACCCAGCGCGATCGGGATGACGAGCGGCTTCTTCTCATTCTGGCCCGGCGTCGGCGGCGTCGTTTGCGCCAGCGTCAGCGTGTAGGTCTTGGCCTGCGAATCATAAACGCCGTCGACATTCACCAGCGGCGTGCCCGCCTGCTCATACCACAAAGAGAACTGCGAAAGATCGCGCCCGGAGCTCTCCGCGAAGCAGGAGATGAAATCTTCGACCGTCGCCGCGGTTCCGTCGAAGCGCTCGAAATAAATGTCCATGCCCTTGCGGAATGCGGCCTCGCCGATCAGCGTCTTCAACAGGCGCACGATCTCGGCGCCCTTCTCATAGACGGTCGCCGTGTAGAAATTATTGATCTCGTGATAGACGCCGGGCCGCACCGGATGCGCGAGCGGGCCGGCGTCCTCCGGGAACTGCTGCAGCCGCAGGCCCCTCACATCCGAGATTCGCTTGACGGCGCGCGAGCGTTGGTCGGCCGAAAACTCCTGGTCGCGGAAGACGGTGAGGCCCTCCTTCAGGCACAATTGAAACCAGTCGCGGCAAGTGATGCGATTGCCGGTCCAATTGTGGAAATATTCATGGGCGATGACCGCCTCGATGCCGGCATAATCCATATCGGTCGCCGTCTCGGGCGAGGCGAGCACATATTTGTCGTTGAAGATGTTGAGTCCCTTGTTCTCCATCGCCCCCATGTTGAAGTCGGAGACGGCGACGATATTGAAGACGTCGAGATCATATTCGCGGCCGAAGACGTCCTCGTCCCAGCGCATGGCGCGGATGAGCGAATCCATGGCGTAGGCGGCGCGGGGCTCATTGCCGTGCTCGACATAGATCGAGAGAGCGACGTCGCGCCCCGAGCGCGTCCTGTAGCGCTCGCTGATATGGCCGAGGTCGCCGCCGACCAGCGCGAAGAGATAGCTCGGCTTGGGGAAAGGATCTCGCCAGACCGCGAAATGCCGCGCGCCGTCCGCGAGGTCGCCGGCTTCGACCGGATTGCCGTTGCCGAGCAGCACCGGCGCTTCCGCTTTGTCCGCCTCGATGCGCGTCGTATAGACGCTGAGCACGTCGGGGCGATCGAGGAAGTAGGTAATGCGCCGAAATCCTTCCGCCTCGCACTGCGTGCAATAGGCGGAGCCGGAACGGTAGAGCCCCGTCAGTTGCGTGTTGGCGGAAGGATCGACCTCCGTCTCGATCGCCAATTCGAACGGCGCGTCCGGCGTCTCGCGCAGCGTCAGCCGATCGGGAGAAATCTCGACTTTCGCCGCATCGACGGGCGCCTTGTTCACCTCCAGGCGGCGCAGGACGAGACCGTCTCCGTCGAGCGTCAGCGGCGCGCCGGCCTGCCCCTGCGGATTGCGGCGAATGGCGAGACGCGCGACGACGCGCGTCTGCGTCCGGTGCAGCGATATGTCCAGATCGACCGTGTCGATGAGAAAATCCGGCGGCCGATAGTCGGCGAGGCGAACGGCTTGGGGCGGTGGATTGCGCATGTGACCTCGAAATGTCGGACTACACACTTAGGCATTTTCCGCGAAAACGGAAACGGGCGGCGGATGGGATTCGGCCGCTTCTAGGCGCAAAAATATGCGGCCGACGGCGCGCGCCGGCGATCTTACGGCAAAGTCCGCACGTCCGACGACCCGTCCTAGAGCGTTTCCAGCCGAAGTGGAAACCGGTTCGGCGTCGGAAACGCGTCAAAACAAGAAACTAGAGTCTTTCCGTGTTTCAATGAAACATGGAAAGACTCTAGACGCCCGTGTCGCCGGCCCGCTGTCATTGCGAGCGAAGCGAAGCAATCCAGAAGCTGCCCGTGACTCGTGGACTGCTTCGCCGCTTTGCTCCTTCCTCGCGATGACGGAGCAATAATCGAGCGCCGTCGACGCGAAGCCTGCGCCTATCGCGCCTCCCGGGAGACCGGGGCGCGGGCGAC
>PQAN01000278.1 GCA_003105285.1 Methylocystaceae bacterium
GGTCCGTCGACGCCATAGGCCCAATGCAGGCCGGTGTTGAACCATTGCGGCGAATTGGGCGCCGCCATCTGCCGCGCCAGCATGTAGCGCAATTCGTCCTGGAAGGCGGAGGCGTCTTCTTCCGAATCGAAATAGCCGCCTTTCCAGCCCCAATAGGTCCAGGCGCCGGCGAGCCGGTCGAAGACCTGGCGCGCCGAGGTCTCGGATGTCGCGCGCTGGTCCTTCGGCAGGGTGGCGAGCGCCTCCGAATCGGGAGCGGAGCGCCACAGAAAGCTCGGAACGTCATGCTCCTCGACGCGCTTCAGCCTGGTGGGCATGCCGGCCTTGCGGAAATATTTCTGCGCCAGCACGTCGATCGCGACCTGGCTCCAGGCGGCCGGCGCGTCGATCTCGTCGAGCGAGAACACCACCGAGCCGTCAGGGTTGCGGATTTCGCTCCGCGCCGAGCGAAATTCGACGTCCGCGTAAGGGGACTGTCCGGCTCGGGTGTGGCGTCGCTCGATCTTCATCGTCCTATGATCCTCGAAAATGCGCGAGCGAACTCGCGCGGCCGGGGAGGCCGGCTGTGCCAATGGTATCTATGCTCGGGACTCTACGTCGAAAGGGAACGCAGATACGAAAGCCTGGTCACGATGAAGCGGGGCGCCGCCGCAGCGGGCTGCGAAGGCGAACGAAGCGCCTCTCGCCGCCCCGGCTGGGACGCGAATTACAAGCCTCTTCGATCTCCGCCGCTGTGCCATTCGATGACCTGTTCACAGTGCGTCAATCTCGAAGCGTCGTCAAGATATTGTGTCGAGTACTAACGAATAGACAAGATATTGCAAAATGTGGTGAATTATGGGGACAAATCCGCTCGGGCTCGGCCATGAGGGTCGACGAACCCGCCAGATTCGGCAAGGGGAGAGCCTTAAGTGATTCTACGGCCGCCCTCGGGCGGGGAGCCGGCTGCGCCTCGACCGTATAAAAGCGTCCGGCCGAGGGGCCCTCGATCGCGACAGTCCGTCGGCCCAGCGCCTCGACGCCGGACCCGGCCGCGGCCTTCGCCAGATCTCGGTCGCGCGTGGCGAGAGCCGCGCCGCATCGCAAAGCCGGTTCGAGATAGGCGACCGCCTCCGCCGGGGTAGTGCGGCCGCGTTTTTCTGCCTGAATTGAGGAGGCCAATGTGGCGGAAAGCGAAATATTTCAAATCCGAATTTCGTCTGCATGAGCCGATGTCTTGACGCGAGGCGCCGCGGCGCCGTTAGGTGCGCTTCGAGCGGCGCGGTTCTGCGATCGGCGCCGGAACGGGTTCAGGAGGAAACATCCCATGTCTTTTGTCGTCGCGCGCCGGGGAATCGTTCTGGCCGCACTGTCGCTCGCGGCGCTGGCGCCGTCCGTCGGCTTCGCCCATGGCCCCTCCCGCCAGAAGGTCGCCGACAAGATCGAGATCGATGCGCCGGCCGAGAAGGTCTGGGCCGTCGTCGGCAATTTCCAGGACTTGAACTGGCATCCCGCCATCGCCACGACGGAAGGGACCGGCGGCAATACTCCCGATCAGGCCAAGCGCCACCTGACGCTGAAGAGTGGCGGAACGATCGACGAAATCCTCACCAAATACGACGCCAAGGAGTTCTCGCTCGGCTATCGTATCGAGCAGGTCGACGTGAAGGTTCTGCCCGTTAATAATTATTCCTCGACGATCACCGTGACGCCGCAGGGCGGCAAGAGCCTCGTCGAATGGAAGGGCGCCTTCTATCGCGGCTATCCGAACAACGACCCGCCGCCGGAACTCTCGGACGAGGCGGCGATCAAGGCCGTGACCGGCATCTATCGTTCCGGCCTCGAGGCTCTGAAGGCGAAGGTCGAAGGCGGCAAGTGATGCGCCCGGTTCGGACCGCGAGCCTTCAGGCTCGTTCGAGGACGTGCGAGCCTGAAGGCTCGCGGTCCAGGGCTGCGGTCCTCGCTCTGGCTTTGCCTCTGCTTTTGGCCGCCGCGCCGACACGGGCCGACGAGGCCTTTGTCACCAACCAGGGAAGCGGCGATCTCACCATCGTCGACCTTACGACGATGACGCCGGTCGCCACTCTCGCCGTCGGCGGCAAGCCGGCCGGCGTCGCCGTGACGAGCGACGGCGGGCGCGCCTATGTGACGAGCCCGGAAGGCAAATATCTGTCCGTCATCGACACGCGCCAGCGGCGCGTCGTCAGGCGGATCGCGCTCGAGGGGGGGCCGCTCGGCCTCGCCGTCGCGCCCGACGGCAAGCGCGTCTATGTCGCCGATCTCTATGAGCAGCGGCTGTTCTCGGTCGACCCGGAGAGCGGCGTCGTGGCGACGCTGCAGGTCGGCGCCGCGCCCTCGGGCGTCGCGGTGACGCCGGACGGGCGGCTCATCGTCGTCGCGGTGCGCGATGCGAACCGCATCGCGATCATCGACGCCGCATCGTTTCAAGTCGTCTCCGAGGTCGCGGTCGGCCGTCATCCGTTCGGTGTGACGATCGACGCGGCGGGCGAGCGCGCCTATACGGCGAATGTCGAATCGGACGACGTCAGCGTCGTCGATCTCGCCGCGCGCCGGCTCGTCGCCAACGTCCCGGTCGGCAAGCGTCCCTATTGCGTGGCGCTGGCGCAGGGCAGGGGCTTCGTCACCGATCAATATGCGGAGGCCGTGAGCGTGTTCGACGCGGCGAGCCTCGCGCCGCTCGCCAAGGTGAAGGTCGGCGAATATCCGGAAGGAATCGCCGCGAGCCGCGACGGCAAGACGGTCTATGTCGCGAACTGGTTCACCAATGAATTCTGGTCGATCGCAGCCGACAGCCTGAAGGTCGTCGCCAAGGCCAAGACGGGCGACGGCCCGCGCGCCTTCGGCGCCTTCATCCGTGCGATGAATTGACCCTTCCTCTTTTGGGGCGCGCCGTCATGTCCTGACATGCTCCGGCCTGACGCCCATGCCGATGAGGCGCGCCGGCAACTGGCGCAGGACAGGGAAAATCTCCAGGAGGCGCAGCGCCAGCGGCGGTTCGAAAGGCTTGTCGGCGGCGAGCACGCGGCTGATCACTCGCTTTTGAATGAAAAGCTGGATGCGCTGCGTGAGGCGCGCCGGAAATTCGCGGCGCCGCTGCACGGCGGAAAGATCGTCGTCATCGATCATTTGCGCCCGAAGCTTGGCCGCCAGCAGATTGGCGGTCGCGACGGCGTCCTGCACGGCGAGGTTGACGCCGACGCCGCCGATCGGCGACATCGCATGGGCGGCGTCGCCGATGCACAGCAGGCCGGGCCGGCTCCATGTCTTCAGCCGATCGACCTGCACGGTCAGCAGGCGGACGTCCTCCCAATCGTGGAGCGCATCCGTGCGATCCGACAGAAAAGGGACGGTGGCGGCGATCGACTCGCGGAATGCTTCGATATCCTTGCGGCGCAGCTCGTCGGCGCCGCCCTTGGGGATGACATAGCCGCATTGCCAGTAGGAGCCGCGCTCGATCATCGCCACCATTCGTCCTGGCGCGACTCGACCGAAGCTCTCGGCCGGATCATCGTCTTCGCGCGGCAGCCTGAACCACAAGACATCCATCGGCGCGCCGAAATCCTCGACCTCGAGACCCGCCGCAGCGCGCATCAGGGACACGCGCCCGTCGGCGGCGATAACGAGTCTCGCGCGAATCTCGACCGGTCCCTCGGCTCCGGTCGCGCGCACGCCGACGATCCGGCCGCCCTCCTCGATGAGGCCGCTCGCCGCCGTGCTCATCGCCAGCTGAAAATTCGGCAGCTTGCGCGCCTGTTCGGCCAGAAAATCGAGGAAGTCCCATTGCGGCATGAAGGCGATGAATTTGCACAAGGTCGGCAGACGCCGGAAATCCGCCATGACGATCTTACGGTCGCCGATCCAGGCGGAGATCTGGAAAGCCTTGCGGTGCGGAAGGCGAAGAAAATCGTCGAGCAGGCCGAGCTCGAATATCACTTGGAGGGTGGACGGATGGATCGTGTCGCCTCGGAAGTCGCGCAGGAAATCGGCGTGCTTCTCCAGCACGAGCGTATCGACGCCGGCGCGCGCGAGCAGAAATCCGGCCATCAGGCCGGCGGGTCCTCCGCCGACGACGCAGCATGTAGCGGCGAGTGTCCGGGGCATGAGTCCTCCAGCGTAGAAATCAAGGAGCCTTCGGCCTGTCGGAGCCTGTCGACGGCCGTAAATCTTCAATAGACTGGACATCGCGCCTTTCTGACGCAATAAGGGGCCGGCAATCTCAAGGGCTCCTCAGACATGTCCTATATCGTTCGCTTCTTCACTTGGTGGAACCGCGCAACGCTCAGCACCGGCCTGTGGACGCTGCTCTACGGCGAGCGCGTCGGCGAGGACGAGTTCGGCAATGTCTATTATCGCCGCCGGGGCGGCAAGAAGGACAAGGCGCTCGGCTTCGAGCGCCGCTGGGTGATCTACAAAGGCTACGCCGAGGGGTCGGCGACGCCCCCCGGCTGGTACGGCTGGCTCCATCATATCGTCGACACGCCGCCGACGCAGGAGAGCTATGCGGCCAAGGAATGGGAATTGCCGTATCGGGCCAATCAGACCGGCACGCCGGCCGCCTATCGGCCGCCGGGATCGATTCTTTCGAGCGGCCGGCGCGCGCCCGCCGGCGGCGACTATCAGGCCTGGACTCCCGAAAGCTGAGGCCGGGCCGCCGATCGCAGCGCGCCCTTCGAGTTTTTCGACCATCGATCCGCCACGCTCGTTTGTTTGAAGAAGAGCGCATGAGGCGCGGGCCGCGTTCTGGCCGGGCCTCGAGATGGGAAGCCCTTATCGACATGACCTCGAGGTGGTTCAGCCTTCGCTCACCCGGCCTGCGCCTGCTGCTCGCGGCGCCTGTGGCCGCTCTCGTCTCCGGTCCCGCTCTCGCCGACGCGATTCGTCATCCGACGGCGATTTTCGCGGGCCTCGACAAGACGACGGGCCGCATCATCAATTTCGAGGTGGCGATCGACGAGACCGTGCAGTTCGGCTCGCTTCAGGTCACGCCGCGCGTCTGCAACACGCGGCCGCAGACCGAAGCGCCGCAGACGACGAGCTTTGTCGAGGTCGACGAGCAGGACGGCGCCAAGAACGACGCCAAGCGGATTTTTTCCGGCTGGATGTTCGCCGCCAGTCCCGGCCTGCACGGCGTCGAGCATCCCGTCTACGACGTGTGGCTGACCGACTGTAAGGGCGGCAAGGAATTGGCGGTGCAGGCGCCGGACAATGGCGGCGCTCCGGCCGCGGGCGCCGCCTCGCCGCCCGAAAAGAAACGCACGCGCTCCCGCAAGGTCGAGCCGGTCGCGCCGACGCCGATCGAAGCGGCGCCGATCGGCCCGCGCGACTCGGCGCCTCCGGATCAGGGCGCGAGAGCGCCGGACGGCGGCGCTGCGCCTGTTCCCGCCGCTCCGATCCCCGATAAGCCCAAGAAGAAGAAAAAGACGCAAACGGCTCCCGCGCCCGCAGCCGGCGCCTAGCTCCGGTCTGCCATTTCCGTTCTGATCTCGGCGTCGAGGCGCAGAATGTCGAGAATTTCGCTCCCTCGCACGGGCGAATCGTCCGGCCAGGGCGTGAAGCGGCCATGGGTCGTGAGCGCCTCCTCCAGCAGAGCGTGATAGGCGTCGCGGCTGATCTCGACCGCGCCGAGCGAGGCGAGGTGGGTCGTCATGAACTGCGTGTCGAGCAGCCGATATCCGCCTTTGCGCAATCTCGCGACGAGATGCGCCAGCGCCACCTTGGACGCGTCCGTCTCGCGGTGGAACATGCTCTCGCCGAAAAAGGCCGAGCGCAGCGAGACGCCATAGAGGCCGCCGACGAGCGCGCCATTTCGCCGGCATTCGACGGTATGGACGAAGCCGAGATCGAACAACTCGCGATAGAGCCGCCTGATCTCGGCGTTGATCCAGGTGTTTTCGCGCTTTGGGGCGGAAGTCGCGCAGGCGTCGATGACGGAGTCGAAATCCGTGTCGATCCTGACTTCGAAACGATCGGAGCGAATGGTTTTCGCCAGCGAATGCGAGACCTTGAAGGCATCGAGGGGGAAGATCGCGCGCTCCTGCGGATCGACCCAGAACAATTGTTCTTCCTGCGCGCTCTCGGCCATGGGGAACAGGCCGATCGAATAGGCGCGCAGCAGAATCTGCGGGGTGATCGCGTAATTGGCGCTCGGGCGGGACATCCGAATGATTGTAGCGCAACCGCTGACAGAATCGAGCGTTCGAAGCAGGCCTTCAGCGGGATCGGGTGAAGGACTGTAATCCTCCGCTCATGCCGAKGAGCGCCTGAAAGGCGYGTCTTAAAAGCAMRAGGGGGGATTCCAGATGGCGCTACGAAGGTTTCCYCGTCCTTCGAGACGCGGCCTCCGGCCGGCTCTTTCAGGATGAGGAAACCTTCACCTGATTCGGCCCTRGCAGGGCCGTCGATGAGGGAGCGGCCTCATGGCGAGGAGGCGGCGCAGCCGCCGTCTTGRTCYGACCGTCTGTCTGCGCAGGGCGYCMCTCCTGACGCTCGCTTTAGCGAGCGATCGGGACTCCACGGGCCACAGCCGGGATTTCTRRRYCTCCGGCCCGCCCGGGAATGACGACGCCGGCTCTTCGCCTCATCCCTGCCCGATGACGTCGAGGAAGGTATGGGCGTCCTCCTTGCGCTCGAACACATGCGGGGCGATGCCGCGCTTGCTCAGCGCCTCCTTAAGCTTGAGGCGGAGGAAGGCGCTCGTCGTGTAGCGGGTCGTCGTCACATAATAGTGCTCGAGCATGAATTGAATCATTTCCGCATAATAGTCGTAGAGGTGCTCGCTGATGCGGAAGCCGTCGAGATTGACGACCTGATTGACCTTCTTGCCGATCTTCTGACATTCCTCGACGAGGATCTTGCGCAGATCGTCGATGTCGCGTTTCGAGCGGGCGCTCCAGCCCTCTAGGTTGAGGAACTGAATGTTGCGGTCGGCGTCGTAGCTGACGCGCTCCGACAGATCGAGATTGAGAAGGTCGGAAATCAACCCCATCGGCTCGTCGACGAAGATGCGCTTGTCCATCAGCACCGGATGCTTGACGAGCGGCTTGAAGTCCATGTGCGCGAGAATGTCGCGCTCGATGTCGATCCCCGGCGCGACCTCGACGAGCTCGAGCCCTTCCTTTTTGAGCTGGAACACGCAGCGCTCCGTCACATAGATGACGGGCTGACCGCGCTTTTGCGCATATTTGCCGCTGAACGTCACCTGCTCGACGAATTTGAGGAATTTGCGCGCGCGGCCCTCTTTCAGGATTTTGACCTCGCCGTTCTCGATCGCGACGTCGAGCCCGCCGGCCGTGAAGGTGCCGGCGAAGACGACGCTGCGCGCGTTCTGGCTGATGTTGATGAAGCCGCCGCAGCCGTTCAGGCGCCCGCCGAAGCGGCTGGTATTCACATTGCCCTGCACGTCGCATTCGGCCATGCCGAGGCAGGTCATGTCGAGGCCGCCGCCGTCGTAGAAGTCGAACTGCTGGTTCTGGTCGATGATCGAATCGGCGTTCGTCGCCGAGCCGAAGGAGGAGCCGCTCGCGAGCACGCCGCCGATCGCGCCGGCCTCGGTCGTCAGCGTGATATAGGGCGTGAGCTTCTCCTCGTTCGCCACCGCCGCGATGCCCTCCGGCGCCCCGACGCCGAGATTGACGACGCCGTTCGGCGGCAGCTCGAAGGCGGCGCGCCGCGCGATGATCTTCCTCGCGTCGAGCGGCATCTTCGCCATCGTCTCGACCGGCACGCGGATTTCGCCCGCGAGGGCGGAGTTGTAGATGACCCCGTAGTTCATTCGGTGGAGCTCGGGCGGGTCGGCGACGACGACGCAATCGACGAGAATGCCCGGAACCTTCACGTCCTTCGGCCGGATCGAGCCGTTCTCGACGATGCGCTCGACCTGGGCGACGACGATGCCGCCGTTGTTGTGCGCGGCCATGGCCTGGGCGAGGACGTCGAGCGTCAGCGCCTCCTTCTCCATGCTGATGTTGCCGGAGGGGTCGGCGCTCGTGCCGCGGATGAAGGCGACGTCGATCTTCGTCGCCGTGTAGAACAGCCATTCCTCGTCGTCGATGACGACATGCTTGACGATCTCCTCCGTCGTCACCTCGTTGACGCGCCCGCCGCCGAAGCGCGGATCGACGTAAGTGTAGAGGCCGACCTTGGAGAAGAGGCCCGGCTGGCCGGCGGCGCAGGCGCGGTAGAGCTGCGAGATGACGCCTTGAGGCAGGTTGTAGCCCCAAATCTTGTTTTCCTGAGCGGCCTGGGCGACCTTGGGCATGCGGCCGAAATTGCCGGCGATGACGCGGCGCAACAATCCTTCATGGTGAAGGCGGCCGGTGCCGAGGCCTTTGCTGTCGCCGGCGCCAGCCGTCATGATCAGCGTCAGACCATGCGGCGCGCCGGTCTCGACGAAGCGCTTCTCCAACGCTGCGTGCAGCGCCTCGGGAATGCAGCTCTGGACGAAACCGGTGGTGGTCAGAACGTCGTCGTCACTGATGAGGGCAATCGCTTCGTCGGCTGTAATGACCTTGTTGTTCTTGGCGTTCATCTTTCTCGCGCTTCCCCTCTTTGCCCCCGTGTCGCGCGCGGGGCGCGTTTTTTTCTCTCGGCGCTCCGTTCTGCCCGGGCGCTCGGCTCGAAATCGCCTTCAGACACTAGAGTTCGCGTCCGCCTTACGCAATAGCGTCGAATGTCGCTCTTTGCGGCGTCAAAAACCCGGCTCTATGCCGCCGGTCGCCAGAAAATGCTCGAGCCAATGGATGTCGTAGACGCCGTTTTGAACGTCGGCGTTGCGCACCAGCGTGCGGAACAGCGGCAGCGTCGTGTCGATGCCGTCGACGATGAATTCGTCGAGCGAGCGTCGCAGGCGCATCAGCGCCTCGGTGCGGTTGCGGCCGTGCACGATGAGCTTGCCGATGAGCGAGTCGTAATTGGGCGGGATCGTATAGCCCTGATAGGCGGAGGAATCGACGCGCACGCCGACGCCGCCCGGCGGGTGATAATAGGCGATGCGCCCCGGCGAGGGCCGGAAGGTCGAGGGGTGCTCCGCATTGACGCGGCACTCGATGGCGTGACCGTAGAACCAGATGTCTTTCTGGCGCAGCGACAAGGGCGAGCCGGCCGCCACTTTGATCTGCTCGCTGACGAGGTCGATGCCGGTGATCGCTTCCGTCACCGGATGCTCGACCTGAATGCGCGTATTCATCTCGATGAAATAGAACGCGCCGTTCTCATAGAGGAACTCGATCGTTCCCGCGCCGGCGTAGTGCAGCTCGCGCATCGCCTTGGCGCAGATTTCGCCGATCTCGGCGCGCTGCTCGTCATTGAGCGCGGGGGAGGGGCTCTCCTCCCAGACCTTTTGATGGCGCCGCTGCAGCGAGCAATCGCGCTCGCCGAGGTGAATGGCCTCGCCCTTGCCGTCGCCGAAAATCTGGATTTCGATATGGCGCGGCTTCTCGAGATATTTCTCCAGATAGACGGTGTCGTCGCCGAAGGCCGCCTTCGCCTCCGTCCGCGCGGTGGCGATCGCGGTCGCGAGCTCCCGCTCGTTGCGCGCCACTTTCATGCCGCGYCCGCCGCCGCCGGACGCCGCCTTCACCAGCACCGGATAGCCGATSTCGGCCGCGACGCGCGCGCCCTCGCGCTCGTCGGCGACCGGCCCGTCGGAACCGGGAACGCATGGGATGCCGAGGCGCTTGGCCTTGGCCTTGGCCTCGATCTTGTCGCCCATCAGACGGATATGTTCCGCCTTCGGGCCGATGAAGGTCAGTCCGTGCTCGGTGAGGATTTCGGCGAAGCGCGCATTCTCCGAGAGGAAACCATAGCCCGGATGCACCGCATCGGCGCCGGTGATCTCGCAAGCGGACAAGAGCGACGGAATATTGAGATAGGAGTCGCGCGCGGCCGGCGGGCCGATGCAGACGGACTCGTCGGCGAGCTTGACATGCATCGCATCGGCGTCGGCGGTCGAGTGAACGGCGACCGTCGCTATGCCGAGCTCCTTGGCGGCGCGCAGGATGCGCAGCGCGATTTCGCCGCGATTGGCGATGAGAATCTTGTCGAACATCGGCTGACCCCGCTTATTCGATCACGAGGAGCGGTTCGCCATATTCGACCGGCTGGCCGTCTTCGACCAATATCGCCGTCACCACGCCGCCTTTCGGCGCGACGATGTCGTTGAACGTCTTCATCGCCTCGATGAGCAGCAGCTTGTCGCCGGCGGAGACGCGCGCGCCGATTTCGACGAAGGGCTTTGCGTCGGGGCTCGGGCGCAGATAGGCGGTTCCGACCATCGGCGATTTCAGCGCGTCCGGATGCTCGGCCGGAGAGGGCGCGGCCGGGGCGGGAGCGGCCGGCTTCGGCGCGACGACCGGCGGCGCGGGCGGCGGAGCCGCATAGGGCGGAAGGGCGATGGCGCTCGCATGGATAGGCTGAGGCGGCGTGCGCGCGGCGCGGATGCGCAGATCGCCCTTTTGCACCTCGATCTCGGTGAGGTCGCTCTCGCCGAGCAGTCTGGCGATTTCCCGCAGGAGGCCGGCGTCGACCGGCCCCTCTGCGACGGCTTTGGGCTTGGGGCTGACGGAAGGGGTTCGTCGGGTTTGGACTTTGCGCGCCATGAATGCTCAGGTCTTTCTTATTTCACGGTCGAACAGGGCCTCGAGGGCCAGAAAATAGGATGTCGGCCCGAAGCCTGCGATCACGCCGCGCGCCACGGGAGCAATGAACGAATGATGACGAAAGCTCTCCCGCGCATGGACGTTGGAGAGATGAACTTCGACGACGACGGCGCCCGAGCCTTTGATGGCGTCGTGAATGGCGATCGACGTGTGGGTGAGGGCGCCGGCGTTGAGAATGATCGGCGCGCCGAGGCGTCCCGCCTCCTGTATCCAGTCGACGAGATCGCCTTCGTGATTGGATTGGCGGAAGACCAGCTCGACGCCTCGCTCGGCGCAGAGCTCGGTGAGCCGAGTCTCTATGTCCTCGAGAGTCGCGCGTCCATAAATGTCTGGTTCGCGCGACCCGAGAAGATTGAGATTGGGGCCGTTGATGACATGGACGGCGGGCATGGAGATCCTGAAAAAAGGCGCGCGCCGCGCCAGTCGGCTCTCTTTTAGCCTCAACGCGGACTTAAAGGAAGTCCAAAGCCGTTCGCACGCACGCCGGCATCGGCGCGGTCGATTTTCCTCGGCCTCAGCAGGCGGGCTTTCCGCATTTGCGCATATTGTCGATCTTGCCCTTGAGCTGCGAATAGCCGACCGCCCCGACGATCACCTCCTTGCCGAGCACCCAGGACGGCGTGCCGCTCAAATTCAGGCTGTCGGCGATCTCCGCCGCCTCCCGCAGGGAGGCGTGGACCTCTGGACTCTTGGCGTCCTTTTCCAGCCGGGCCGGATCGGCGCCGAGCTCCTTCGCCACATTCAACGCCTGCGCCTTGCCGATGGAGCCGCGCGTGGCGAGCAGCTTGCGATGGAATTCATAGAATTTTTCGGGCTTCAGCTGCTGGCGGGCGGCCGTCGCGATCTGCGCCGCCTCGGTCGAGCCGGGGCCGAGCACGGGGAAGTCCTTCAGCACGACGCGCAG
>PQAN01000279.1:0-216 GCA_003105285.1 Methylocystaceae bacterium
ACGATTATCTGACCAAGCCTTTCGACGCCGATGAGCTGATGGCGCGCATAAGAGCCTGCCTCCGGAGACCCGGCGGCGACCCCCAGCCGCCCGTCGTCGTCGGCGCGCTGTCTTTCGATCTCGAAACGCGCGAAGTCTGTGTGAACGGCGAAGCGGTCGTCCTGCATCGGCGCGAGCTGGCGCTGCTCGAAACGCTCGTCCGCCACGCCGGCCGCG
>PQAN01000279.1:371-640 GCA_003105285.1 Methylocystaceae bacterium
GAAATCCTCGACGTGAAACGCGCCCGCTCGCTCTCCATTCGACTCGTCGCTGTCCTTATGAGCGCGCAAGTTATGGCGTTCGGCGCGGTTCCGCTCTTCACCTTCCTGATTTCGATTTCCGGCGTCTCGTCCGTCTCGAGCATGACAATCGACGATTGGGCGCAAAATCACGCCCATGATCTCGTGGTCGATTCTCTCGTCCGCGCGCCCGACGGCTCCGCGCGTCTCGATCCCACTCCCGCCTTGCGCGCTTATATGGCCGAGCAGCC
>PQAN01000279.1:752-1497 GCA_003105285.1 Methylocystaceae bacterium
CGACGCGCTCGGCCGCATCGAGGTCGCGTCGCTGAGATTCCATATTGCCGGCGACGCGGACGAGAGCTCACGCGGCTACGTCTACCGATCCGCTCCGCCTTTCGAGGATTCTTTGGTTGCGGTCTACGGCTATTCGTTCCGATGGAACGATCTCCTCTTCGTCACGGGCAATCTCTTCACATTTCCGAATGTCCTCTCCGTGTCTCCAATGATCTTCGGCGCAGTGGTCATCGCCTGGTTCATGGTGCGGCGTGGTCTGGCTCCGCTGCGCGTCGCCGCGGACGAGGTCTCCTGCATCGACATGGACTCGCTCGATCAGCGAATTCCGCAAGAGGACATGCCGACCGAGATCGCACCCTTTGTTTCGGCCGTGAACCAGGCGCTCGGACGGCTGGCGGCCGGCATTGCGGCGCAGCGGCGGTTCACAGCCAACGCGGCGCATGAATTGCGCACGCCCGTCGCCATCCTGCGCGCCCGCGTCGACAGCCCGGACGAAAAGACATTTGCGCAGGATATCAAGCGCGACGTACGCCGCATCCAGACGATCGTCGAGCAATTGCTGGCCGCCGCGCGGATTTCCAACGCCGAGAGCGCGATGGACGAAAAGCTCGACCTCGGCGCCGTCGTCTTGGCGATGGTCGCGGATTACATGCCGCTCGTCGTCGAGAACCGGCGGCGCATCGAGTTCGAGCCGCCTTCTTCGCCCGTCGTCGTGCGCGGCAATCGCCGCGCCCTCGAATGTGTT
>PQAN01000279.1:1527-9781 GCA_003105285.1 Methylocystaceae bacterium
GCGCTGCGCGCCGAGCCGGAAGGCGGCGTGGTCGTCGTGCGCGTTCGCCCGGACGCGACTGTCGTGGTCGTCGACCACGGCCCGGGCGTTTCGCCGGACGATTGTGAAAAAATCTTCGAGCCGTTCTGGCGAAAGAACGACTGCTCGCCCGGAACGGGGCTCGGGTTGTCGATCGCCAAGGAACTCGTCGAGCTGCACGAGGGGACAGTTTCCCTCGCGCCGACGCCCGGCGGCGGGGCCACGTTCGAAGTATCGCTCAGACGAGCCTCGGCTTAAGTCTGCTATGCCTCAACAACCAATTGACCTCGATGTTGCGACGGCACTCGGCTTTAAGCCGCCGGTTCGACCGAGTCCGGTCAAGATAGCCATAAATATAGAGCTCGAGCAGATCGCCCGGGGCGTAGCCTGGACGGCTGGTAACTTTCGCCTCGATGCGCGCGAGCCCGGCGGCTCTCAAAGCGAGGCCGTCCACGAAAGCTTCGATAGAGCGGACCGGATTGTCGGCCGCGACATAATCGTCGACCGGTTCAGGCAGAGGCAATGTCTGCGGGCGGACTGTTCCTGACAGGCGCGCCATGGCAAACTCTATCGAATTCCGAACCCGAGGAATCCCTGCCTGACGGACCGGACACGAAACATGAGCGCCGACGATCACATGAAATTGTATGAAGCGAAGATCAATCTCCGCCGATTCGATGAAGTTGAACCGCTCATATCACCGGAGGCTGTTTTTTGGTTTACCGATGGCACGCATCGGGGGATCGACGAAATTAGAACTGCGTTCGAGCGGACATGGCGAACGCTCCAAAATGAGGTCTATTGGTTAGAAGACCTCGAATGGATCGGTCTGAGCGAAACTGTTGCAAGCTGCACATATCGCTTCTGCTGGAAAGCCGAGATAGACGGCGAGACATTCGAAGGGACGGGCCGTGGCACGACGGTTCTCAGAAACGACAGCGGCCGATGGAAAATCATACACGAGCATCTCAGCCGCTTCCCAAATTGATTGGCAGCGTTTTTTCACGCAGTCCGCCAAAGGGCCTGTCATCCCACCCCCGAAACGCGTGCAAAAAGCCAATAGGCGCCGAAGCAAGCGATGACGCCCGAGCAGAATCGCACGAAACGCAGCTTTCGCTTTCCATTGAAGAACATCTTGTCGATCAGGACGAGCAACGGGATCACGACCGACACGACGCCGATCTGGCCGATTTCGACACCGATGTTGAAGCTCGCCAGCGCAGGCACGATAGCGCGTTGCGGCACTCCGAGCTCTATCAACCCGCTGGCGAAGCCAAACCCGTGGATGAAGCCGAACAGAAACGTGTCGCGCCAGCGATCGTCGACCTTGCGCGTGAAGAAGTTTTCGAGCGCGACATAGATGATCGAGAGCGCGATGGCGATTTCGATCCATGCGCTCGGCAGATTGACGAGCTGCAGCGCCGCCAGCGACAACGTGATGGAATGCGAGATGGTGAAAGCGGTCACGATCTTGATGACTGGCCAGGCCCGCGACGCCCACAGGACCACGGCGAGCAGAAAGCAGAGATGATCGTAGCCGGTCATGATGTGCTCAACGCCGGCGGCGAAAAACTTCGGGGCGAGCTCCCAAGGCGTCAGCAGTGGTTTGGAGAGATCGATGATTTCATCGCCGGGGAAGATCATCACCTGACCGGGCGCAGGCTCCCGGCCGATGCGCTGCGCCTCGGTCAGGGTGGATTCGTCGCCTTTCTCGCCGATGCTGACGAGATGCTTCGCCCGCTCTCCTTGCGCCCCGAGGAGCTTGAAGGGGTTATAGAAAATCTGGCCGGGAACCGCGCTGCAGTCCATCGCCAGCACGGCTCTGGAGTCATATGGATTGCTCGGGTCTTCGCCCACCGAGACGACCGTGCTCGCGCAGGTCTGACCTTCCGCATTCTGCAGGTCGACGCGCTTCTGAATGAATTTGCCGATCATGGCCTCGATCACCCCCGGCTCGGTGAGATCGGCGCCCGAGAGCTCCGATTTGTTCTCGGTGAACATGCGTTCGATGTCGGTTCCCAGGAAGCCGACCTCGACGCGATAATGATCGTTCCCTTCCGGCACGATACGGCTGCTGGAGATATCTGCGGTGTGAGCGTTCGCCGCCGACGCAATGCCAAAGACTGCAAAAGCGACAATGAGCGTGTTATTCAGCAACCTTATCATTGGGGTTGGCTCCCTTGACGCAGCGGGAGAGCGCGGCGTATGAAATATTGTCATAAATTGCATACCGAGGGTGGAAAGACGAGGTCAAGTCCTGTGACGTCTCCGACTAGAGCGCCTCTCGAAGGCCTCGGGAACCCGCAAGAAGCCGAGCATCTTCGAGAGCGCGCCGAAAGTCGGCAGTCTGCGATACCCTCTGGCCGGCACTCGAACGCCCTGCTGCAAGTCGAACTCGAGGGCGAAGATTGCCGCGCGCCGATCATCACGTTGCCTCGGGCGATCGAGCGAAGGGGCGACGTCCGGCCCAGTGCGCGCGGGATCGCGATTATGTTTGCCGATGCGCTTGGCGAGGCGATCCGTCGCGCCCGCGAGGCGGGGGGCTGGCGGGCCAAGGGCAGCGCAATGGCCAACGTTTTTCGAAGGGACGCCAGCCGGCAGGCGCGTGTTCTGTCGTTCGTCGGGGCCATCCTTTGGATCGGAGGGACGCCTGAACGCGCGGTGGCATACGGAAATACCTCTGAGGCCAGCGCAGGCGAGCGCGCTCGCCTGCGCGGCGCCACTCCGGTGCAGGAACTCAGCGCCCCATCGCGACCGTCGCCAAGAACCCAGCGCCCAATACTTTTGGCGCACGCGATCGTCGTCCGCACCTCCCCCGCACAAAGTGGCTTCGCCGCAGCAGATCTCGGAAAAGTAGAGGTGTGGTACGACGCGGGCATCCGGGACGCCTTTGTCGCGCTGGCTGTTGTCAGCGCGACCGGCGAGCGAGTCGACAAGCGCGACGCCGCGATCGACAGCGCCGATCCGGCCCATGTGTCGGTGAGCGTGAATCCGCTGACTCCGGGCAAGTACACGGCGCGCTATCGGGCGCTTTCAGCCGATGGCCATCTCGTGAGTGGGTCTTGGGAGTTCGAGGTGCGTCCGTAAAGCACGTCCGGCAATCGCTCAACCTTGCCAAAAAGCAAAGGCAAAACAAAAGCGCCAGTCAGAATATCGTCTTTTGCACAGAGAAAGAAGTCAAAGCGATGAGCTCGAATACCCGCTTGAACCTGATCCTCCTTGCCGTATTGGTTTTGCTCATCGGCGGCAACGTGGCCGGGTTCACGTACAGATTATGGGGACCAGCAGTCAATCAATATGTCGCCGACTATTGGAAAGCGCATACGCTGAAGCCGGCCATCAAGGCAGGCGATCGCACGATCGCCGAATGTCTCGGGGTGAGCGACTTCTACTCGGCCCACCTCACGACCTACTTCCTCGCAGACTCCGACGAAAGCGCCGGAGGACCGACAGATGATCTCACCAAGTACGCCGAGTATTGTGATCGTGTTCCCGGAACCGGCAGAGTCATTTTTTCCGTGACGCTCATGGAAAAGGACGCAAGAAACGAACCCATTGCAATTTCATTCCATCAAACGGACTCGGCAGGAGGTCTCGAGGAAATCAATGCGCTGCCTCCGAAACGTTATCCGAGCGGAATGTTGTCGGTGGAAACCACAGTCGCGCACAAGGGGAAGTATGTTCTAAGGCTCGCGTTCGGCGAAGCAAGGAACAAGGAAGACGTGATCGACATGCCTATCCTGGTTGGGCGATAAGCTCCGTGCCGGGCGCCCTGGCGGCCCTGTCACAAAGCCGATCGCTTTCGCGTGCTGCGCTTCTGCCGCCATCGCAGAAAGCCGGTTACATAAAGAGCGAGCGGCATTAGCCCGAACATCATGACAAATGGGCGGCCGATTGCGCCGAAGGCCTCTCCCGTGTGAAGCGGGAACAGCCATTCCAAAAACCTCTCGCCCGCAGTGAAACTATTTCGATCCTGCACATGCAGGACTTGGCCACTGTATTGATCGACGCCGACATTTCTAAACGTTTTGGTTCGATTGGGCTCGTCATTCGACTGCTTGCCGATGACATAGACGCCATTCGGCGTGCTCGGCAGGAGAATCCAATGTAGCCTTCCATCGGGGAAGACTTTGTCCGCGCTCGCGACAGCTTCGCCGATGCCAATCGGCGACCGGCCGGAAATGGGCGTCGATTTTCCAAAGTCCGGGTCGGCGCGCACCGGGGAAAATAGGCTCATCACGGAGCGCGTCGCCGGTTTGAAGATCATTGCGATTCCGGTGATCAGGATGACCAAGAAAACGGCGACAAAGTAAGCTCCCACGGCCTTGTGCAGGTCGTGGACGACTCTCTCGGGGCTCGCGCCCCATTTGATCTTCAAGCCCAATCGCCAATCGCCATTGACCGGCCACCAAAGATAAAGACCCACAAGGACGGAGACGAAAATAAGAATGCCCACGGCACCGACGATATAAGCATTGTTGACCCCGAGCAGCAGCGTCCAATGAAAAGCCATGAGGATTTGTATAAAGGGCTGTGAGAGCGTCCCATCCCCATGATATATCCGCCGTCCTTTGACTTCCGCTGTGTATGGATCGACGAATATCTGGTAAAAGTAGCTGTCGAAATCGTCCGTCTCGACCATGTAGGTGATCTCCGCGGCCGATCCTGAATGGCGCGGCATCGTAAGTCTCTCCAATTGGGCATCCGGCGGCGTTGCGGCGACAGCCGCAGCAAGGATTTCATCGATCGGACGGCGCACCGCTTGCGTAGGGATTTTGACGCGCATGATTGAAGCGTTCAGCCATTCGTCGATGTCCTCGCGAAATGCGAGAATGCCGCCGCTGAGCCCGACCACGACGAAGACGGCGCCAGCGAAGAGGCCGATGGTTCGATGGACTTGCAGAAAAATTCGACGTCCGAGCCGCCGCCGACGCATAATGCGAGCGCCTGATTTAACGTCGTCTTCTGCGATCTTGTCGATCATCTGATAGCTCTCCGTTCCTTCAGAGGGCGCTGGCGGCCGAACCGCCTCCTATATCCAGCCCGCTTGCGCCATGAGGCGAATATCGTCGGGACATTCAGCAAGATTTTCCTTTCGGTAGCCTCACCTCGAACGTCGCGCCGCCGCCGGGCGTCTCTCTTACTGATATCGCGCCCCCATGCAGATCGACGATTTCACGGACGATCGCCAATCAGAGGCCTGTGCCGGGAGCCAGACGCCGTTCAATCTGTTCACCAAGCAATTGCAGATATCCTTCACACCCGACATATAGGGTGCCAACGCCCATGCCGTCGAATCGCAAGCCGAACGGAAGCGTTTCGAGCTCGAGGCGGCGCAACTCACGATCGCCGTGAATGTCGTCACGGCGGCGATCGAAGAGGCCTTGCTGCGTGGCCAGATGTCCCTGACCCAGAAGCTCATCGCTCTCGGGCAGGAGCATCTTTCTCTGCTCGAACTCCGGCACGCCTTCGGCGCGGCGTCCGGGATCGATCTCTCCTCGCAGCAGGCGACGCGCGCCGTTAGGCGATTGCGCTGGAAGGCGAGTTGCCTCTCGAGCCCGGGCAAGGCTTGACGCGTCTGGGCGCGCGTCTGCCCAATCTCGTGCTGTCCGCCGACGGTGGGGCGAGCGCCTTGAAGCTCGGGCATTTGTTCACTCCGGGAACGGGCTTCTATACTCTCGTGGGAACGGTCATGCAGCCGATCTTCGAAGGAATGACTCTGCTGAACCGCCAACGCGCCGCCGAGGCGTGGCTCAAGGAAGCCAAGGCGCGCTATCGCGGGGCCGTCGTCGAGGCGTTCCAGAATGTCGCCGACTGCCTGCGCGCGCTGCAGACCGGTGTGCGCTCCGTGCGCGACGCGCGCCTCGCGGAAGACGCCGCGCGGCGCTTCTTCGAGCAGACGCGCGCGCAACGAAAATTCGGCGCCGTCTCGCAACTTTCGGTCGTGATTGCGCAGCAGTCCTATCTGAACGCCTCACTGGCCCGCGTCCGGGCGGAAGCCGACCGTCTCTCCGATGCGGCAGGGTTCTTCATGGCGATCGGCGGATGACGACGGAGACGGCCGATCGATCGAGGATCATGGCGACAAGGCTCCGGGTACACGGCAATCAGCACTCGAGTGACGATTGATCTCCTACCGAATTCCCGACAAAACTCGCTCCACCCAGGGACATCGTGACGCTCATGTTACTTTGACTTGCTATGGTGACGATCGCGAGCTTGTGTCGGCTCATGCTTTCGAGCCCGACTCTGGATGCGCAGCTAACTACTTTTTGGATGCCGTGATCATTCGTTTTGCTGCCGAAGGGAATTCGTCGTGTCGTCGTTTCACATTCTGCCGCCTCTCGTCGCTTCGCTCCGGCGCCATTTGCCGTTTTCGGCTCGAGCGGGAAAGACGATCCTCGCGAACAGGAGGGGCGCCTCCTCGTATATGAGACCGTCGTCACGCTGTTCGGTGACGCAAGTCTATGACGGAGGAGAGCGATTGGGTCTGATGTGTCAGCTCGAGTTCGAGGACGCAGGGCGCGAGCCTTCGATTATCGTCGCGTCGGTGACGCAGTTGAGCGTCGATCGCAAATGTCCGGTTTGGCGCGACATCGTCGCCTATCAGAAACTCCGTCGCGAACGGTTGGTCGAATCGGGCCGAGAGATCGAGCGCCCCATGGTTTCAGGAACCGTCGCGCCTGTCCACGCCGACGGGTTGCGCCGCGGACAGGAGTGGCGAAGCGGAAAATGAGCGCCGAACCGACGATCGGCGCGTCCATTCGCGCTGCAGAACGGCAGGGCGGGCGCGTGAGCGGGATTCGGCGCGCACCGCTCCTGTGGGCGGGGGGAGTCGTCGCGCTGGCGGCGCTGGCGTTCGTCTTTCGGCCCTGGGGCTGGACGAAGCCGGGCGTTTCCGCCGGCAAGGCGGCGGAGCCCGCGCCAGTCGGCGTCGCTGTCGCCGTGAAAGGCGATCTCGACGTCACGCTCAAGGCGCTCGGGACCGTGACGCCGCTTTCGACCGTGCCGGTGAAGACGCAGATTTCGGGGCGAATAACGCGGATCGGCTTCGAGGAAGGGCAGATGGTGAAGGAAGGTGACTTCCTCGCCGAGATCGATCCGCGGCCCTATCGTCACGCGCTGAGGCAGGCCCAAGGACAGCTCATCCGCGACAAGGCGCTGCTCGACAACGCCCGCCTCGATCTTGAGCGCTACAGGCGTCTCGTCGGGCAGAATTCGATCTCGCGCCAGCAGCTCGACACTCAGGCGTCGCTCGTTAGGCAATACGAAGGGGCTGTGGAGATCGACGAGGCCAATGTCGAAAACGCCGAGCTCAATCTCGAATATTGCCGCATCGTCGCGCCGGTCGCGGGCCGTGTCGGCCTCCGCCAGATCGATCTCGGCAATTATGTGCAGGCAGGGGGTGAAAGTCTCGTCGTGCTTACCAGGCTGCAGCCGATCGCCGTCGTCTTTCCGCTCGCCGAGGATCATCTGCCGCGGATCATGAAGGCGCTGCGCGCCGGCGTGAAGCCGAACGTGACGATCTACGATCGTTCCGGGCGCGAAGCGATCACGCATGGGGAGATCGCCGGCCTCGACTCGCAGATCGATCCGACGACTGGCACGGTAAAACTCAAGGCGCAGTTCGGCAACGCCGACCTCGCATTGTTCCCCAATCAGTTCGTCAACGTGCGCGTGGCGGCGGAGACGCTGCGCGATGCGATCGTCGTGCCGACGGCGGCCGTTCAATATGGTCCGAAAGGACCCTTCGCCTATGTCGTCTCGGCCGATGGCGCAGCGTTCGCGCGCCCGATCGAACTCGGGCCGGGGCAGGGGGAGAAGACGGTCGCGCTCTCCGGCCTTTCAGCCGGTGAGCGTCTCGTCGTCGCCGGCGCGGACCGCCTGCGCGACGGTGCCAAGGTGAAGGTTCTCGACGAGTGAATCCTTCGGCTCTCTTCATAAGGCGGCCGGTCGCGACGACTCTGTCGATGGTGTCGATCCTGCTTGCCGGCGTCGTCGGCTTTCTTTTTCTTCCTGTGTCGGCGCTTCCATCGGTCGACTATCCGACGATCGAGGTCAGGACGTTCTATCCAGGCGCCAGTCCCGAAGTGATGGCGAGCGCGATCGCCGCTCCGCTCGAGCGCCAGCTCGGCCAGATGCCCGGCCTCGATCAGATGAGCTCGACGAGCGCCGCCGGCGCGTCGGTCATCACTCTTCGCTTTTCGCTCGACATGCCGCTCGACGTCGCCGAGCA
>PQAN01000280.1:0-340 GCA_003105285.1 Methylocystaceae bacterium
CGGCGCTTTGACGGGCTTTGCGCCAGACGCCCGAGGCGCGTGCGGTTCCCGGCGCTCCGGTTCTTGCCCGGGATCGACGACGGCCTCGGTCGCGGGAAGTCGCGCGCGGTAGAGACGAACAAGCATCGCGCCGAGTTGTTCGGGCGATCTCTCCGCGAGGAGCAACTTCGCCGCCTCGAAATCCTCTTCTTTCGGAGGCTCCAGCAGCAGCGGATCTCGCATCATGCGCTTCCGATCGAGCTCGCCGATCTCTTCGGCCGAAGGCGGCCCGCTCCAAAACACGTGAACGCCGGCGTCTCGGAACAGTCGTTCGGCGCGGTGACGTCGCGCCGGCGGAACG
>PQAN01000280.1:353-5977 GCA_003105285.1 Methylocystaceae bacterium
CATGCGGCAGATCGGCGTGAATGACGAGGTCGAGATTGGGCAGGTCTATGCCGCGCGCCGCGACATCCGTCGCGATGCAGACCCGCGCCCGCCCGTCGCGCAACGCCTGCATGGAGTGGTTGCGCTCGTGTTGACCAAGCTCACCCGACAAGAGCACGGCCGCGAAGCCACGTTCGAGCAAGATTGCATGCAGATGGCGAACGGCCTCGCGCGTATTGCAGAACACGATCGCCGTCGGCGCCTCGAAATAACGCAAGAGATTGACGGTCGCGAGCTCCGTCTCTTTCGGCGCGACGCGCACCGCGCGATAGTCGATGTCGCCATGGCCACGCTCCCCGCGAGCCACGTCGATCCGCCGCGCATCGCGTTGATAACGCTTCGCCAGAGCCGCGATGCCTCTCGGCATCGTCGCCGAGAACAGCAGCGTGCGCCTCTCCCGGGGCGTCGCCTCGAGAATAAACTCCAAATCCTCCCTGAAGCCGAGGTCGAGCATCTCGTCGGCTTCATCGAGAACGACGGCGGCGATGCCTGTCGTATCCAATCCGCCGCGCTCGATGTGATCGCGCAAACGTCCGGGTGTTCCCACGACGATATGGGCTCCCTCCGCCAATTTGCGGCGTTCGAGGCGCGCGTCCATGCCGCCGACGCAAGCGACGATTCGCGCCACGGCGTGCCCGTAGAGCCAACCCAGTTCGCGATCGACTTGCAACGCGAGCTCGCGCGTCGGCGCGACGACGAGCGCGAGGGGCGCTCGCGGCGTGGCCAGGCGTTCGGCCTCGCCGAGAATCGTCGAAGCGATGGCCAAACCATACGCGACAGTCTTTCCCGATCCCGTCTGAGCGGAAACGAGAATGTCTCCGCCTTGCGCTTCGGCGGACAGCACCGCGGCTTGAACCGGCGTAGGCGAAATGTAATTACGTTCCGCCAAGGCTTTGGCGAGCGGGGCGCGGGCGTTCAGAAAGGTCACGGGTGAGTTTGCCTGGAGGGTGGGCGAAGCAGAACGGCGAGAGGATCGACGCGCTCGGTTTAGTCTCGGAGGAGCCATCAGCTCCACGGAAAATCGGATGATCGGGGGCTGCCGGAGCACAGTTTGGTCGAAGCGACGTCATTTTCGCTCCGCTAGATGACGTCATCGATCTCCTCGATTTTGTCGTCCTCCTCGATCGGTTGAGGGACACTGTCGTCGGTTTCCGCTTCGTCCGTTTCTGCTTCGTCCGCCTCCGCCGACAATACGTCGTCGCTCGAAGTTTGGTCGTCGCCGATGCGCGCGTCGCTCTGCATTGGGCGATACGGACCCCTCCGCGGGGCAGAGCGGGGTAACTCCACGACTTGAAAAACCGCAGCGCACTTCGGACAGGCGATCGGCTCGCGATTGAGATCGAAAAATGCCGCGCCACAGCTCAGGCATCGGCGCTTTGCGCCAAGATCGGCTTTCGCCACGACCTTCTCCTCATTTGTGATCGCCACATACATTACCGCGCGGCTGATCTGGACCAGCGCCCGGGAGCGATGACGACAAGTCGCGATGCGGCCCCAATCCGCTTGACGACTTTGCCCCGTCCTCAGCCTCGTTCCCGCCGCCGGTACATCCGCGGTCGACGGGAACGAGGTGCGAACTCAGGTCTTACGCCTCGACCTGCAGCTGGTCGGCCGAGGATTTTCCGCTGCGTCTGTCGACGACGGTCTCGTAGGAAATTTTCTGGCCTTCCGCGAGTCCGCGAAGCCCGGCGCGCTCCACCGCGCTGATGTGAACGAACACATCCGCCCCACCGGAGTTCGGCTGGATGAAGCCGAAGCCCTTCTGCGAGTTGAACCATTTTACAACGCCGGTTTGCATGAGTTTTCCTTTTCCTCTACGCACGAGGCAGTCTGGCGGCCGCGCGCACGCGATCGCATGAAGATCGAAGCTCTGGGGGGAAAGTCGCACGCCGACGCGCCAAAAAGGCGGAAAAGCTCGTCCATTCGGCCGAAACTCGATGGATGAGATATAGGGAGTCGGGGCAAAAAAGCAACACACCGGTTTCGGTCGAGGCGGGACCTCATCCGGCGTCGGAGCGCTGCAAATTACTGCGCTTGGGTTGTCTGTCGGTTTTTCGAACCAGCAAACAGGGCCGCCAAGAGGAGCAGCCTGCCTGAATGTTCGCGTTTGCAAGCTCGGGGAAGGTCTGCTTCGGAGCATAGGCGCGCCTTTCTCCACATCGCCATTCCCTGTCTTTGCGCGCCAGAGCACTACGCGCCCGTCCAGCTTGTTGCCAATAAGCGAATTCCGCCTTTCTTAATCGACCCCGGCTTCGAACCGCCCATGCGGGATTCGAGCGGACACGGGGGCGAATGTGGCGGCTCACTCTCACAATGCGGAAGCGATTTCGCGCGGCGCGCGCATGTTGCGCACGGCGCTGGGAGCGCATATCGCCTGCTGGCTCGACGATGAGAGCGTCGTCGAAGTCATGCTCAATCCCGACGGGCGGCTCTGGCTCGATCGCCTGACGAGCGGGCTGGAGGACGCCGGCGCGACGCTGCCGCCCGAGGACGGCGAACGGATCATCCGGCTCGTCGCGCATCATGTCGGCGCCGAGGTTCATCCGGAGGCGCCGCGGGTTTCGGCGGAGTTGCCGGAAACGGGCGAGCGCTTCGAAGGCCTGCTGCCGCCCGTCGTGGCCGCGCCGGCCTTCGCGATCCGCAAGCCGGCGGTCGCCGTCTTCACGCTCGACGATTATGTCGCCGCCGGCGTCATGGCGCAGGAGCATGCCGCGACGCTTCGCGCGGCCGTCGTGGGTCGGACGAACGTCCTGGTCGCGGGCGGCACTTCCACCGGCAAGACGACGCTGGTCAACGCGCTGCTCGCGGAGGTCGCCAAGACCGCCGACCGCGTCGTGCTGATCGAAGACACGCGCGAGCTGCAGTGCGCCGCCCCCAATCTCGTGGCGCTGCGCACCAAGGACGGAGTAGCCTCGCTGTCAGATCTGGTGCGCTCGTCCCTGCGCCTGCGGCCCGACCGCATCCCCATCGGCGAGGTGCGCGGGCCGGAAGCGCTCGACCTGCTCAAAGCCTGGGGAACCGGCCATCCCGGTGGGATCGGCACGATCCACGCCGGATCGGCGCTCGGCGCGCTGCGCCGGCTCGAGCAACTCATCCAGGAAGCGGTCGTCACCGTGCCGCGCGCGCTGATCGCCGAGACGATCCAGATCGTCGCCGTGCTCGCCGGCCGCGGTTCCGAACGAAAGCTGATCGAGCTCGCCGCCGTCAAGGGCCTGAACAAGCGCGGCGAATACGCGCTCGCCGACCTCACGCGCATCAAATTCGGAGAAAACCATGGATAGGGATTTCGCCTATACGCAATTTCGGATTCGCTTCGCCGCCGGCCTCGTCTCCTTCGGCGCCGGCCTCTTCTCGACGGCCGCGCGCGCCGCGGGCTCGAACATGCCCTGGGAGCAGCCGCTCCAGCAGATCCTGCAATCGATCGAAGGCCCGGTCGCCAAGATCATCGCCGTCATCATCATCATCACGACCGGCCTGACGCTCGCCTTCGGCGACACCTCGGGAGGATTTCGGCGGCTGGTGCAGATCGTCTTCGGCCTCTCCATCGCCTTCGCCGCCTCGAGCTTCTTTCTCTCCTTCTTCTCCTTCGGCGGCGGAGCGCTGATCTGATGGAGGACGCGTCCTTCTCATCCGACGGCGCCGCGGCGGGATTTCGCGTCGCGGTGCATCGCTCGCTCACGGAGCCGATCCTTCTCGGCGGCGCGCCGCGCTCGATCGCCATCCTCAACGGAACGCTGGCGGCGGCGCTCGGCCTCGGCCTGCGCCTGTGGATCGCCGGGCTCGGCTTCTGGATCGTCGCCCAGCTCGCCGCCGTCTGGGCGGCAAAGCGCGATCCGCAATTCGTCGAGGTCGTTCGCCGCCATCTGCGCTACCCCGCGCATCTCGGCGCTTGAGGAGGCGGCGCCGATGCTGAACCTCGCCGAATATCGCAGGAAGCCGCAGAGCCTCGCCGATTTCCTCCCCTGGGCGGCGCTGGTCGCGCCCGGCGTCGTCCTGAACAAGGACGGCTCCTTTCAGCGCACGGCTCGATTTCGCGGACCCGATCTCGACAGCGCGACGCAGGCCGAGCTCGTCGGCGCGACGGCGCGGCTCAACAACGCGCTTCGGCGTCTCGGCTCCGGCTGGGCGATCTTCGTGGAGGCGCAACGCAATCCGGCGCAGCATTACTCGTCGAGCCGCTTTCCCGATCCCGTCTCGGCGCTCGTCGATCTGGAGCGCAAGGCGCAGTTCGAAGAGGAAGGCGCCCATTTCGAGAGCGAATATTTCTTGACGTTGTTGTTCCTGCCGCCAGAGGACGAGGCGGCAGGCGCGGAGAGCTGGCTCTATGAAGGCCGCTCTTCGGAAACCAGCGCGCCCGCCATTCTATCGGCGTTCGTCGATCGGACCGACCGCGTGCTGCAGCTCGTCGAGGGTTTCGCGCCGGAAGCCGAATGGCTCACGGACAGCGAGACGCTGACCTATCTCCATTCCTGCGTCTCGACCAAGCGCCACGGCGTCTGCGTCCCCGAAACGCCCATGCACCTCGACGCCATTCTGATCGACGAGCCCTTGACCGGAGGCCTGGAGCCGCGGCTCGGAAACGCGCATTTGCGCGTCCTCACCATCATGGGCTTTCCGTCCTCGACTTATCCCGGCGTGCTCGACGAGCTCAACCGCCTCGCCTTTCCCTATCGCTGGTCGACGCGGGCCATCACGCTCGACAAGACGGACGCGACCAAGGTTCTGACGCGCATCCGCCGGCAGTGGTTCGCCAAGCGCAAATCCGTCTTCGCCATACTGAAGGAGGTGATAACCAATGAGACGTCGGTCCTGCTCGACACCGACGCCCACAACAAGGCGCTCGACGCCGACGCCGCGCTCCAGGATTTGGGCTCCGATCTCATCGGCGAATCCTATGTCACCGCGACGCTGACTGTCTGGGACCAAGATCCGCGGCTCGCCGACGAGAAGCTGCGGCTCGCCGAGAAGTTGATCCAGGGTCGCGATTTCACCTGCATGGTCGAGACGGTCAACGCCATCGAGGCCTGGCTCGGCTCTGTTCCCGGCCATGTCTACGCCAATGTGCGCCAGCCGCCGATCTCGACGCTCAATCTCTCCCATATGATTCCGCTCTCCGCCGTCTGGGCGGGGCCGCTCACCGACGTGCATCTCGACGCGCCGCCGCTGCTGTTCGCCAAGACGGAGGGGTCCACGCCCTTCCGATTCTCGCTGCATGTCGGCGATGTCGGCCACGCGCTCGTCGTCGGGCCGACCGGCGCGGGAAAAAGCGTGCTCCTCGCCCTCATGGCGCTGCAGTTCCGCCGTTACGAGCGCGCGCAGATCTTCGTCTTCGATTTCGGCGGTTCGGCGCGGGCGGCCACGCTCGCGATGGGCGGGGACTGGAACGATCTGGGCAGAGCGCTCGCCGAGGACGCCGTCGATCCCGTCGCCCTGCAGCCGTTGGCGCGCGTCGACGAGATCGCCGAGCGCGCCTTTGCATCGGAATGGCTCGCCGCGATCCTCGCGCGCGAAAACGTCGCTGTGACGCCAGAAGTGAAGGAGCACCTCTGGTCGGCGCTCTCCTCGCTCGCCTCGGCTCCGCTCGG
>PQAN01000281.1:0-6715 GCA_003105285.1 Methylocystaceae bacterium
TCGTCCTGGGCGGCGAAGACGCCCGATGCGGTCGCCGTCGTCGCGAACGGCGAGCGCCTCACCTACGCCGATCTGGAAGAAACCTCCGGTCGTCTGGCGCATCGTTTGCGCGCTGGCGGGGTGGAGCGTGGTTGCGCCGTCGGCGTCTGTGCGACGCGATCCGTGGACACGATCGTGGCAATCTTGGCGACGCTCAAGGCCGGCGCCGCATATGTTCCGATCGATCCCGATACGCCTCCGACGCGCGCGGCCGGCATACTCGAGAATGCCGGCGCACGTTGGTTGCTGTGTCGTAGGGACTGGTTCGAGAGTTCGGCGATCGAGTTCGGCGCGCCGACCTTCCTGGACCATCCGGGAGCGGCGCAGGACTCGGCGCCCCGTCCCTTCTTGGATTCCGAAGTAGGCCCACAGGACGCCGCCTATGTCATTTTCACCTCGGGTTCTTCTGGAGCGCCGAAAGGCGTGGTCGTCTCCCATGGAAGCCTCGTCAATTACACCAGCGCTATTCTAGATCGACTCGGAGGGGAATCCGGACTGCATTTTGCTTTGGTCTCTACTCTCGCCGCCGATCTCGGCCATACTGTCGTATTTTCCAGCCTGGCGAGCGGGGGATGTCTGCATCTTCTCGATCACGAGCAGGCCACAGACCCCCACGCCTTCGAACTCTATCTTCGCTCCAATCCGATCGACGTGCTGAAGATCGTGCCTTCGCATTACGGCGCGCTGTCGCCGAGGAGCGGCGAGGACGCGCCATTGCCTCGGAAGGCCTTGATTTTCGGAGGCGAAGCGTTGCCGACTCGGCTCGTGAAGAAGCTGATGTCGACCGAGACGTCTTGTCGCTTTTTCAATCATTACGGTCCGACCGAAACGACGGTCGGTGCGCTCATGCTTCCCTTGACCGACGATGCCACGAATTCGTTCGTCGGCAGCGCGCCGCTCGGCGGACCGATTGACAATGTGCGCGCCTATGTTCTCGGCCCCGATTTGATGCTGACTCCGCGCGGCGTGCGCGGGGAGATCTGTCTCGGTGGGGCGGGAGTCGCGCGTGGCTACATCGGACGGCCGGATTTGACGGCCGAGCGATTCGTCCCCGATCCGTTCGGCGGGCCTGGCGAAAGGCTCTACCGAACGGGCGACCTCGGACGCATGGACAACGACGGCGTCCTCATGTTTCACGGTCGGATCGACCAGCAAATCAAAATTCGCGGCTACCGGGTCGAGCCCGGCGAGATAGAAGCGCGGTTGCGCGACCACCCGGACGTCGACGGAGCGGCTGTGATCGCCTACGAGACGGCGGCGGGGCAGGTTCGCCTCGCAGCGTATGTGGTCGCGAATGGGCGTCCAGCGCCCTCGAGCGAGGTCCTGCGCGCCCATCTCGGGCGGTCGTTGCCCGACTATATGAGTCCTTCGACCTTCGTCTCGCTCGATTCGTTTCCCGTGACGTCGAATGGGAAGATCGATCGCAAGCGTCTCACGGTTCCAGATGGAGCAGCGACAATCTCGACGACCTATCATGCGCCGCGAAGCGACGTGGAGGCGCAACTCGCCAGGATCTACGCCGACGTCCTCGGAGTCGACAAAGTGGGCGTCGATGATAATTTCTTTTCTCTGGGAGGCGACTCGATCACGAGCATCCAAGCCGCGAGTCGCGCCTACGCCGCTGGGCTCACGCTGTCGCCGAGCCAGATTTTCCGTCACCAGACCATCGCCGAATTGGCGGCCGCGCTGGCGACGCGAGTCGCGCCCGTCGACGGCGGTCGCGACTGCGCCGCGAATGCCGACAGCGGGTGCGTTCCGCTGTCGCCTCACGCTCCACACGAAGTTTCGCCGCCACTCGCCGAGGCGTCCGACATCGAAGACGCCTATCCGCTGACCCCGCTCCAGGAAGGACTTTTGTTTCATACGCTTTCGCAGCCTGGCTCCGGCGTCTACGTGATGCAGCATCGGTATTGGATCGATGGTGAAGTCGATGTCGATCTTTTTCGATGCGCATGGCAGGCGATCGCCGATTCCCATCCGATTTTCCGGACCTCATTCGCCTGGGAAGGGCTATCGAAGGCCCGACAGCTCGTGCATCGTCGCGCGAATCTGCCGTTCGACTACTACGACTGGCGAGAGGCGGATGAAGCCGAGCAGGAAAGTCGCCTGACCGCCCTGTTGGCGGCGGAGCGGACCGACGGCTTCGATCTTCGTCGCGCTCCGCTCGCGCATATTAGGCTTTTCCGCCTCGAGAGTCGTCGTTGGTTGCTGATCCGCAGCCACCATCACATCCTCTTCGACGCCTGGTGCACGTCGCTGATCTTGAGAGAATTGCAAACGAACTATGAGGCTCTGTCCGCCGGAGGCACGCCGCAACAGAGGGAGCGTCGAGGCTTTCGCGACTATATCGATTGGTTGGATCGCCAGCGTCCCGATGCCGCCGAACGGTTCTGGAGAGACTATCTTCGAGAATTCGACGAGCCGACGCCGCTTTTCGCACGCCGCGACAATGCCGACGGAGCCTCGGAAGGCGGCATCGAAGATTTCGTCGTGCGTCTCTCTGAGGAAGAGACTGCAAATCTCGAGGCGCTCGCGAAGCGCTTTCGAGTGACGCCCAATACGTTCGCGCAAGCGGCCCTGGCGCTCCTGCTCGCGCACTACGCCAACCGTTCTGATGTCGTGTTCGGCGTGACCGTTTCCGGTCGGCCTGCGGACCTGCCGCAAGTCGAATCTATTCTCGGCTTGTTCATTAACGGCCTGCCGCTTCGACTGCGAGTCGAGCCGGATCTTTCACTGGAATCCTTTTTGCGAACCGTGCTCGAGCACAATTACGCGATTCGGGATTACGAATATGTGTCGTTGACCGATATCCAGGAGTGGAGCGACGTCCCACGCGGGACGGAGTTGTTCCAATATCTGCTGACCTTCGAAAACGCTCCAATAGATCCAGAGCTCCTTCGAGCGAATGGAAGTTGGCGATTCACGGATTGTTGGCATCGAACCCATACGAATTATCCGGTCACTTTCGTGGTCATCCCGGGGACGTGCTTGCATTTGCAGGTCACTTACGCGCCGGATCGGATCGATGGGGCGACGGCGCAGCGGTTGCTGTCGCATTATCGAGGCCTCCTTCAGCAAATGGTCGAGCATCCGGGAGCCAAGCTCGGAGAATTCGTCGTCGTGCAAGGCGAGGAACGGCGTATCCTCGTCGAGGATTGGAACCGGACGATCCACCACTATGCCGAGCCGCGCGACATCATCGGACGTTTCGATGAGCAGGTTCGGCGACGACCCGACGCCGTCGCGGCGCGGTGCGACGGCGTCGAGGCGACCTATCGCGAACTCGATCGTCGATCCGAGCGCGTCGCTTCCGGATTGATCGCAGACGGCGTGCAACCAGACGATATCGTCGCACTCTTCGACGAGCGAGGTCTCGATTTCCTCACCATGATGCTGGGCGTCTTCAAGGCCGGCGGGGGCTATCTGCCGCTCGATCCGGCCTATCCAGACGGACGCCTCGCGCAAATTCTCGCCGAAGCGAAAGTCGATCGGCTGCTCGCGGGATCGGATCACCAAGACCGCGCGGCTTCCATTCTCTCCGGTCTGAGTGGAAAGACGCCTCGCCTCTCGAATCTCGCTTCATTGGAGGCGCGCACCGTCGAGCGCGGAACGATTGCTCGCCGCTACGTTCCGTCGAATCTCGCTTTCGTGATCTACACCTCTGGGTCTACAGGCAAGCCAAAGGGAGCGGTGGTCGAGCATCGCGGCATGTTCAACAATCTCATCACCAAGGAAGGGGCGCTCGCGCTCACGACCCGCGACGTCATCGCGCAGACGGCGTCCCAATGTTTCGACATTTCGGTTTGGCAATTTTTGACCGCCTTGGCCATAGGCGGCCGAGTCGAGATCTTTCGAGACGAAGTTTCGCGTGATCCGCAACGTCTCGCGGCGGAAATCGACGCGAGAGGCGTCACCGTCCTCGAAGCCGTGCCTTCGATGATACGCGCATTACTCGACGCATCCGAGACGGAAGGCGGCTTGGCCGCTCTGCGATGGCTGCTGCCTTGCGGCGAAGCCTTTGCACCGGAATTATGTCGCCGCTTCATGGAGCGCTATCCGCATGTGCGTTTGCTCAACGCCTATGGACCGGCGGAATGCTCCGACGACGTGTCCTACCATCCGATAGAGGCGCCTCCGCAGGGCAATGAGCTGAGCGTGCCGATCGGACGGCCGGTGGACAACACCCAGCTCTATATCCTGGATCGTTGGCTGGAGCCTGCGCCGGTGGGCGTAGCGGGAGAAATCTGCGTCTCCGGTGTCCAGGTCGGGCGCGGCTATCTGCATCGTCCCGATCTGACTGCGGCGGCGTTCCTCCCGGACCCGTTCGGTCCCGCCGGCGGTCGACTGTATCGAACGGGCGATCTCGGCCGATTTCGCGCCGATGGAGTCATGGAGTTTCTCGGACGGGTCGACCACCAGGTGAAGATACGGGGCAATCGAATCGAGCCCGGAGAGATCGAGGCCTGCCTGCTCACCCATCCTGATGTGCAGGACGTTTGCGTCGTCGCGCGGGAGACGTCGAAAGGCGTCCATCGTCTTGTCGCCTATGTCGTCGGAAGCGAGTCCGGCGCGGGCGCCTTGCGCGAGCACCTTCTGAAATCGCTGCCCGAGTTCATGGTGCCTGCCGCGTTCGTCTTCCTCGACGCGTTGCCCTTGACGTCCAACGGCAAAGTGGACCGAAAGCGGCTTCCCGATGTCGACGCGGCGCAATGGCCGACGCGCGGTTACGCGCCGCCGCGCAACCCCACAGAAGAGGTTCTGTGCGGAATATGGGAGGAGGTGCTGCGCGTGGAGGGCGTCGGCGTGGACGACAATTTCTTCGAGCTCGGCGGTCACTCGCTTCTCGCCATCCAGGTGCGTTCGAGAATAAGGACGGCCTTCGATGTCGAACTGCCGTTGCGCGCCCTGTTCGAGGCGACAACCATAGCGGCGATCGCGGAGCGGATCGAAGACGAATTGATCGCGTCGCTCGAGGCGATCAGCGATGCGGAAGCCTCGAATCGTCGTGAGCAGATAGCGGGCTAGAATGTCTGTTCGTTCCGGCGGACGGGTCGAACGCGAGTGTTCGGAGCAAAGAATGGAAGCGAGCGCAAATCCGGTTGCCGACCAGGATCGAAAAGGGCGCCTGTCTCAGGTCAAGCGGGAAATTCTAGAAATCAAGCTGCGGGGCCGCGCTCGCGACGCCGCGAGCGGGCGGATTTCCGCTCGTCCCGCGTCACAAAATCCCTTGTCATTCGGTCAGGAGCGCATCTGGTTCCAATCCCAGGTGTCATCGAACGAAGCATTGTACCACATCCCCTTGTTGGCCTGGTTCGATGGAAGCCTGAACGTGCGGGCTCTCGAGGCTAGTCTGAGCGAGGTCGTGCGACGTCACGAGGTCTTGCGCTCGGGATTCGAGAACGAGAACGGCGTACCGGTTCAGATTATCCTGCCCCAGGTCGAGTTCGCAGTGACGCATATCGATCTTCGAGACTTCGCGCCCGAGGAACAGGAATGCGAGGTTCGACGACGCGCCGATCTCGAAGCGCTCCAGCCATTCGAGCTGGCGAGTCCGCCGCTCTTTCGCGCGACCCTTTTGAAGCTCGGCTCGACGCGGCATGCGCTCCTTCTCACCGTGCATCACATCGTTTGGGACGGATGGTCGAGCGGATTGTTGATCAAAGAGGTCGGGCGCCTGTACGCTGCCGCCGTTGCGGGCGAGCACTCCCCCCTGGCCCCACCCACGATCCAATATGCGGATTTCGCATATTGGCATCGCAGTTTCATGGACAGCGAGGACGGTCGCCGTCAAATCGCCTATTGGAAGAAGCGTCTCGAAGCTCTGCCGGAGCTATCTACCCTGCCGACCGACAGGCCGCGGGCGGCGAAGCAGAAACATCGCGGCTCGACCCATTCTTGGCGCCTGCCCGACGATGCGAGTGATGCGTTTCGTGTCCTGGCGCGTGAGCGCAATACGACCCTGTTCGCCGCGCTTCTCGCGACATTCAAGACGCTCTTGTTCCATTACACGGGGCAGGGCGACCTCGCGGTCGGGACGACGGTCGCTTTCCGAACTCGCTCCGAACTCGAAAGCCTGCTCGGCTTTTTTGCGAATGCCTTGGTTCTTCGCACCCGATTGGAGGACGATCCTTCTTTCGAGACGCTGCTCGGACGCGTACACGAAGCAGCGATCGGAGCGCAGTCGAACCAGGACACGCCATTCGAGAAGCTGGTCGAAGAATTGGCTCCAAAACGTGGACTGAGTCACAATCCGCTGTTTCAGATCGCGTTCGTTCTCCACAATCTTCCAACGGAGAAGCTTGCCCTGCCGGGTCTTACCGTCGGGGTCGAAGAGACGAGCACGAATTCGGCGGCATTCGATCTCGTGCTTCACGTATTCGAGGATCAGCCGGGACTGCGGGCAAGGCTCGAATATGACGCCGATCTCTTCGATCGCTCGACGATCGTCCGAATGGCCTCCCACTTCGACGCATTGGCGCAAAACGTCGTCAGGCGGCCGTCGGGTCGGCTTTCCGCTCTTTCCCTGCTCACTTCGCAGCAAGAGCAAGAACTAATCGCGCAGTCGCGGACGAAGCTCGCGCAGGCCGCATCCGCTCCCACTCTTCTGCACCACTGGGTCGATATCGCGGCGGAGACAAAAGCCAGGACGGCGGCGGTCATCGCAGAAGGAAAAAAC
>PQAN01000281.1:6778-12002 GCA_003105285.1 Methylocystaceae bacterium
GGAAAAAACATCTTCTATCGCGAGCTGATCACGCGCGCCAATCGGCTCGCGCATCATCTCGTGAATTTGGGAGTGGGCCCGGACGTGCCTGTCGCCGTGGCGTTGGGGCCGTCCGTCGATATCGTCGTCGCGATCCTCGCAATTTTGAAGGCGAATGGCGCTTATGTTCCGATCGATCCTTCCTATCCCGCCGCCCGAATCAAACATATTTTGGCGGACTCCAACGCCGCCGCAGTGATAACGACGCGAGAGGCGTCGGCCGTGCTTCGCGGGGCTTCCTCTCCGTTGGTGTCGCTGGACGACGATGCTGCCACGATCGAAGCTATGCCGGCGACGCCGCCTGCCGTTCGGGCAAAGCCGCAAAACCTTGCCTATCTGATCTATACGTCCGGATCGACTGGGGCTCCCAAGGGCGTAATGGTGTCCCATTCCAACGCCGTGGCGTCGATCATGGCGCGACGTCAATATTACGCGGCCCCGGTCGAAGCCTATCTTCTGTTGTCGTCGATTGCTTTCGATAGCTCGGTCGCCGGGCTTTTTTGGACGTTGTTCGATGGCGGCCGCCTCTGCATTCCGAGCGAGAAGACGCGACGCGATCCAGGCGCGCTGGCTCGGATAATCGAGGAGCAGGAAATCTCGCATGTTCTATGCCTGCCCTCGTTCTATTCGGCGTTGTCGCTCCTGTTGACGCCTTCGCATAGCGCCTCTCTGGAATGCGTGATCGTCGCAGGCGAAGAATGCAAGCCGGAGCTGGCGGCGCAGCACATCGAACGGCTGCCGCAAGTTGCTTTGTTCAATGAATATGGGCCAACCGAATGCTCGGTCTGGAGCTCGGCTCATCGGATCGCGTCCGACGACGGCGCGTCCCGATCGATCAGCATCGGGCGACCGATCCCAGGAGCGGAGGCATTCGTTATCTCGGCGAGCGGCGTATTGGCTCCGCCAGGAGTTCCGGGGGAGCTTTTTGTCGGGGGAGAGGGAGTGGCGCGAGGCTATCGCGGACACCCCGATTTGACGGCCGATCGCTTCATGCCGAATCCATTCGGCCAAGATGGCGGTCGCCTCTATCGAACCGGTGATCGCGTTCGCCTGCGCGACGATGGCGGCATCGAATTCCTCGGACGGATCGACAATCAGGTGAAGATAAGAGGGTTTCGGGTCGAGCCGTCCGAAATCGAGGAGGCGCTCCTTCGTCACCTATCCGTGCGGGAAGCTGTCGTCATCGCCTCGGGAGAGTCCGGCGCCGCTACGAAGCTCTTCGCCTATCTCGTCCTAGATGCTGGGTGCGAGTGGTCCGATCTCGATCTTGAGCGACATCTGTCGGGCCGTTTGCCGGAATATATGATTCCGACGAAGGTGGTGCTGTTGGACGCTCTTCCGCGGCTTCCGAACGGCAAAATCGACCGCTCGGCATTGCCGGCACCGACATCCGCCACGATCGCGACGCCGAACGATGGTCCATCCGGAGCGGTCGCCGCGCTAATGAAGGAAATTTGGCGCGAGGTCCTGTCTCTCGAACAAATCCACGATGATGACGACTTTTTCGAGCTCGGAGGCAATTCTCTGTCGGCAATTCAGGTGATCGCTCGCGTTCAGCAAGTGCTCGGCCAGGAAATGCCGGTCGCGAGCATATTCGAGGCCGCCGTTTTTCGTGACTTTGTTCGAGCGGTGGAAAGCGAGGTGAACGCGGAATTGATGGATGACGATCTGCGGGCGCTTCTGGACGAGATCGAAAGCGCAGAGGAGTCATGTGCAGTCGACATGATCCTCGCCGCGCCCCTGGGGGGAACCCATGTCTGACTCCGCGTTGTTCACGCTGAAGAGCAGCGTCTGCGTCGAACCGTTGGTCGGGCGCTGGCCGGCCTGGCCGCACGTGATGGCGCCCGTGCCTTTCAGCTTGCATGCCATGAATTATCAACTGCGGACATTACAGTCCTATCTTAAAAATCCCCCTCTGCATGAACAATCGTCCCGCGATCCTCGGCTCTTGGGTGGGGCGTTCGTCGACGCAGCGGTAGAGCGGGCTCCAGAGATCGCCGCCCTGTTGCAGGGAATGGAAGAGATCCTCAAGGACAATTTCGACTTCGCCACCGCCCTCACCGAATTCCATAATGAGATCGTCAAGGAGGCAAAGGGTGAAAGCCTCGAAAGGCGCTATGCTCGACTTCCTCCGGCCCTACGCGGGTATGTCGAACTCGTCTACGACTATTACAATCGCCCTATCGTTCGATGTCTTGAGGGCATGCTCTACGAAAGCCCTTACTATAAGAAGCGGCTCCAATCGCTGAGGCTGTTTCGGCAAGAACATGATTTATCGCGTCCCTATTATATGAGCACTCCTCGACTCGCCGACGAAGAGGCGCTCGAGTGGAGCGTATGCTTCGACGATCCGCGTATCGACCAACTGTTCGAATTGGATCGCCGGCCCAAGAGCCTGGCGGAGATCGGTGAATTGCTGGGGCTCTCGTTCGATGACGAGAGCCGCCTGATGAATTTTCTTCAGGAGGCTCGCCCCGCGAGACGTGACCGCTGGAGCGGAACCGGAGTTCGCATCCGTTACTTCGGTCATGCTTGCGTTCTGGTCGAGACCGCCGAGGTTTCGATTTTGATCGATCCCCTCGTCAGCGTAAGGCCGGAATCGCATGAAATCGAGCGGTTCAGCTACGACGACCTTCCCGACCAGATCGACTATGCGCTCATAACTCACGGCCACCACGACCATTTCGTCATCGAGACGCTTCTTCGTCTCCGACACAGGATCGAGACGCTGGTCGTGCCGAAGAATTGCGATCTCTTCTTTGGCGACATGTCGTTGCGTCTGCTTGCGAAGCGGATCGGCTTCGATGACGTCCGCGAAGTCGAGTGCCTCGAAGAAATTCAGATCTCGAATGGAAAAATTGTGGCCGTTCCGTTTCTCGGCGAACACAATGATCTGCCGAGCGCGAAATCGGCTTATCTCGTCCGGCTCGACGGAAAGAACGTTCTCTTCGCTGCCGATTCCAATTGTCTCGACTCTTTGATGTACGAACATGTGTGCCGCACGATCGGTCCGGTCGACACGCTGTTCGTGGGAATGGAATGCGTCGGTGCCCCGCTCGCATGGGTCTATGGGCCGATATTGCCGATCAAACCGGATCCACGTCATACCAAGGACCGTCGGTCCAATGGCTGCAATTCGACGAGGGCCTTCGAGCTAGCGCGCGCCGTCGATTGCCGCCGAGCGTTCGTCTATGCGGTCGGAAGGGAGCCCTGGGTCAGATACTTGCTCGCGCTCACGCCCTCCGACGACGACATCTATATGACCGAAATCGGATCGCTCATTCGCCGTCTCGCGGAAGAGGCAGCCGTTCAGGCGGAGCGCTTGTTCGGCAAGGCGGAAATTTATCTTTGAACGCTTTCTTGAGCATATGTTGCGAGACGTCAGCATGGATCAATTGACCGAGCGTATGGCGCGTCTGTCCCCTGAGAAGCGGGCGCTGCTGATGAAGCGACTCATGGAGCGCCCGTCTGGCGACGCCGGACGCGGACCGGCAAAGCTCGCGACGGTGGACGGCGACAAGCCCTTGTCCTTCGCACAGCAGCGCTTATGGTTCATCGACCAGCTGGAACCGAACGACACGCGTTACAATAATTTCGCCGCGTTTCTGATCAGGGGCGATCTGCGGATGGACGCGCTCTCTTCCGCGATAAACGAAATTGTTCGGCGCCATGAGATATTGCGGACGGTTTTTACCGTGCGCGACGGGCGTCCGATTCAGACGATCCTGCGCACCCTGACGATTCCGATATCGGCGGTCGACTTGCGCGACTTGCCACCCGAACGGCGCCAAGAAGCGGCCGAGCGTCGCATTCGAGAAGAAGCGCGTGTCCCCTTCGATCTCGCCAAGGGGCCGCTGCTGCGGGTATCGGCGTTCGATCTCGGCGAGAATCGGCAGACTGGAGCGCGCGAGCATATCGTTACCTTCGCCCTGCACCACATCGTATCCGACGGGTGGTCGACAGACATTCTGATCCGCGAATTCGCCGAACTGTATGGTGCATTCGCTTTGCGGGGATCGTCGCCGCTGCCGGAGTTGCTCGTCCAATATGCGGACTACGCTGCGTGGCAACGAGATTGGTTCGAAAGGGGGGCGCTAGATCGACAGCTCGCTTATTGGCGAGAGCAGTTGGCGGGAGCGCCTGCGGCTATCGACCTCCCGACGGATCGGCCGCGTCCAGCGACACGCGATCAAAGCGGCGCGATCTGCCGATTCGACGTTTCGCGAGAGCTAGCGGATGGCCTCCGGCGTCTTGGGCGCAGAGAAGGGACGACGTTATTCGTCGTGCTGCTGGGCGCCTTCTATGTTCTGTTGTCTCGGTACAGCGGCCAGATGGACGTCTGCATAGGGACCGCAGTCGCCAACAGGCGTAGGGTGGAATTCGAAGGTTTGATCGGCTTTTTCGTGAATACGCTCGTGTTACGGGCGAATCTCGGCGGAAATCCGCGGTTTTGCGAGCTTCTCGCGCAATTGCGCGAGACGGCGCTTCGGGCTCAAGAGCATCAGGACCTGCCGTTCGAGCGACTCGTGGAAGAGATGCAGCCCGTGCGCGACAAGAGCCGCACTCCATTGTTCGACACGATGTTCGTTCTGCAGAACGCGCCGACGCGAAAATTGATTCTTCCAGCGCTCGAGGTCGAGCGTCTGGCGACGGCAACGCCAGACGCGAAATTCGATCTCACCTTGACTCTCGAAGAAAGAGAAAGCGGGCTGGGAGTAGAGATCGAATATGCGACGGCTTTGTTCGACGCACCCACGATCCAACGGATGGCTGAGCACTATTCGAATATTCTTGGGGCGGTCGTCACGCGTCCCGACATTCATATCGATCGATTGCGCTTGTCCGGCGATGCGGAACGACAACGGCTACTGACCGAGTGGAACGATACTGCGGTCGATTATCCACGCGACAAGTGCATTCATCGGTTGTTCGAGGAGCAAGTGGGGCGCACGCCGGACGCGACGGCGATCGTCTTCGGCGGCGAGCGCATCGGCTATGGCGAGTTGAACTCGAGAGCCAATCTGTTGGCGCATCGCCTTCGTCACCTGGGTGTCGGACCGGAGACCATCGTCGGCGTGTGCGTCGAGCGATCCTTCGAAATGGTCGTCGGCGTGCTCGCCGTTTTGAAAGCGGGCGGCGCATATCTGCCGTTGGATCCAGAATATCCCGCCGAGCGGCTGGCCTA
>PQAN01000282.1 GCA_003105285.1 Methylocystaceae bacterium
GTCTGCGCCAGCATCGTCTTGCCGACGCCGGTCGGGCCGATGAGCAGAATATTGGACTTCGCCAGCTCGACGTCGCCGTGCTTCGTCGCGTGGTTGAGCCGCTTGTAGTGATTGTGCACGGCGACCGACAGCACCCGCTTGGCTTGCGCCTGGCCGATGACATAGTCGTCGAGAACCTTGCAGATCTCGCGCGGCGTCGGAATGCCGTCGCGCTGCTTGACGATGGACTTGTTCTCCTCGCGGATGATGTCCATGCACAATTCGACGCATTCGTCGCAGATGAACACCGTCGGGCCGGCGATCAGCTTGCGCACCTCATGCTGGCTCTTGCCACAAAAGGAGCAGTAGAGCGTATTCTTCGAGTCGCTGCTGCCGACCTTGCTCATGTCTGTTCTCCTAACGGATCGGCCCGCTTTTGCGAATCGAACCAACCTCACTCGATATCATCGGCGACCTAACAAAACGTGCAGGCCGGTTTCGCCCCGCGTTTTGTCCGATCCCGCCACCGACGCCGTCGCTCAATCTTCAAGACTCTAGTCTATAAGTCCCGGGCCATAATGCAACCACGACGGCGCAGCATAAATCAAGCAAGAATCGCGCCTTAGGGAAAGAGCGCCGCCGTTCCGGTCAACAAATCCTTCAATCGTCGCAAAACTTATTATGGATCAAAATGTTGAGTTCGCGCTTCGGGGCGCCGGGCCGCGCCGGCGCCTAACGCGGCGTCACGCCTTCAGTATTTTCGGCACATGATTGAGCCGCAGTCTGTAAGCGTCCGGCATTCCGGAGCCGAGCAGCGGACGCAGATAGAGACGAAAGGCGTCGGTCACGTCGGTTCCGCTCGCGCTGATGAATTCGTCGGGCATGACCTTGGTCTTGCCGGCCACGGCCTCGAGCGGCGAGAGCTGATAATCCACCGAATAGAAGCCGGTGCGGTGGATCGTCACGGAGCCGTCCCTCTCGCCCCAGAGAGCGAATTGTACGGCCTTCTCGCCCACTTCGCGCGCCTCGCGCTGGTCGACGTCCGACACGCAGCCGACGAAGCTGCGCTGCACATAGCCGAAGGTGTCGCCGCGCACGCGCTTGAAGCCGAGCTTCGTCTTGACGAGTTCCGTCAGCATGTCGGCGAGCGCGCCGCCGCCGAGATGCACATTGCCATGCGCGTCCTTCTCCACCTGTTCGGCGAGCTTGACGGCGATCGGCGTGTGATCGGCGTCGGACACGCCTTCCGACACCGCGACGACGCAACGGCCATATTTGTCCATCGTCGCCTTCACATCGGCGAGAAAGCGTTCCGTGTCGAACACGCGTTCGGGCACATAGATGAGATGCGGGCCGTCGTCGGGGAATTTCTTGCCGAGCGCGGAGGCGGCGGTCAGAAAGCCCGCATGGCGCCCCATCACCACGCCGACATAGACGCCGGGCAGCGCCCAATTGTCGAGATTGACGCCGGCGAAGGCTTGCGCCACCCAGCGCGCGGCGGACGGAAAGCCCGGCGTGTGATCGTTGACCGTCAGATCATTGTCGATCGTCTTCGGAATATGCACGGCGCGCAGCGGATAATTCGCGGCGCGCGCCTCCTCCGAGACGATGCGCACCGTGTCCGACGAATCATTGCCGCCGATGTAGAAGAAGCAGCCGATCTTGTGCGCCTGCAGGACCTTGAAGATTTCGTGGCAATATTTCAGGTCCGGCTTGTCGCGCGTCGAGCCGAGCGCCGAAGAGGGCGTGTTCGCCACCATTTCGAGATTATGCGTCGTCTCTTGCGTGAGATCGACGAACTCTTCGTTCACGATGCCGCGCACGCCGTGATAAGCGCCGTAGATGCGCTCGACATCGCGAAACTTGCGCGACTCCAGAACGGCGCCGACCAGCGATTGATTGATGACGGCGGTGGGGCCGCCGCCCTGGGCGATGAGGACTTTGGAGAAATCGATGTCGGACACGAGGGGGCTCCTATACAGGCAATGGGCAGTAGGCAATAGGCAGTCGGCAATGGCGTCCGAACGACTGCCCGCTGCCGAATGCCGACTGCCCTCCTCACACCAGCGCGCCGTGGCAGTGCTTGAATTTTTTCCCCGAGCCGCAAGGGCAGGGTTCGTTGCGGCCGACCTTACCCCAGCTCGCCGGGTTCTGCGGATCGCGCGCCGGCGCTTCGGCGAGCGCCGCGCCGCCGCCGAGCGCTTGCGGCGAGAAGTCGTTGGCGGCGAGCCGCGAGTTGAGCTCCGCGAGCGCGGCCTGTTCGCCGCCGGCCGCGTTCGGGTCGGGATGGATGTAGTCCATCGGCGGCAATTCGACGGGCGGCGCCTCGAAGGACACTTCGACGCGCATGAGCTGCGAGGTGACGGTCTCGTCCCAATGACTCATCAGGCCGCGGAACAGCTCCAGCGCTTCCGACTTGTATTCGTTCAGCGGATCGCGCTGCGCGAGGCCGCGCCAGCCGATCACCTGGCGCAAATGATCGAGCACGACGAGATGGTCGCGCCACAAATGGTCGAGCGCCTGCAGCACGACCTGCTTCTCGATCATGCGCGAGAGCTGCGCGGTATTTCGTTCGACGCGCGCGGCGTAAGATTCGTTCGCGGCCGTCAGCAGGCGCTCCTTGATCTCCTCGTCGGCGATGCCTTCTTCCTTCGCCCAGTCCTCGATCGGCAGATCGAGATTGAGCTTGGCGCGCGCCTCGTCGGCCAGCGCTTCGACATCCCAGGCCTCGGCGTAGGCGTCGTGCGGAATATGCCGGGTCACGAGTTCGGCGACGACGTCCTCGCGCATCTCGTTCACCGTCTCCTCGACGCTCTCTTCCGCCATGATCTCGCGCCGGCGCTCGAAGATGACCTTGCGCTGGTCGTTCATGACATTGTCGAACTTCAATATGTTCTTGCGGATATCGAAGTTGCGCGCCTCGACCTTGTGCTGCGCCTTCTCCAGCGCCTTGTTGATCCAGGGATGGACGATGGCCTCGCCCTCCTGCAGGCCGAGCTTGACGAGCATCGAATCCATGCGCTCCGAGCCGAAGATGCGCATCAGATCGTCCTGCAGCGACAGGAAGAATTTCGAGCGTCCGGGGTCGCCCTGGCGGCCCGAGCGGCCGCGCAGCTGATTGTCGATGCGCCGGCTCTCGTGGCGCTCCGTGCCGATGATGTAGAGACCACCGGCGGCGATGGCCTTCTCCTTGAACTCGGCGACCTCGCCGCGGATCTGCGCTTCCTTCGCTTCGCGCGCCTCGCCCTCGAGCCCGGCGCATTCCTGCGCGACGCGCATCTCGACATTGCCGCCGAGCTGAATGTCGGTGCCGCGGCCGGCCATATTGGTGGCGATGGTGATCGCGCCGGGCACGCCGGCCTCGGCGACGATATAGGCCTCCTGCTCGTGGAAGCGGGCGTTCAGCACGGCGAAGAGCTTCGACGGCTTGCCGGAATGCGCCGCCTCGTAGAGCTTGACGAGCGCCTTCGTCGGATCGGCGAAGTCGATCTGCTTATAGCCCTTCGAAGCGAGAAATTCCGCCACTTGCTCGGACTTTTCGATGGACGTGGTGCCGACGAGCAGCGGCTGCATCTTCGCGCTCGCCTCTTCGATCTCCGTCGCGATCGCGTTCAGCTTTTCCTTGCCGGTGCGATAGACCTCATCGTCCTCGTCGAGGCGTTGCACCGGCCGGTTGGTCGGAATCTCGACGACGTCGAGCCGGTAGATTTCGGCGAATTCGTCGGCTTCCGTCGAGGCCGTGCCGGTCATGCCGCCGAGCTTCTCATAGAGGCGGAAATAATTCTGGAAGGTGATCGAGGCGAGCGTCACATTCTCCGGCTGCACCTGCACGCGCTCTTTCGCTTCCAGCGCCTGATGCAAGCCTTCCGAATAGCGCCGGCCCGGCATCATGCGGCCGGTGAATTCGTCGATGATGACGACCTCGCCCTTGCGCACGATATAATCCTTGTCGCGCTGGAACAATTTGTGCGCGCGCAAGGCCTGGTTGACGTGATGCACGAGCGTCACGTTCTGCGCCTCGTAGAGCGCGCCGTCGGTCAGCACGCCGGCGTCGACGAGCAGCTCTTCCATATGCTCGTTGCCGATGTCGGTCAGATTGACGGTGCGCTGCTTCTCGTCGAGCTCGAAATCTTCCTTGACGAGCTTGGGAAGGAGCTTGTCGATCGAATTATAGAGATCGGACTTGTCGTCCGAATGGCCGGAGATGATGAGCGGCGT
>PQAN01000283.1 GCA_003105285.1 Methylocystaceae bacterium
AATGAAAGGTTCCACGGCCAGCATGGGCGGCGGCGCGATTTCGACATCGAAAACGGCGAGTCGAACCCGCAATATCGCGCAGCTTCGACCGGCTTCGCCGCGCCTCGCGCGCGAGCTGCGCCGCCGCGGAAATTCGCCCGATCGTCAGCGGGGAATCGACGCCCGTCGACGCGGGGTCGGATGTCCACTGCGCGCAGCGTCGCAGAGCGTTACGCCGCGTTGACGTATTGCGCCGCACGTGCAAAAAAAGCACCACAAACTCGGCTATATGTTGGGAGATTCATCTCTCGACGATAAGGGGCTCGGCTCTGCGGCGAGAGGCTCCGCCTTTCGCCGGATCGAGAGCGAGTCTCGGCGTTTTCGGGAAGCGCAAATTCATGTCCATCGAATTCTTGCACATCTGGGCGCCGCTGTCGGTGGCGGCTTGGCTTGTTCATATGGCGGTGTTCCACGGCCTCGGCCTCGCATTCGAATGGTGCGACGCCACGCGCCGGCTCGCTCGCTTCAAGGTCCGCAACCTCGACCGTTTGACATATTTGCAGCTCCTGCCGCGCGTCCTTTTCAACCAGATCGCGATTCTGCTGCCATGCATGGTCGCGATGGAATATCTCGGCCTCGCCTTTGTCGGCGAACCACATATGGGTCCGCTCTCCTTCGTCGTCGCTCTCGTGGCGATGGGCGTGGGGCATGATGTGGTCCAATACGCCACGCATCGCTATCTTCTGCATGATCCCGTGCGGATGCGCACGCTCGGCCATGCGCTGCATCATACGACCGGCGCCAGCAAGGCGATCAGCGCCTGCTATCAGTCGGTCGCGGACTTCTTCTTCGAGATCGTGCTGCCATATCTGCTGCCGCTGGCGTTGGCGGCGGCGGGGGATCGGATGTGTTCTTCCATTTTCTCGTCCCCTGCCTCGGCGCCTTCGGCGGCCTCTACGAACATTCGGGCTATGATTTCGGCGTGGCCTTCCGCGATCCGACAGCGACGGGTCGGCGGCGCCGGCTCAATGCGGTTCTCGAGGCTTCGACTTCCAGTATCGCGCACGGCAAGCACCACACGCGCGGCGATGTGAGCTTCAGCGACGGATTCGGCAGTCCCGGAATTTGCGACACGATCTTCAAGACGCGTTGGGATTTGGTTCCAGAGAAAATGCGCAATCGCGAGCGGGCGGAAGCGTCCTCGCCTTGAAGAGATTGCAGGCGGGACATCGCGCATGAGAGCGAGCCTGAAGGCTCGCGGTCCGAGAGCCGCCTGCGCTACGCCGACCGCTCCGCGTGGCGTTCGCCATAATCTCGCCCGAACTTGCTCGTCTTCTGCGAGAATAGCGGGCCGACGCCGTGTTCGGCGAGTCGGCTCGCTATTTTCGAATGCGCGATTGGTGGCGCCGTCCGGCGATTTGGTCTAGAGAACGTCGAACGCGAACGCCCGATGAGGCCGAACTCATGCCGATTGTTTCCTGCTCGTCCCGTTTTTTCGCCGCAGCGCGCGTCTCGGCCTTCGCGGCCGCATTCGTCGCCGCGCTGCCGGGATCGGGCCGCGCCGACATATTGGACAGCATAACGAGCGGCTTCGGGCTGTTTTCCGGCGAGAAATACAAGACCGAGCTGCTGCCCGAAATTCCCGCCGACGATCTCTACAATCAGGGCCTCGGGCGCCTGAAGGCGCATGATTACGAAGGCGCCGCCAAGAAGTTCGGCGAGCTCGAGAAGCAGTATCCGTTCTCGCAATGGGCGCGCAAGGGTCTGCTGATGCAGACCTTCGCGCAATATCAAAAGCCCAGTTACGACGACGCCGTGGCCTCCGCGCAACGCTACATCGGCCTCTATCCGACCTCTCCCGACACGCCCTACATGTATTATCTCGCGGGCATGTCCTATTATAATCAGGTGCCTGCCGTGATGCAGGACCAGGAGACGGCGGAAAAGGCGCTGCAGATCTTCACGCAGCTCGTCGAGAAGTTCCCCAAATCCGAATATGTGACCGACGCCAAATACAAGATGCAAGTGGCGCGCGACCAGCTCGCCGCCAAGGAGATGAACGTCGGCCGCTTCTATCTGACGCGCAAGAACTACACGGCGGCGATCAACCGCTTCCACGAAGTGCTCGGCAAATATCAGACGACAAGACACGCGGAGGAGGCGCTCTACCGTCTGACCGAAGCCTATTTCGCTTTGGGAATCGTCAATGAGGCGCAGACGGCAGCTGCGGTTCTGGGGCATAATTTCCCCGATTCGTCCTGGTACAAGGACGCTCACGCGCTGCTGAAGGGCGGCGGGCTGGAGCCGCAAGAGCACCAGGGCTCGTGGCTTTCGAAGATCGGCAAGACGCTCGGCGCCGGCTGAGGGGCCTCGATGGGCCGGCGGCGCGCGGGCGGAGCCGGCATAACAGAGCGCGCTCATGCTCGTCCGCTTGTCCATCCGCGACATTGTCCTCATCGATCGGCTCGATCTCGAATTTTCGTCCGGGCTGACGACATTGACCGGCGAGACGGGCGCCGGAAAGTCCATCCTGCTCGACGCCTTCCTGCTGGCGCTCGGCGCGCGGGGCGACAGTTCGCTGGTGCGCGCCGGCGAGGCGCAGGGACAGGTGACCGCCGTTTTCGATCTCCTGCCGATGCATCCGGCCCATGCCGCCGCGCGCGAATTCGGTCTCGATACGGGCGACGAACTCGTCTTGCGCCGCGTGCAGATGAGCGACGGGCGCACGCGCGCCTTCGTCAACGACCAGCCGGTGAGCGCCCAGGCGCTGCGCGCCGTCGGCGCAGAGCTCGTGGAGATCCACTGCCAGCACGACGATCGCGCGCTCATCGATCCGAGCGCTCATCGCGCGCTCGTCGACGCGCATGGCGGGCTCGCCGCCAAGGCGGCCGAAACGCGCGACCTCCACGCCGCTCTCCAGAACCTGCGGCGCCAGTTGGCGGCGGAAGAGGCGCGCGTCGCCAAGGCGCGCGCCGAGGCGGATTTTCTGCGGCATGCCCATGCCGAGCTGGAGACGCTCGCGCCCGAGCCCGGCGAAGAGGAGGCGCTCGCCGAGCGGCGGCAGGCGATGCTGCGGGCGGAGAAGGTCGCGGGCGACTTGCGCGACGCGATGGCGGCGTTTTCGGGGGACCATTCTCCCGCATCCGAGATCGCCTCGGCCGCGCGGAGACTGGAGCGTCGTCTCTCCCAGGCGCCGCGACTGCTGGAGCCGCCGGCCCGCGCCCTCGCCGGCGCGCTCGACGCGCTCGGCGCCGCCGAGCAGGCGCTGGAGCAGGCGCTCGCCGAGGCGGCCTATGATCCGCGCGAGCTCGAGCGTCTGGAGGAGCGGCTGTTCGCCCTGCGCGCCGCCGCGCGCAAGCATCAGGTCCGCGTCGACGATCTCGCGGCGCTCACCGACCGCTTCGCCGCCGATCTCGCCGCCCTGGACGCCGGAGAAGCCCGTGTCGGCGTGTTGAAGGAGGAGGCCGGGCGCGCTCTCGACGCCTATCGCCGCGCCGCCGAGGCGCTGTCCGCCGCCCGCCGCGCCGCCGCCAGGAAGCTCGATGCGCTGGTCGACGCAGAACTGAAGCCGCTCAAGCTCGATGGGGCCCATTTCAAGACGGAAATCACCAGCGATCCCGAGAGCGGGGGGCCGGACGGCTATGATCGCGTCGAATTCTGGGTGCAGACCAATCCCGGCTCGCGGCCGGGGCCGCTGACCAAGGTCGCCTCGGGCGGCGAACTCGCGCGCTTCATGCTGGCGCTGAAAGTCGTGCTCGCCGATCGCGGCTCGGCGCCGACGCTGGTGTTCGACGAGATCGACACGGGCGTCGGCGGCGCCGTGGCCGACGCCATCGGCCAGCGCCTGGCGCGGCTCGCCGCGCGCGCGCAGGTGCTCACCGTGACCCACGCGCCGCAGGTGGCGGCGCGGGCGAGCCGTCACCTGCGCATCGCCAAGGGCGCGGCGGGCGGCAAAACGAGGGACAATCGCGTCGCCACGCGCGTGGCCGTGCTGGAGCAGGCCGAGCGGCGCGAGGAGATCGCGCGAATGCTCGCCGGCGCGACGATCACCGACGAGGCGCGCGCCGCGGCCGCGCGGCTGCTGGAAGGGGCGGGATAGGGTCGTTCCGGCGTTCGATTTTGCTCAAAGCTCGAACTCGAGTTAAAAAGCGACTTTTCAGGGAGGGCTCCGTTATGAGACAGACAATTCGCGCAGCCGCGCTCGGAGCCTCGGCGCTCGGAAGTCTGGCGCTCGCGGCGTGCAACAGTTCGGGCGGGGCGGATTTCGTCGCCAAGGCTCCGGAGGAGCCTGTTCGGCARACGAGCGGGAAGCACGCGGCGCTCGACGCGCGCATCGCCCATCACGCGAGACTCAACGATATTCCGGAGTCGCTCRTTCATGCGGCCGTCAAGCGGGAGAGCGGATATAATCCCGCGCTCAAGCACGGCCCTTACTGGGGGCTCATGCAGATTCGCTACGACACCGCGCGCAGCGTCGGTTACAAAGGCCCGGCCAAGGGCTTGCTCGACGCCGAGACCAATCTGACCTATGGCGCGGCCTATCTCGCCAACGCCTATCTCGTCGCAGGCGGCGACGAGCGCCGCGCCATACGGCTCTATTCGACGGGCTTCTACTATGAGGCGAAGCGGCGCGGCCTGCTCGCGCAAATGCGCAGCGCAGAGCCGTCGACCGACCGTTCGGCTGTCGTCGCCGTGGCCGAGACCGGCAAGTAGAGCCGTGAGAGCGAGCCGTCACCGGTTCGCAGTCAGAACGTCTCCGGCCAGCGTCGCGCGCCATGGTAGACGCGCAGAATCTGGGTTTCGTCGTCCTTCGCGCGATAGGGAATGACGAAGGGAGCCCTGGAGACCGCCAGTTCGCGCGCCCCGTGCTCTCGGCCAGCTTTTCGAGCCGTTTCTTCGTCGCCGCGTCGACCCGGACTGTGAAGGTCTCGGAGGCGGAGGGCCGTGTTTCTAAAATAGCATGCTTCCAGGGCGCGCAAACGTCAGGGGAGACCCGAGCTCGAACGGAGGCGTCTTTTCGCGCTTCATTGCTTCGCGCGCCTCGCTGGCCTAAGACAGCCTTCCCATTGCTTTGTCCATCCCAAGCCGCGCCGATGCGAGACGATTCTCTGCAGGATACACGAACCGAAACGCTCGGCGATCTGCGCGCCGAGATCGATCGGATCGATCTCGAGATGCATCGGCTGCTGATGCAGCGCGGCGAGATCATCGATCGGCTGATCGCGGTCAAAGTGCGCCAGGGCGGCGGCTCGGCCTTTCGGCCGGACCGCGAGGCGCAGATGATGCGCGCGCTCGTCGAGCGCCACCACGGCCTTTTGCCGCTCGACACAGTCGAGGGCGTCTGGCGCATCATCGTCTCGACCTTTACCTATGTGCAGGCGAATTATTCCGTCCATGCCGACGATTCCGGCGGCGACGTCACGATGCGCGACAGCGCGAGATTTCACTTCGGCTTCACCGTGCCTTATGTGACGCATCATGGGGCCGGCGCGGTCATCGCCGCCGTCGCGGCGTCGGGCGGCGATCTCGGCATTGTGAGATCGGCCGGCGCGCTCAGCGACGGCGCCTGGTGGACGCGCCTCATCGGCGATGACGCGCCGAAGATCATCGCGCGGCTGCCCTTCGTCGAGCGCCCCGATCATCCGGCGGGCCTCCCGGTGTTCGTCGTCGCGAAGCCGCTCGCCGACGCCGCCTCGCAGGACATCGTGCTGCATGCCGTCTCGCTGCCGCGATGGCTGCACTCCGTCCCCGCCGCGATCGGCGCCGTCGAAGGCGAGATTCTCGCCAGCGCGCCCGCTGCGGGCGGACTCTCCCTGCTCGTCGCGGCGCCCGGTCAGGCGCGTCGTGAGGAGATCTCGGGAGAGTTGGAGCGCGTGGGCGCCGTGAGCGCCTCGGTCGAGACTGTCGGCAGCCATGCGGCGCGCTTCGAACTCGATACGGCGCGAAGCGGCATATTTGCTCCGAGGAGTTGAACAGACATGACCAAACCTGTCGTGCGTCCGGGCGTGCTGGCGATCGATCCTTATGTGCCCGGCAAGAGCGCGGCGCCCCGCGCGGCGCGCGTCTTCAAATTGTCGGCCAATGAGAGCCCGCTCGGCCCCTCGCCCAAGGCGATTCGAGCTCTATGCGACCTCGCGCCGCATATCGCCGCCTATCCGGACGGTTCAGCGACGCGCCTGCGCCGCGCCATCGGCGCGGCTCATGGGCTCGATCCGGAGCGCATCATCTGCGGCGCCGGCTCCGACGATATTCTCGCTCTGCTGGCGCACGCCTTCGTCGGCGAGGGCGACGAAGGCGTCTACAGCCAATATGGATTTCTCGAATATAGAATCGTCATTCTCGCCGCCGGCGGAACGCCCGTCGTCGCGCCCGAGACGGACTATACGGCGAGCGTCGACGCCCTCTTGGGCAAGGTGACGGAGCGGACGAAGATCGTCTTCCTCGCCAATCCCAACAATCCGACCGGGACCTATCTGCCGAAGGCGGAGATCGAGCGGCTGGCGGATGCGCTGCCGTCTCATGTGATCCTCGTCATCGACGCGGCCTATGCGGAATATGTCCGTCGCGACGATTATTCGGCGGCGATCGAACTCGTTGCGTCGCGCGAGAATGTCGTGATGACGCGCACCTTCTCGAAGATTTACGGCCTCGCCGGCCTGCGGCTCGGCTGGGGCTATGCGTCGCCGCATGTCATCGACGCGCTGAACCGCATTCGCGGCCCCTTCAATGTGAGCAGCGCGGCGATCGAGGCGGGCATAGCCGCCGTCGAGGATGGGACGCATATCGAAGCGGCGATCGCCCACAACGACCGCTGGCTCACCTGGCTGACGCGCGAGATTCGCGCGCTCGGCCTCGAGGTTCTGCCGAGCGTCGCCAATTTCATCGCCATTCGCTTTCCCGACGAACCGGGCCGCACGGCGGCCGACGCCGATCGTTTCCTCACATCGCGCGGATTCGTGCTGCGCGCCATCGGCGCTTACGGAATGCCTGGATTTCTGCGGCTGACGGTCGGTTCCGAAGAAGCCAATCGGGGGCTCGTCGCGGCGCTCGGCGATTTTGCGCAGGGCTTTGCCGCTCGAGGGGCGAGAGCGGCGAATGGCTGAGGCGGACGTCGCCGGGCGCGCGCCGATATTCGATAAGGTCGCGCTGATCGGCTCGGGGCTCATCGGCTCTTCGATCGCGCGCGCCATTCGCGCCTATGGCGCGGCGCGCGCGATCGTCGCGGCGGATGCGTCCACGAATGTGGTGGCGCGCGTGCGCGAGCTGCAGATCGCGGACGACGCGACGGACGATCCGGCGAGCGCCGCGCGCGACGCCGACCTCGTCATTCTCTGTGTTCCTGTCGGCGTCTGCGGCGATGTCGCGCGCCGCATCGCGCCGCATCTGCGTGAAGGGGCGATTTTGTCCGATGTCGGCTCGGTGAAGGCGGCCGTCGTCGCGCAGGTCGCGCCGCATGTGCCGGCCGGAGCGCATTTCATCCCTGCGCATCCGATCGCAGGCACCGAATATTC
>PQAN01000284.1 GCA_003105285.1 Methylocystaceae bacterium
GAGCGCTCGCCCGGCGAGCGGCGGCCGGCGGCGCCGGCGAGCGGCGGCGGACGCCTCTCCGAGCAATTGGACGACGACATCCCGTTCTAAAGCGGCGCTGGCGCGAGCGCGCCGAGTCGCAACCGCGTAGCTCTCGAAGCCCCGTCGGCTCCCCTCCCCGGGCCCGCCTTTGCCCGAGCCGCGGGCTTGCGCGAAAACGCCCCATCGTATAGCACTTTCCGCGCGAGACGCACGTCGAGGAGTTCCTCGTTCCGATGAGCAAGAAGCCGTTGAACCTCGTCCATCTGTCGACACTGGTCGCCGTGGCGATCCTCGTCGGCACCGAACTAGTCGGCGCCTCATGGGCGGCTGGCTGGGCGCTCGGCGGCCTGTTCCAACTGGATCCGCTGATCAGCCGCATCTTCGAGGTGGTGTTTGCGCTCGCGGGCTTCATCGGCCTGTTCTTTTTCATGCGGACCGCCGTCCGCCACGAGCCCATCCGCTAGGGCGCGCGCCTGACCGAGCCCTATTGCGCCGCCGACGCCGCTCGGCAAGAGCGTTTCAAGCGCGAGCGAACGCCGGTTCGCCGCGGTCGAGACACAGGCCCGACGTCTATTTTTCGTGTTTCCCTGAAACATTCAGAACCGAGAGCGCGCCGTCGAGCGCAGGCTCTGTTCCCGCGTATGAGGATGTCCGCATGATCGAAAAGCCGGATCGCCGCTCCTTCTTGAAGGTCGCGGCGGCCACGAGCGCGCTCGGCGCCGTCAAAACGTCGGAAGCGTCTCCCGCGAAGGGCAAATTGGAGTTCGGCGCGCCCGAGCCCTTCTCCTTCGAGGCGCTGAAGGAAACGGCGCGTCGCCGCATAGGCGAACCCTACAGGCCGCCGACGCAGCCGGACCCGGACATCACCGGCAAGATCGATTACGAGGCCTGGGGCAAGATCAGCTACGACACGGATTATGCGCTGTTCGCTGGCGGCGCCGGGCGCTTTCCGATCGAGTTCTTCCACCTCGGCATGTTCTTCAAGAAGTCCGTCCGCGTCTATGCTGTCGAGGCCGGCGCGGCGCGCGAGGTTCTCTATAGTCCCAAATATTTCAATATGCCGGAGGACTCGATCGCGCGGAAGCTGTCGCCGGGGGCGGGCTTTGCGGGCTTTCGCATCCAGGAGCCGACGGACGGCCCGCTCGACTGGCGCAAGAACGACTGGGTCGCCTTCCTCGGCGCCTCTTACTTTCGCGCCATCGGCGAATTGCGCCAATATGGCCTGTCGGCGCGCGGCGTCGCGCTCGACACCTGGGTCGCCGGCAAATCCGAGGAGTTTCCCGACTTCACCAATGTCTATATCGGGCCGGAGACGGAAGACGGCCTGTTGCTGCATCTGCTGCTGGAAGGCCCGTCCATCGTCGGCGCATTCCGCATTCTGGGGAAGCGCGGCAAGGGCGTGGTGATGGACGTCGATTGCTCGCTGCATCTGCGCGGCGCCTTCACGCGCTTCGGCATCGCGCCGCTCACCTCGATGTTCTGGTTCTCCGAAACCAAGAAGCCGACAGCCGTCGACTGGCGCCCGGAGGTGCATGATTCCGACGGCCTCTCCATGTGGACCGGCCGAGGCGAGCGCCTGTGGCGCCCGCTCAACAATCCGGCGCGTGTCACCGCTTCGGCCTTCGGCGACGAAAACCCCAAGGGTTTCGGCCTGATGCAGCGCGACCGCAATTTCGATCATTATCTCGACGGCGTGTTCTACGATCGCCGCCCGAGCGTCTGGATCGAGCCCAAGGGCGATTGGGGCAAGGGCGCCGTCCAGCTCGTCGAAATTCCGACCGACGACGAAATCCACGACAATATCGTCGCCATGTGGGTCCCCGAGAAGCCGGCGGTCCCCGGCTCGTCGTTCGAATTCTCCTACCGCCTGCACTGGCTCGCCGACGAACCCGACCCCACGCCGCTCGCCCGCTGCGTCGCGACGCGGCTCGGCAATGGCGGACAACCTGGCAGGCCGCGCCCCAAGGGCGTGCGCAAATTCATGGTGGAGTTCCTCGGCGGTCCGCTCGAGAAGCTCCCCTTCGGCGTGAAGCCCGAACCAGTGTTGTGGTCGTCGCGCGGGACCTTCTCCTATATCTTCACCGAGGCCGTCTTCGACGGCGTTCCCGGTCACTGGCGGGCGCAATTCGATCTGACCGTCGAGGGGAGCGATCCGGTGGAGATGCGCCTGTTCCTCAAGTCGGGCGACGTCGTCCTATCGGAGAACTGGCTCTATCAGTATCATCCGTTTTGAGCGAGGCTCGGCGGCCCCACCGCTTTTCCGACCAGTCGAGGTAGACGTGCTCGAAGAATTCGCGAAGAAATATCACCAATGGCGCCGTCGCACTCTGCCTTCCGCCGTCGCCGACATCGAATGGCGGCGCGCTCAGATCGAGCGGACGATCACGAAACGCTTTCTCCCGGCGGCGTCTTCGCCTGTACGGCAGCGCGCGATTATCGACGTGTTTCGTCTCGTCGAGCCGAAGGCCTTCGCCGATTTCCGATAGATTTGCGCGGGCGCTTTACCCAAGCCCTGACGCAAGCATGTGAAACAAGTCGCAACACGCATGTTAGACTAACCGACAAATGGAAATGGACACGCCTCCTCTCTCGACCGCTCATCCTGTGAGTCCCATCACCGGACGAAAATCGGATTATGTTCGCGCCCTGTCGGTCGGAGAACTGACGCGCCGATGGCGCGAAGAATTGCAGGTCGATCCGGGGCGGAACTTCGCCGAATTGACGAGCGTCACCCATTGGCGTTGTCCCGACACGGGGCTGGAGTTCTATGAGCCCGCCGCCGCCGCCGGCGCAGCGCCGATGTATGAAGCATTATCGCGCTATCCCTGGTACTACATGGATACGAAATGGGAATTCGACATCGGCCTAGATTTCCTGAAAGCGGGGGATCGCGTGCTCGAAGTCGGATCGGGCTTCGGGCATTTCCTGCGCGCCGCCCGCGCGGCGAATTGCGACGTTTCGGGTGTCGAATTCAATCCCGATGCGGCGCGAACCGCGCGTAGCGCCGGCTTTACGATCTACGAAGAGCCCTTGAGCAAGATCGCGCCAAGTCTTCTCGGCGCCTTCGATTGCATCTGCTCGTTCCAGGTTCTCGAACACGTCGCGGCGCCGAGGCCATTTCTCGAAGACATGATCGCCATGGTCAAACCCGGCGGACTCCTGATCCTGTCCGTTCCAAATGCCGACGTGATGACATTCGCCGATCCGGACCGGCTCAATCTTCTCGATCAACCGCCTCATCACATGACCCACTGGAACGAAACCGCGTTCCGCACTCTTGAAAAGCATCTGCCGTTGCGTGTGAAGCAATTTGTACGCGAGCCGCTGCAACCTTATCACGTCAATTGGTACGTCGATGGCCTGTCCCGACGATTGAGCAGGACGCTCGGACCTTTCGCAGGCAAGATCATATTCAACAGACTTGCCGTTCGGATCATGGCGGCGGTGATGAACCTCGGTCTGCGCCGTCATGTATCCGGTCACACTCTTCTAGTGGTGTTCGAACGCGTCTAGACCCGCTTCGCAGGGCTATAAGTCGCGTCGCACACTGCGGCGTGGCGCCGCAACTCCTCGTCAGCGGCCGTTCGTGGGCTCGTCGCCGTGATTGTTCTTTGGGCAGGGAAAGTGTAATCTCCAGCTTACGGTTGGCCATTCTCGACTGTCGGCGAATGTCACCGCTCAAAGCCTTCAAAGCCCTGGCCAGTCGCCCGACGCGAGACGACGTCGCCCCCGCGCCCCCGATCTGCAGCGCGATTTCGTTTGCACAGGCGTATCGCCGCGCAGCCAAAGAGCATCATCGACAAAGCCGGCCGCCTGAGCGCGACGGAACAGGGTTGGATAATGACGAAGCGTTTGTTGATCGTAAGCAATCACTATCCGCCCAATTTCGTCGGAGGCGCTGAAATCGTAGCTCATCGCCAAGCGAAGATGCTCCAGAAAGCAGGATGGCGAGTTCGCGTCTTCGCCGGACAAGCGATCTCGACGAAAGAACCTGTGGGCGAGCAGCCTTTGTATCGGGACAATTACGACGGACTCGATGTCGTTCGCTTGCGCTATCATCCCACATATATAGGTGCGGATTTTTACGACGAGGAGAAAGCCCTTCTCTTTGCTGGCGTCCTTGCCGCATATCGGCCGAATGTCGTCCATTTTCATAACGTCACGGGCCTTGGCGCCAATCTCATCGGACTCGCCAAGGAGAGTGGAGCGAAAGTCGTCGTGACGCTGCACGATTATTGGGGATTTTGTTTCAAGAACGTCCTCCTGCGTCACGATTTCTCGCTCTGCCAGGACTTCGACGAGTGCCACCTCTGCAAAAAGAAAGTCACCACGCCGGATGGCGACCTACCGATTCGGTTGCGGCGCGACTATGCGATGAGCTGTCTCGGTCAGGCGGACATCTACATCTCGCCGAGCAAAGGGCTGGCGGCCAATTATGCGATGGCGGGGCTCGACGCGGATCGCATCGAGACGATATCGTCAGGCATCGATATTTCCACTATCGCGACGCACCCCCGCGCGCGCGGGGCTGTTGCGCCGATACGCTTTCTGTGTTCGTCGTATCTTGGAGAGCACAAGGGAATTCTGCAGCTCGCCGAAGCATTGAAGCTCTTGTGGGCGCGGCAAGAGCTGCGTGGACGGTGGGAAATGCAGATCGCTGGACGAGGCCATCTCGAATCCTTCCTGCGGGAAAGGCTGGCCGCGGCCGGGCTCGACAAGACGGTCTTGCTGTTGGGGCATGTCGCGCGCGAAAATCTGCTTGTGCGATTGCAGGAGGCGGATGCCGTGGTTCTAGCTTCGATCTGGCCGGAGAACGAACCTGTGACGCTGCTCGAAGGCATCGCCTCCGGCGCGGCGCTCATCGCGAGCCGTGTTGGCGGCAATACCGATCTCGTCGAGCACGGAGTCAACGGGCTGCTGTACGAGGCGCACGATCCATCCGCGCTTGCGGCGGCGATGGCGGAAATGATCGTCGACGCAGACCGACTCGCGACCTTCTCCCGCGCCAATCTGCAACGCAGGCCGACGCTCGACGAGACGCATGCCGGGAGGAAAATCGACGCGATCTACCAACGCCAGATTCTCTCGCGCGCGCATGAAGACGCCATCGTCGTCTGCGGTCTCGCCACGCCTTCGCGCAAAACCGTCGAAAACATCGAGCGCGCGCCGGCCCGGCTGGGCGGCAAACGCCTGCGCTTCATTTGGTGGCGCTGGGCTTCATCGGAGACGCTGGCGCGCGCAAAGCATTTCTGGATTTGGCGGCTCGGCTGGAATCCACGGCGACGGAACGCCGCGCGAAGTTGGCTGGGCAAGGCACTTACTACGAAGACCTTCGACGTCGACGATATTCTGCAGAACGATGGGGCATGACTGTCGCGGCGTTGCTGGCGTGATAGAGCGACTCCGTTGTCGCGCCGTTCACAGGCGAATGGTCGGGATTTGTCGCCTGGACAGACATGAGCGTCGTCGGCGTTGCGGTCGAAAGCGAACTCGCCGCGAGTGAAGGCGCGGATCGATTGCGCACGGCCCTCAAAAAACGACGACGACGACACTCACCCGCTTGTCCCGAAAATTCGACCCGATGATCTTCTCGACCATCGTGGTTCAAGAAGAGACGGCGGAACGATTTCCGAAGCAAATGTCGTCTCTCGACTGATAGGCCTCGTCTCTGACGATTTTCATCAGCGCCTCGGCCGACTCGCGCCAGGACAAGACGTTGCGCGCTGGCGCCGGAGGCGGCGGCGCAAGAGCCTCCTTCATGCGCGCGAGAAGCCCATCGCTATCGGTCGGATCGAAATAGGCGACCCAATCGCCGCCGACCTCTCGGAACACGTCGATGTCGCTGGCGATCGCCCGCGCGCCGAAATGAGCGGCTTCGATCAGCGGCAAGCCGAACCCTTCGGCGATGGATGGAAAGACGAGGGCGCGGGCGCGCTTGTAGAGATAGTGGAGATCGGCGTCGTCGGCTCCATCGAGCCAGAGCAGGCGCCGGCCGAACTCCCTATGCTCGCGAATGCGTCGCTGGAGCGCCCAGGTATTCCATCCTTTGTGGCCGACGATGACATAGCGGGCGTCGCCGCCTTCGCGCCACAATTTGTCGAAGGCCGACAGCGCGACTGCATAGCCCTTGCGCGGCTCCAAAGTGCCGACGGTCAAGAAAAACGGCGCCTCGCCCGCCGCGGCCGCGATGGCCGCATTCGACGGCGATGCGTCGCTCGACGTCGAAAAATCCGCTCCGAGATGCCACCAGCCCAATCGCAACCCGCTCTTGTAAGGCAGGTTCCGCGCGCTCGCATAATCGATGAAGTCGTCGATCACGGCTTTCGAAATTCCCACCAGGGCGTCGCTCTTTTCGACGAGCAGATCGAACCATTGCTCGAAGACGACGCTCGACTCGCGCGTCACCGTCGCCGGATAGAGGATCGGAATGAGATCGTAGAAACAGCCGATCGTCTCGCCACCGGCGCGAGCCACGGCGTCGATCATCGGCGCATATTCGCCGGTGAGATGCCAGCCGGCGTCCAACAGCAGATATTTGTCGCCCTCCGAGGGGACGATCTCGTCGGGAAGACGGGCGTGACGAAAATGCGAGAACAGCCGTCCGCCTTCGATGAAGACCGGCAACCCGGCCCCGCTCTCGACGGCGGCGCGAGCGATTTCGCGCACCACCCTCTGAATGCCGGTCCGATAGGTCGATCGATGCGTCGCGGTCATGTCGATCAGCAGGCGGCGGCGGGCGGGCGGCGCGGGAATGGCGCCCGCCAACTCGGGCCGCAGAGACGCGGCTCTCACCGCGCTCGGCTTGCGCCAGGAGCCGTCGTGCAAATGACCGAGCCCCAAGAGGCGAGTCACGGACCAGTAGAACTCCCGCGCCCGGGCGTAGATGAATTTGGTGTGTTCATCGACGTCGCCCCTCGCCAGTTCGTCCAGCTCGAGACCGAGTTGCGCGAGAAGATAGGAGTCGATTTTCCTCTTCGTGGCTGCATTATTCGCCATGAGCGGCGCTGCCCTCCCGAGACGCGGATGCCGGCGCGAGCGGCGCCGACGCTTCGCAGTCGCGCTCTCCCCGCGCGGTCGAGTGGGCATAACCCGCCGCCAGGCGCAGGCCAACCCCTTCGCGCGCCTCGTCGAAATGCGAGCGCGGCTCCTCGTTCAGATCGGAACGCCGGGCGCATCGATGCGCCGCGCATTTCGCGCCGCCCTGCGCTTCTCGGCGAGGCTCTCGAGGCGACGCTTGCGATAGAGCGCGATCTCCCGCGCGATCGGGCGCCCATGTTCGAAGCTCAAATGCGCGATCGGCAAAACGAACAGGTTCGATCCGAGCGCGTCGCGTTCGAAATCGATCTGACACATCGGTCCTCTGGCCTCGTCGAGGTAATAGATATGCGTCACCGTGCAGCGCAGAGTCTGCGTCTTGATCGCAAAATGCGTTCGCGAGGACGCGATCAGCTCCGATCGCACATGGGCCTGCAGAGGCAAGGCCCGCTGCAGCTTGTCGATGAGGCGCTGGACATGAGGCGGCGGCAATTCCGGCAAGGTGAAATCCCTTCGATGAGCGCCGTATCGTCGACGACGCGATAAAGTCTTTCGAGAGCGAACCGCGATATTCGACAGCGAGTCGCGCGCCGTGCAAAGACGGAAAACTACTTATCCCCGAGGCCCGGCTTCGATTGGCGAAGCGCCGGCGGCGGAGACGAAATGAAGCGAGGCGGGAGGAACGAAACCAGCTCTCTGCGGTTGCCTTGGCGACGTAACGCAAAGGGGAGGAGATCATGCGCTTCTACGTTCTCGCTATAGTCGCGGCGGCTCTCTATGTGCTTCCGACTTCGGCGTTCGCGCAGAGACAGGGAGATATCTTCGAGCCCAGCCAGTATCGTCAGCACGGCCGCTCCGCCTATCGAGGCGAGTGTAGAGAATTGCGGCAAGCCTGCCTTCACAAAGGGGAGCTCGGCGAGCGAGGCATGGGCAATTGCCGCAGATACCGGGAAATGTGTAGGTGACGCTGGCCTCCAGCGACATCGGTCCGGCGACTTCGCGTCTCATAGAATGCATGGCGCAGCGCCGGCCGCCCCTTCTCCCCGCGAGCGGGGAGAAGGTGAGGATGAGGGGCCGTGCGTAGCGCCCGCGACGGACAAAAGCCCGAGCCCCGGACCCCGTCCCCTCTCCGCGGGTCGATCGGCCTGAAATCGTATCACTCCTTTCGTCCCTCGAAGCGGGGTCGAGGGAACGACCGCACGACGTTTCGGCGCCCCAATCTGCTCGCCTGAGATCTCAGCGGCCGTAACATCCGACCGGCGCCGTCGACGGCTGGTTCTATCCCGTCCGGCGTGTATATTCTCACGCTCACGCCATTCGACGCGCAGACGGCTCGTCGGCGGCGGACGGAGATGCAAAATGCCCCGCTGGGTTCTGATCGTCGTGTCGGTCGCCGCTCTCCAGGGCGGCGGCGGCGTTCTGTTGTCCGCCGCCGCCGCGCATATCGAGAGCAGCGCGAATCTGACGACCGCGAGCCAGTTTCTGATGATCCACGCCGCCGCCGCGCTCGCTTTCGCCGCCATCGCCGCGAGCGGCGTCTACCAGCGCTGGCTCGGCGGCGCCGTCGCCGCATTGCAGGCCGGCGTCACCCTGTTTGCCGGCGATCTCGCGCTGAGAGCCATGACCGGGGCCAAGCTGTTTCCCTACGCCGCGCCACTCGGCGGCTCGCTGGTCATCCTCGGCTGGACCGCCGCGGCGGCATGGGCGCTCGCCGCCGCGCTCCAGTTTCGCAGATGAACGCCCGCTCCAAAGGCGCAGAAGTCGTGACGACCAGCGCTCAAAAGCTGTCGGCGAGGACAACTCGCGATTAAAGACCGGAATGGTTTCACGCTAGACATATGCGGATTTCGGCGGCACGCTACCGCCATGTCGAGCGCGAAGGATCATCTCGTCGGGGCGAATTCGACGCTGTCCGCCGAAGGCTTGGCGGGGCGACGAATTCTCATCGTCGAAGACGACCCCTTCATCGCCCTGGCGCTCGAGGAAATGTTGAGCGAGCACGGCCTGATCGTCGCCGGCGCGGCGAAGAATGTCGCCTCGGCGTTGCATCTCGCCGCGAGCGAACGGCTCGACATCGCCTTGCTCGACGTCAATGTCGGCCCGGAAAAAATCGATCCCGTCGCAGATTTGCTGGCCGGCCGCGATTGTCCCTTCGTCTTCACGACCGGCTACGGCCGAGCCGGGCTTCCCGAGGCGCACGCATCTCGCGCGATCGTCGAAAAGCCTTTCTACACGGACGAATTGATGAATGCGTTGCGCGACGAATTGAGGCGCGTGGCGCATAAACCCTCGCCCGACTGATCACAGCTCGGCTTGTCTGCCGGACTCACGCGCCATTTATGGTGGAGTTTCGTATCGCGTGAGTGTGGCACATGCCGTTGCATCCCCCCGACCGGCGCCGAACATCCTTCCGTTCCGGGTCGCGCGCCGCCGCGTTCTGTCTCATCCTGGCCTGCGGCGCGACCCTCGGCCTGAACATGCCGAAATCCCAAGGCCAGGGTCTATTCGAGCTGCTTTTCGGCGGCTTTCAGCAACAGCAGCAGCATCGCCCGCAGTCCGCCCGCGCGCCGGCGCGATCGACAGGTCGCGAGTGGAGGGCTTCCTCGCGCCCCCTCGCCCATCAGTTCATCGCTCGCCGCCAGGAACGGCGGGTCGGCGGGCGGCCCGTGTCGCGCCGGCGAGAGCCGGCCGCCGCCGTCGAGCCGACCGCCGTCGGCGCCCGCTCCTACTGCGTGCGCGAATGCGACGGCTATTTCTTTCCCGTCGGAACCTATTCCGGCGCGTCTGATCTTCCGAACCACCAGAGGACCTGCAACAAGCTTTGTCCCGGCGCCAAGTCGACGCTCTATATCATGCGCGCCGGCTCGGACAAGATCGAGGAGGCGGTCACGGCGCGCGGCGGCTCGCTCTATTCGAGATTGACGGCGGCGCTGCAAAGACGCGGCGATTTGGACCGGCCGTGCTCCTGCCGTGCGGAAACGGCCGCGGCGCCCGCCAACACGATCTATGAGGATTTCACGCTGCGCCGCGGCGACGCCGTCATGACGCCGCGCGGAGTGGCGATTTTTCACGGCGGCTCCCATTACCCCTATGACGCGCGCGATTTCCGTTCGCTCGCCGAGACCCGCGACGTGCCGGAACGCACGCGGCGCATGCTGGCCGTTCTCGAGCGCGCCAACCGGCACGGCCGCGGCGGCGAGGTCCGGCGCGCCGGCAGGCCGCTCGGCGAGCATCGCAGCCAGTCCGGAGGCGGCGATCGCAGATAAGCGCTCAGTCCGGGCCGTCCCATTCCCGCGAGTCGGCGTCCGCTACGCCGTCGCGCGCCTCGCCGCCTCGCGCGAGCTCGCGCGCCGGCCGGCGCGGCGGAGCGCGCGACCAGGGCCGGTCTTCGTCGACGCCGCGCGCCATGCGCCACTCGATCCGTTCTCCGGCGATGCGCAGCGTGACCGCGCCCGTCTCCGCGAGTTTACGCCTGTCGATGACGATCGGCGCGCCGCAGCCGTCCGGCGCGCCGAGCCGCGTGATAAGGATCGCGGCGCGCGCGCAATCCTCGATGAGCGCCTGCCGGTCTTCGACCAGTGCGACGAAGCGGCCGTCGACCGCCCGCGCGACGCAACCCATTTTGTCGCAGGCGACGCCGCCGCGCGCATCCGCCGGCGCGCGCGGATCGGCGTCGGCGCGCAACCATTGCTCGCCGACGAAGGACTGCGGGCGCCGTCCGAGCAGAGCGAGTTCGCCGCTCGGCAGCCGCACCGCCGCCGCATCGCCGCCCGCCGCGACGGCGAGGTCGAAGCCGTCGCCGCTCGCCGCGCCGCAGAGCCCGATCGCGGCGAAGGGGATGGCCATCGCCCGAAACAGAAAGCTTCGCCACAGCACGAGCGACAGCACGGCGAGCGAAAGGAAAAGTATCGCCGAGGGCGCAAAGCTCTTCACATGCAGGCTGGAGCCGGGCGCGGAGGCGATGAGCCGGGCGATATAAGTCACGAGATCGATGCCGAAGCCGACATATCGCCAGACCAATCCGTCGAGGCCCAGAGGGTAGAGAACAGAGCCGACGAGCGCGCCCGGCACGGCGAAGAATTCGATGATGGCGAGCGTCAGAGGATTGCCGATCAGCACATAAGGGCTGAGCTCGTGAAAGTCGTTGGCCATGAAGGAGGCCGTCGCGGAGGTCGCGCAGAGCGTGGCGAAGAGCGGCGCGCCCGGCCCGTGCAGGAGGCGCTCGGCCACGCTCTCGCGCAGCGAGGCGAAGCGGCTTCTCTTTGCGCCGAAGGGCTGCGCTTCGCGCTGGCGCGCGACGAGAGCGCCGCGCGCCTCGTAAACGGCGATGAGCGCCGCCACCGCCGCGAAAGAGAGCTGGAAGCTCGCGCCGAG
>PQAN01000285.1 GCA_003105285.1 Methylocystaceae bacterium
TGTTTACAAATTTAAGCAGTTAGCAGGCTGGTGAAAAACCAAGTTCGTCAGCTCGTGATTTCGTCTTCGCCGACCGTGCCGGCGTGGCGGCGAGCCGCCGATAACTGACTTTGGCAGCGATAATCGGAGATCGCTTCGTGCTGCGGTCCTTCACGTCAACCACTGAGCAATCCTCGCATCCGAATCAGGTTGAAGCCCGCCATTGTCAGCAACATCTGGAACCCGACCCTGGCGACCCCTCGCAACTTCGTCTTGCGCATCGGCCCCACGGTCTTTGCCCAACCGAACACTTCCTCGATACGTTTTCGAATAGTCTGGCTGACGCCGTAGCCTTCATGCCGGGTCGTTCGATTGTCGATGGCCGAGCCGCCTCGTCGCGTCAGATTCTGCGCAACGTGCGGCGTGACCCCCAGCGCACGCGCGCGCTCGACGAAGTCTCTCACGTCGTAGGCCTTATCGGCCCCGAGCGTCACGCGCCGTGCCGGTCGTCGCGCTACCATCGTCAGCGCCGCTTCTCGCTCGGCCGTGCCCGTGGCCTCGGTCAACATCGCATCCACCACCAGCCCGTGCCGATTCTCCATCAGTGCATGGCCTGCAAAGCACAATCGCGCCGGCGTCGAGTCCCCTTTGCGCATCATGCGCGCGTCCGGATCCGTGGTCGATGCATGAGTGTCGCTGCTGCGGCTTTCGCCGTGGAAGTTGCGGCCGGCGTTGCGCCCCATGCCATCCGGATTGTCGTCATCCGTGCCATCCTTCCGGCGGTAGCTCTTGTGCGAGGCCCAGGCTTCAATCAGCGTTCCGTCGACACTGAAGTGCTCATCACTGGTCAGACCGGCGGCACTGGCCTGCGCAAGTACTTGTTCGAAGAAGCGGCGGGCGACGTCGCCTTCGAGCAGGCGATCGCGATTCTTCGAGAACGTGCTGCGCTCCCAGACCGGCTCATCAGCGCTCAAGCCGACAAACCACCGAAACAAGAGGTTGTAGTCCAGCGACTCCATCAGGAGACGCTCACTGCGAATGGAATAGAACACCTGCAGCAGCAGCGCTCGAAGCAAACGCTCGGGGGCAATCGACGGCCGGCCGGCGCGGGCATACAGCTTGGCAAAATCGCGCGACATCGACTTCAGTGCCGAATCGACCATCGTACGCACCGGCCGCAGCGGATGGGCTTTCGGTATCCGAGCTTCGAGGGAGACATAGCTGAACAAACCGTCCTGTCGAGAGTCGTCGCCGCGCATGGAACCTCCCGGATCACGCCAAAGAGTCTGTTTGCGAGATCTGATCGCGTTCTGGCGGCCGAGTTCCATGCTTTTTCACCAGCCTGCTAAGAGGGTGTTTACAAATTTAAGCAGTTAGTCTACGCATGAGTAGGCGCGCTTCGGTGAGCCATACCCACGCCTCGGACACATGAGTAAGACGGTCGTGATGCATCACCAAGCGTCGCGCGCGTTCGTTCCATGCGTGCGTGCGTTCCACGACCCAGCGCCTTGCAAGCACAACAAAGCCTTTGGCATCGGCTTGTACCGTGAACAGATCGGGTTGTTCGGCACAAATCCAGCGACCGACATTCTTGTTTGCCGGATGCCGAACGACGTCAACCTTGATCGCGTGGGTTTGCGAAACGGTCTGCGCACACCGGCCAGCGTAACCAGAATCGACAAACAACGTCTTGATCTCGGGATACTTCGTCATCGTTGCCGCGATGACCGGATGTGCGCCATCTCGATCCTGCACGCCAGCCGCAGTCACGCTGACCGCTAATAGAAGTCCCAGCGTGTCGACGACCAAATGGCGTTTGCGTCCCTTAATCTTCTTGCCTGCGTCATAACCTGCTTCCCCGCCCTGTGGAGAAGTGCGAGTCGATTGCGCATCCAGGACTGCGGCCGTCGGTGCCGTATCACGTCCTTCCCGCTCTCGCCATTGCGCGCGCAATCTATCGTGCATCTGTTCGAACTTACCCTGCGCGGTCCACCGCCTGAATGTGCGATACACGTTCTGCCAGGGCGGGAATTCCTTCGGCAACATCCGCCAGGAGCCTCCAGTGCGCACAATAAAGCAACAGGCGTCGACCAGCAGACGCCGCGGATACTGCGCCGGCGTACCTCGCCCGCCACCGTTCTCGAACACATCGTCAATCAACGCCCACTCGGCGTCCGTCAGGCAGCTCGGATACGTCTGCTCCGGCAAGACTCGCCGATGAGCGTCGGTGTAACCATAGCGCTTGGGCTTCTCTGCGCTTCGTTCCACCGTCAATCCCACGCCATAAGTTCGGCGCTCGATACCGAATGCGCGAAGATATTTCAGCAGCGTTTGCCCGTGTATCTGGATCCCGGTGCTGCACTCAAAATCACGACGGATCTCGTCGGTCGTGGCCAACGGATTAGCTCGCACGATGCCGACGAGCGTTGCGCGATGTTCTTCCGATATCTTCGGCGGTCGGCCCTGTCTCGTCATGGCGCGTTGTCCGGTAGGAGAGGTCCCGAATTATACTTTATTTTGTAAACACCCTCTAAGGAAACTCTGCAAAAGCAGAGTTGCCGCGGGCCATGGATGGCCCGCTCGCGAGTCGAGCGCGCAAGCGCTTGATTCGCGGAGGCGAGTACGGGCTTGCCCCGAACTCGCCGTCTCTGAACAAGCCCTGGATGGACTTGTTCAGAGCTTCCTCTTACATCTCCGTGGCTGAATCCAATCAGCGCCGCTCACTGTCCGACCGCCATGCTGCCGCCGTCGACGACGAAATTCTGGCCGGTCGTGAAGCTGCCGGCGTGGCTCGCAAGATAGACCGCGATGCCGGCGACTTCTTCCGGCTCGCCGATCCGGCGCAGCGGATCGTGGGCGACGCGCCGGGCGAGGTTGTCCGGGTTCTCCCACAGTGCGCGGGCGAAATCGGTGCGGATGAGACCCGGCGAGATCGCGTTGACGCGAATGTTGTCCGGTCCGTGTTCGAGCGCGAGATTGCGTACGAGCTGGAGATCCGCCGCCTTGGAGATGCAGTAGGCGCCGAGCGTCGCCGAGCCGCGCAGGCCGCCGATCGAGGAGACGACGACGATCGCGCCGTCGCGCTTCGCCTTCATGTCCGGCAGCACCCGCTGGATCAGCCAGTGATTGGCCATGATGTTGACGCCGAGGATCTTCTCGAAGGCATCGTCGGGCAGTTCGCTCATCGAGCCGTAGAACGGATTCACCGCCGCATTGCAGACGAGCACATCGATCGGCCCGAGACGGGCCCGCGTCGCCGCGACGAGGTCGTCG
>PQAN01000286.1 GCA_003105285.1 Methylocystaceae bacterium
GGCGATGCGCGAGAGGACGATGAACGAGCCACAGACGAGCGCGTCCCCGACGCGCCTCCCCGCGAATTGGCCGAACTCCGCGCGGAGCTTGCTCGACGCCTCGAGCGCCTGCGCGGCGAAGGGGAGATTGGATGAGCTGCTCGACGGATTCTCCGCGCGAGAGATCGCGCGCCTGCTCGCCGATTGGGAATTTTCGGCGCGCGAGGACCAATGGCCGCCGCGTTGCGCCGCGAATGGCGAACCCTGGCGGGTGTGGCTCATTCTTGGGGGACGCGGCGCCGGCAAGACGCGGGCCGGCGCCGAATGGGTGAAGGGTCTGGCGCAGGGGCGCCCGCAATTCGCCTGCCGGCCGACGTCGCCCATCGCGCTCGTCGGCGAGAGCGCGGCGGATGTGCGCGACGTGATGATCGAGGGTATGTCCGGCATTCTCTCCGTGCATGGCCGTTCCGAGCGTCCGCGCTGGGAATCCTCGCGCCGGCGCCTCACCTGGGACAATGGCGTCGTCGCGCAGGCTTTTTCCGCCGAGGACCCGGAGAGCCTGCGCGGCCCGCAATTTTGCGCCGCCTGGTGCGACGAGCTCGCCAAATGGCGCTACGCCGAGGAGACCTGGGACATGCTGCAATTCGGCTTGCGGCTCGGCGAATGGCCGCGCCAGCTCGTGACGACGACGCCGCGCCCCATCCCCTTGCTGAAGCGCCTCGTCGACGTCAAAAACGTCGTCGTCACGAGGGCCGCGACTCGTCGGAACGCCGCCAATCTGGCGCCTTCTTTTCTCGAGAGCGTGTTCGCGCAATATGCCGGCACGCGTCTCGGGCGTCAGGAGCTCGATGGCGAAATCATCGACGAGCGCGCCAATGCGTTGTGGACGCGCGACATGTTGGAAGCGTCGCGCATCGACGCCGCGCCGCGCCTGGCGCGCATCGTCGTCGCCGTCGATCCGCCGGCGTCCTCGAGCAAGCGCGCCGATTGCTGCGGCATCGTCGCGGCGGGCGTCGACGCTGAAGGATGCGTGCATGTGCTGGAGGATGCGACGCTCGCCGCCGCGCGGCCGGCGCATTGGGCGCGCGCGGCCGTGGCGCTCTATCACGAGCTCGCCGCCGATGCGCTCGTCGCCGAAGTCAATCAGGGCGGCGAGATGGTGCGCGCCGTCATTCACGAGGCCGATCCTTCCGCGCCGGTGAAAGAAGTGCGGGCGACGCGCGGCAAATATCTGCGCGCCGCGCCGGTGGCGCAGCTCTATGAGCAGGGCAGGGTGCGCCATGTCGGCGCCTTTCCGGCGCTGGAGGATGAAATGTGCGACTTCGGTCTCGACGGATTGTCGTCCTGCCGCAGTCCCGACCGTCTCGACGCGCTGGTATGGGCGATCACCGCGCTCGTCCTGACGCCGCGCGCCGGCGAGCCGCGGATGCGGCGGGTGTAGGCGCGTCGACTTCTCTCTCTCCCCGTGAACGTCTGGGTGAGGGGCCCGGGGTTTGGCGACGACGCCGTGAACATCCCCGGCCCCTCACCCTCGCTTCGCTTGACCTCTCCCCGTGAACGGGGAGAGGTTCGTCTCGGCCCATCGGAAACACCTCATGCCCTCTTTCCTCACCCGCCTCATCGGCGCGGTCGCGCCGTCGCGCGCTCGCGAAGAGAAGACCTCGCGCGCGGCCGCGATGCTCGCTCTGCATTCGATCGGCCTGCCGCAATGGACGCCGCGCAATCATGCGGCGCTGACGCGCGAAGGCTATGAACGCAACGCCGTCTGTCATCGCGCCGTGCGCATGATCGCCGAAGGCTGCGCCTCGGTGCCCTGGCTGCTCTATGAGGGACGCGACGAGATCAGCGCGCATCCGCTGCTCGCGATCATCGCGCGGCCCAATCCGGGCGACACCAGCGTCTCCTTCATCGAGGCGCTCTGCTCCAACCTGCTGCTCTATGGCAACGCCTATGTCGAAGGCGCGTTCGTCGACGGAACTTTGCGCGAAATCTATGCGCTGCGTCCCGACCGCATGAGCGTCGTCGCCGGGCGCAACGGCTGGCCGGCCGCTTATGTCTACACAGCGGCGGGCGATTCCGTCCGCTATGAGATGCAGGGGCGCGGCATCGAGCCGATCCTGCATATCAAATTGTTCAATCCGCTCGACGACATCTACGGCTTTCCGCCGCTCGCCGCCGCGCAAGTAGCGCTCGACACGCATAATGCCGCGAGCTTCTGGAACAAGGCGCTGCTCGACAATTCCGCGCGGCCCTCCGGCGCGCTCGTCTATGCGGGGCCGGACGGCGCGCATCTGACCGACGAGCAATTCACGCGGCTGAAAGAAGAACTCGAAGAGAATTTCTCCGGCTCCGCCAATGCGGGGCGTCCGCTGCTGCTCGAAGGCGGGCTCGATTGGAAGGCGCTGTCGCTCTCGCCCAAGGACATGGATTTTTCCGAGACGAAGGCCGCCGCCGCGCGCGAGATCGCGCTCGCCTTCGGCGTGCCGCCGCTGCTGCTCGGCCTGCCGGGCGACAATACGTTTCGCAATTACCAGGAGGCCAATCGCGCCTTCTGGCGGCAGACGATCATTCCGCTCGTGCAGCGCCTGCAGAAGGCGTTTCACGCCTGGACGCAGCCGGGCTTCCCGCCGTTTCGTCTCGATTACGACGCCGATCGCATCGACGCGCTGGCGCAAGAGCGGGCGATGGAATGGGGGCGCATCGGCGCCGCGAGCTTTCTCACCGTCGACGAGCAGCGCGAGGCCGCGGGTTATGGGCCGATAGCGAAGAGGTGAGGGCGAGCAATCATGTCCGAGATCGTCACCACCATCATCGAGCGCGGCGATCTCGCCCATCTCGCGCTGTTTCTGTGGGCGAGCGCGGCGAGCGCCTTCGCCTATCGCGCTTTGCGCGAACTCGGCGAGGCGACGCGGCGTCTCGACGCCTTCGTGCGCGAGCTGGCGCGGTTCAACCGCCGCTATGGGAGCGAATGATATGAGTTTCGATTTTTCTTTTTCGCGCATGAAGCGTCGGGCCAATCGGCGGGCGCCGCCGCGCCGCGACGACGCGGAGGCGGTGTTCAGGAATTTCGTGCGCGCGTTGGAGCGTCTGCGCTCGCCGCCGCGCGGCGGGGGGCATGCCGCCATCGCGGCGACGAGGGAGAAAGCCTGATGGCGACGAGCGCTAGACGATTCGACGAACCTGTCTTCGATTTCGAGCCGCTCGCGTTGGAGACGAAGCGAGCGAATGTCGCAGTGTCCCTGGCGACTGAAACAGGCGTGTTCGAGGGTTACGCCAGCCTGTTCGGCGTCTTAGACGCTTGCGGCGACATCGTCGCGCCCGGCGCTTTCGCGGCGACGCTGCGAAAGCGCGGCGCCGAGGGCGTGAAGATGCTGTGGCAGCACCTGCCGGCCGAGCCGATCGGCGTGTGGACGCAGATCATCGAGGACGCGCGCGGGCTCAAGGTGACGGGGCGGCTCGACCTCTCCGTCGCCAGGGCGCGCGAGGCGCTGTCCTTGATCCGGCAAGGCGCGCTGGATGGGCTCTCGATCGGCTTTCGCACGCTGCGCGCGTCGAGCGACCGCATGAGCGGCGCGCGGCGGTTGCTCGAGGTGGATTTGTGGGAAATCTCCATCGTGACCTTTCCCGCTCTGCCGCAGGCGCGCATCGGCGTCGTGACGCATTCGGCTCCGCCGCCGCTCCTCGAATTGCGCGCGAAGCTCGCGCGGCTGCGGATGCAGAGCGCGGCGTCGAGCTTCGAACTCGGCCTGCGGCGCGCTTCGCGTTCGCGTTAGCCTCGCGCTATTCGCCCGACCAGCAAGCCGCCCGCGTCGTCGCCGTCGAACGTGGGCCGATAAGATCGAGACGGCTCACTCCTGTTCCAGCGGATCGCACGACGGCGCCAGGGCGCCGGCGGCGCCGTTGCGCGTCCTTTTTTCTCACCAGCAACGCGAGGTTCAAAGCGCATGTCGTTCATCGAAACCAAATCCGCCGCCGGCGAGGATGTCCTCGCCGATCTCAATCGCGCCTTTACAGCCTTCAAGGAGACGAACGACGAGCGGCTCGCGCAGCTCGAGACGCGCCTCGGCGTCGACGTGCTGACGGAGGAAAAGCTTCAGCGCATCGACACCGCGCTCGACGAGACGAAGCGGCGGCTCGATCGCGTCACGCTCGATCTGGCGCGGCCCAAGCTCGGCGGCGCCGTCGCCGAGGATCATTCGGCGCGCGAGCATAAATCCGCCTTCGATCTCTATATGCGCGCCGGCGAAGCCGCCGGCCTCAAGGCGCTGGAGGCGAAGGCCCTGTCGGCGGGCTCGGGGCCGGATGGCGGCTATCTCGTGCCGACGCCGGCCGAGCAGGAAATCCTGCGCCGCCTCGCGCATCTCTCGCCCATTCGCGCCATCGCCAGCGTGCGCGAAATCTCCACCCATTCCCTGCGCAAGGCCTATTCGCTGCAAGGACCGGCGGTCGGCTGGGCGGGCGAGACCGACGCGCGGCCGCAGACCGCCAATCAGCAGATCGCCGATCTCGATTTTCCCGTCGCCGAGTTGTATGCGATGCCGGCCGCGACGCAGACGCTGCTCGACGATTCGGTCGTCGATATCGAGCAGTGGATCGCCGAGGAGGTGCAGACGGCGTTCGCGGAGCAGGAGGGCGCGGCTTTCGTCAACGGCAATGGCGTCAACAAGCCCAAGGGCTTTCTGGCTTATGCGACCGTCGCCGACGCGAGTTGGAGCTGGGGCAATCTCGGCTATGTGACGACCGGCGTCTCGGCGGGCTTCGCGGCGAGCAACCCGTCCGACGCGCTGTTCAACCTCGTCTATGCATTGCGCGCCGGCTATCGGCAGAAGGGCAGGTTCGTCATGAACCGGCAGACGCAGTCGCTGATCCGCAAGTTCAAGACGTCGACGGGCGAATATCTCTGGGCGCCGCCGACCAGTCTGGAGGCGTCGGCGTCTCTGCTGAATTTTCCGGTCGTCGAGGCCGAGGATATGCCCAATGTCGGCGCCGACAGCCTGTCGATCGCCTTCGGCGATTTCGAGCGCGGCTATCTCGTCGTCGACCGGCTCGGCATTCGCGTGCTGCGCGATCCTTATTCCGCCAAGCCCTATGTGCTGTTCTATACGACGAAGCGCGTCGGCGGCGGCGTTCAGGATTTCGAGGCGATCAAGCTGCTGAAGTTCGGGACGGCGTGAGGCTCAGCGCGCCCACCGCGCGACGATGCGTTCGATCCAGGCGCGCTGCGGCACGACGCTGACGGCTTGCGTGAGCTTGCCGCAGCGCCGCCCCGCCGAGCCTTCCGCGAAGGCGACGACGCCGGCGAGGCGTCCGTTCCCGTCGAAGACGGGAGCACCGGAATCGCCGTCGCAGGCGCCGCCCGGCGGGCGGGGCGCGGCGAGCCACATCAGCACTGTGGAGAGCGGCGCGCGCAAGCTCAGCGTGAGCGCCGCGAGCTTTCCGGTCGCGCCGTCCTCGCGTTGGCCGTAGCCGGCGATCGTCACGACGTCGCCGATATCCGGCGCCCGCGGCGCGAGTTCCGCCGGAACGAAAGAGGACGGCAAGTCCTCCTTCGCTTCGATGAGCGCGAGATCGATCGAGACGCGGCGCGTCTCCACGGCGTCCGACCGATAGGCCGGATGGCGTTCGATGCGCGAAGGCTCGACGAGCGCGGGCCCGCCGGCGGTCATGAAATGCACGCGCGTATCGGAAAGGCTCGCCACGCAATGCGCGCCGGTGAGAACGATGCGTCTCGACAACGCGACGCCGCTGCAGAAACCCGAGCGGGAGCCGTCGCGCTTCAGCACCATGACGACATGGGCGGCGAGCGCGCCGGCCTCATGTGTCTCCCCGACGAGGGCCGACGCGTCGCTCGTCAGCAGACAAGAGATCGCGATGACTGGAAGAAGCCCTCTGCCCCTCATGTCGTCTCCTCGCCTCGACCTATCCGCGCAAATTGCAAATTTCGACGGGAAATACAAATGACGCCTATTCTTCTCACCGGACCGGCGCTCGAACCTGTTTCGCTCGACGAGGCGAAAGCCTGGTTGCGGCTCGATGCGAGCGACGAGGATCAGCTTCTGTCGGCGCTGATCGTCTCGGCGCGGATGACGCTCGAGGCCTATACGCGGCGCTTTTTCGTCACGCAGAGCTGGCGGATGATTCTCGACGCCTGGCCGGCGCCGACGATGCGCCGCAAGACGCTGATCGTTCCCTTCGCGCCCTTTCAGAGCGTCGCCGCCATTCGCATCTATGACGCGGCGGGCGTCGCGCAGACGCTCGATGCGGAAAGCTATCGCGCGCCGTCGGCATCGGATCGTGGCCGCATCGCCTTCGCCGACGCGCCGCCGGCGCCGGGCCGCGCGACCGATGGGATCGAGATCGACATTATCGCCGGCTATGGAAGTCAGGCGGCGCATACGCCGGAGCCGCTGCGGCGCGCGATTTCGACGCTCGTCGCGCATTGGCACGAGAATCGCGGCGATCAGCCGGCCGATGCGGCGCGACTTCCGGCGCTCGTCGGCGCGCTGGCGACGCCCTTTCGCCGCGAGCGCGTGATATGAGCGCGCCGACGATCGGCGCCATGCGGCTGCG
>PQAN01000287.1 GCA_003105285.1 Methylocystaceae bacterium
GTCGGCCGCAATCGCCGCCGGCGCTCAGGCTCGGGCGGCGCCGTCGGTGGTCATCGACGTCGCCTCCGGCCAGATCCTGCAGCAGGATCAGGCCGCCCAGTCCTGGTATCCGGCGTCGCTCACCAAGCTGATGACGGTCTATGTGGCGCTCGACGCGGTGCGGGCGGGGCGCATCGCTTTCGACACGCCGCTCATCGTGTCGCCGCGCGCCGTCTCCATGGCGCCGTCGAAGATGGGTTTTCACGCGGGCTCGGAGGTGACGCTGCGCAATGCGCTGGTGATGCTGATGGTCAAATCGGCCAATGACATCGCCGTCACCATCGCCGAAGGCGTCTCCGGCTCGGTCGAGGCCTTCGCCGACGAAATGAATCGCGCATCCGCGGCGCTCGGAATGCGGGAGTCGCATTGGGTCAATCCCAATGGCCTGCCGGACGAGCGTCAGGTGACCTCGGCGCGCGATCTGGCGATCCTCGGCCGCGCGCTGCTGACGGAGTTCCCCGAGTCGGCGGGCTTTTACAACATCGGCGCGATGAAGCTCGGCGGCGCGATCATCCCGACGCACAACGGCCTGCTCGGCCGCTATCCCGGCGCGGACGGCATGAAGACCGGATTCACTTGCCCCGCCGGATTCAATCTGGTGGCGAGCGCCAGCCATGGCGGGCAGCGCCTCATCGCCGTCGTGCTCGGCGCGCCGACGGCGGCGGCGCGCACCGCCAAGGCGGCCTCGCTGCTCGATCGCGCCTTTCAGAACGGCTCGGCCCAAGGGTCGATCGCGTCGCTGGCGAGCTTCGGCGTGGCGGCGGCGCCCGACATGCGCGACAGCGTCTGCCATCATCGCGGCAAGGCCAATGCCGAATTCCTGGCCGAGGTCGAGGACATGACCGTCGCCATTCCGAGCGAATATGGCGGCGGCGGACAGGTCAACGTCAAGGACATCGCCAAACTGCCCCGCCCGCAGTTCGAGCCGGTCGCCGTCTACGTCGGCCGCGCGCCCGGCTATGAGGGGCCGGTGGCGGGGGTGCGCGATCCGGGCTCGCCGGTCGGCTCGCCCTCGACCGTGACCGCCTATGCGAGCGAGAAGCCCGAGGTCGGCGCCTCGCCGATCGGCCGCGCCGCGCCCGACGCCGTGTCGATGCGCCGCCCTGCCGGGCGCAAGAGCCACGCCCATGGCTCGCATGCTCACGCGTCGCACGGCAAGCCTGCGCAGGCTCATGTCGCGAGCCGCACGCAGGACAAGGCCGCCGAAGGGACGCCTCACGGGAAGGCGCGTCACGCCGCCAAGCCGGCAAAGGCGGGCCATGCGCAAAAGAGCGCCGCCGCCAAGACCAGCGCGCGCTCCATCGGCGACAATGAGGCGAAGAAGCCAGAAAAAGCGCGATGACCGATTTCGCCGACGCTCCCGCCCCGCGCCGGCCGCCGCCGCCGATTCCGCTGACGGTCCTCACCGGCTTTCTCGGCGCCGGCAAGACCACTCTGCTCAATCGTCTGCTGGCCTCGCCCGAGCTCGCCGACACGCTGGTTCTCATCAATGAGTTCGGCGAAGTGGGCATCGATCATCTGCTCGTTCAGTCCATCGACGGCGACATGATCGTGATGAATTCCGGCTGCGTGTGCTGCTCCATTCGCGGCGATCTCGTCGCGACGCTCGAGGATGCGCTGCGACGGCTCGACAATGGCCGCATTCGGCCGTTCAAGCGTGTGGTGCTGGAGACGACCGGCCTCGCCGATCCGGCGCCGGTGCTGCACACGATCATGTATCATCCCTATCTCACGCTGCGCTATCGGCTCGACGGCGTCGTAACGCTCGTCGACGCCGTCAATGGCGCGGCGACGCTCGACGCGCATGAGGAGGCGGTCAAGCAGGCCGCCGTCGCCGATCGTCTCGTGTTGACGAAGACCGACCTGCCCGCGGGCGAAGCGCGTCTCGCCGAACTCGGCGAGCGCTTGGCGCGGCTCAATCCGGCGGCGCGCCGGCTCGTCGCCGCGACGGGCGAGGCGACGGCCGCCGCTCTGCTCGATTGCGGGCTCTACGACGCCTCGGGCAAGATTCCGCAGGTCGCGAAATGGCTCAACGCCGAGGCGGTGGAAGCGGCGCATCGGCATGATCATCATGGGCATGAGCATCGTCATCACGCTCGAGATCACGAACATGCGAACGCGCATGCGCATGACGTGAACCGTCACGACGATCACATCCGCGCCTTCTGCGTGACGAGCGACGCGCCGCTGTCGCCGTCGGCGTTCGACATGTTTCTCGAAATCCTGCGGCAGGCGCACGGCCCGCGTCTGTTGCGCGTCAAAGGCGTCGTCGGGCTGAGCGACGATCTCTCGAGACCCGTCGTCATCCACGGCGTGCAGCATGTGTTTCATCCGCCGCACCGGCTGGCGGCTTGGCCGGACGACGATCACCGCACGCGCCTCGTCTTCATCGTGAAGGATTTGGACGAGAGCTTCGTCTCGCAGCTCTACAATGCCGTGGCGGGCGTTCCGACGCTCGACGCGCCCGACGCCGCCGCGCTCGCCGACAATCCGCTCGCGCCCAAAAACGCCGGGCTGCTGGGGTAAAGCGCTCGGGGGCGGCGTGTCGCCAGGGACTCATGCGGCCAAGACCGTCTGCTCGGGCCGATCGCGCAGCGTGAACGCCATGAGGCCGGCTCCGACCGTAAGGGCGAGCGAACTCAGCCATATCCAATCGTAGCGCGTGGTGAGATCGACGAGATAGCCGCCCATGAATGCGCCGGAGGCGGCGCCGACCGCATGGCCGGCCGAGATCAACCCCATCGACAGTCCCATGACGCGCAATCCGAGATGGCTGGCGACGAGGCTGGCCGTGACCGGAACCGTCGCATAGTCCACGGCTCCGAAAAACACGGCGAAGGCCATCAGCATGTCAAAGTCGACCCCGACATTCATGAGGATGACGAAGGCCAACCCTCTCGCCAGATAGATCGAACCGAGCAGCACGGCCCTGTTCACACGGTCGGTCAGCCATCCGGCGGCGATCATGCCGAGCATGTTGACGGCCGACAGCGCGCCATAGGCGGCGGCGCTCGGAACAGGGCCGAAGCCGCAGAACGAGGCGTAGGGCAGGAAGTGCGTCTCGATGACGCCGGCGGTCGTGTATCCGCAGAGCAGGAAGCTCCAGAACAGGATATGGAACGCCGGTTTCGCGACGATGGAGACGATGTCGGCCGACAGAGAGGATGAGGACGAGCCGGCGATCGGCGCAGCGGCAAAAGCCTCGCTCGTGGCAAGCGTCCGCCAGAGGAAGGGCAATATCAGGAAGCAGCCGACGCCGATAGAAAGGAAGCTCCACCGCCAACTGAATGTCGTCAGCACGACCGCGATGAGCGGAACGATCAGGAATTGGCCCCCTGTCGCCCCGGAAGTCGCGATGCCGGTGGCCAGTCCGCGATCATGCGCGAACAGGCGCGCGATAGCGGTGGACACGACATGCGTGGCGACGATGCCGAAGCCGATGGCGGAAATTCCGCTGAAGGCGATCAGAAACACGAAAGAATTGCTCGTCGCCGACACGATGAGGCAACCGCCGCCCACGAGAGCGAGGCCGGATATCAGTGTGACGCGGACCCCTCGCCGATCGACGAGACGGCCTGCGAAAGGCGCGACGGCCGCCATGACCAGCAGCGCCGTCGCCGCGGCGCCGGAAACGAAGCTGCGCGACCAGCCGAATTCCTGCGTCCAGACGGGCATGACCAGCCCGAGCGTGGCGCGCGCGGAAAAGGTCAGCGCGAGCGCCATGAAGCCGAATCCGACGACGAGCCAAGGCAATAGAGACGATGATTCCGATCTCGTCCGAAGCATGAACCCTCTCCTGATTATTCTCGCGACAGTCTCGAGACGACAGGAATTCGGCAAGCGATGATTTTCCGGCCTATGTTCAGCCGTGCTAAACAGGGTTCATGGCTGTTCGCTTTTCCCTGCTGCATACTTTCGTCGTCGTGGCGCGATGCGGCCGTATGCGCGATGCGGCGGACGTGATGGCGTTGACGCCGGGCGCGATCAGTCAGCGCATTCGCGAATTGGAAGACGCCATCGGCTATCGTCTTTTCACGCGAACGCAAGCGGGCGTCGCGCTCAATGCGGCGGGCGAGGCGCTGTTCGCTTCACTCGACGCTCCCTTCCGCATGATCGAGGACGTCGATAGGAACCTGACGAGCGCTTCGGCGCAGCGGGTCACGATCAGCACGACGGGCTCGTTCGCGGCGAGCTGGCTCGTGCCGCGTCTTTTCGAGTTCTCGCGACGGCATGCCGACATCGATATCGTCGTGGAGACGGAAAACCGCATCGTCGATCTGAGACGGGAACCAATCGATCTGGCGATCCGTCATGGTTTGGGAAACTATCCCGGCCTCGAAGCGATCTGGCTCATGGCGCCCGAATTGATCGTCGTCGCCAGTCCCGAGCTTTTGCGAACCGGGCGGCCCGTCATGACGCCGGCCGACTGCCTCGCCTTTCCATTGCTCCACGATGTGGATCGAACCGATTGGCGGCTCTGGTTCGAGGCGCATGGGATCGTCGCGCCTCGCGTCCTGAAAGGACCGGCGTTTTCCGATGATCATCTGAAGATCGAAGCAGCGGCGTCCGGCCAGGGGCTCGCGCTCGTCCGCGATGTCCACGCCGAGGATGGCCTTCGCGCGAAACGACTGGCGCAGCCGATCGCCGCGCGGTGGCCGACGCGGTTTGCCTATTACGCCGTCGCCGCGTCCGAAGCGTCGCAGCGACCCGCCGTGCGCCGCTTCCGCGACTGGCTGGTGAAGGAAGCAAGCGAGACGCCACCGTGATTTTGCTTCTCGTCCCGCTTCTCCGCGTCGCCTATCGGTCGGGCGCAGAAGCCGCGACAGAATTTTTCCAAGTCCCGCCTGGCCGCGTCGTGGAGCTGGGCGGCCAGATCGAGGTTTGAACAAGTGGAGGTTCTGCGCGCCGCAAATCTTGTCCGGAGCGTCGGAAGTCGTCTGCTCGACGTCGTCTTTCCGCCGGTCTGCCTCGTCTGCCGCAAGGCGGTCGGCGATCATGGCGCGCTCTGCGCGGCGTGCTGGAGCGACATCGGCTTCATCGAGCGTCCGTTCTGCGAGCGGCTCGGCACGCCCTTCGACCGCGATTTCGGCGCCGGCATGATCTCGCTCGAAGCCTCGGCCGATCCGCCCGTCTTCGAGCGGGCCCGCGCCGTCGCCCGCTACGACAGCGACAAGGCGCGCAGCCTCGCCCATCGCCTGAAATATTACGATCGGCTGGAGCTCGCCGAGCCGCTCGGCCGCTGGATGGCGCGGGCCGGCGCCGATCTCCTCGGCGAGGCCGATCTGCTCGTGCCGGTCCCGTTGCACCGGATGCGGCTGTTCTCGCGCCGCTTCAACCAATCGGCCGCGCTGGCGAAAGTCGTCTCGCGCGAGAGCGCCGTGCCGGTGGAGGCCATGGCCCTCGAGCGCGTCAAGCCGACGCCGCCGCAGGTCGGGCTCACGCGCAACCAGCGGGCGGTCAATATGCAGGGCGCATTCCGCATCCACGAGGAGAAAAAAATCGCCGTCGAGGGCAAGAATATCGTGCTGGTCGACGACGTGCTGACCTCGGGCGCGACCGTCAATGCGGCGGCGCGCGTCCTGCTGCGGGCGCGGGCGGCGCGCGTCGACGTGCTGGTTTTCGCGCGCGTCGTGACGGGGAGTTAGATTGCGCGCCGAGAAGGGCGTCTACCCTCGACTCGCGGTCGAGGCCGTCCCCTGCTCATGCTGAGCGAACCATCGCCGCGCTTCCTCTCGCGTGTGCTCCAGCTCGCGCAGCGCGCCCTCGAGCTTGGCCTCATAATCGGCGAAGGTCGAGCTCGGATCGAAGACGTCCGCCGCCAGCGAATAGGGCGTCGCGATCTTCAGTTCGGCGCGCAATCCTTCCTCGGTTTCGACCGCCGCAAAATAGAATTTCGACATCTCCTTCGCTCCTTGGACATCGAGGCCGCGAGATTCAAATTAGGCCGGCCAAGGCGCGCGCCAATGCGGCAAAAGCGCCGATGTCGATCTCCTCGGCGCGCTTCGTCTCCTCTATCCCGGCGGCGGCGAGCAGTCGCGCGACGTCGAGCCCGGCGAAGGGAAGCGTCCTCAAGCTCTGGCGCAGCATCTTGCGCCGCTGGCCGAAGGCGGCCTTCGTCACTTGCGACAGGAGTCGCGCGTCGCAAGGCAAAGGCGCGGGATTTGGAACGAGCTCGACGACAGAGGACGTCACCTTGGGCGGCGGCGTGAAGGCCGAAGGCGAAACGTCGAACAATATGCGCGCATGCGTCCGCCAGCCGCACAAGACGCCGAGCCGGCCGTAATCGGCCCGCTCCCTCGGCGTCGCGACGATGCGGAGCGCCACCTCACGCTGGAACATCAACACGTAACGATCGAAAAGGGAGGGCCAGGGCTCCGCCTCCAGCCAATTCGCGAGCAGCGCCGTGGCGATATTATAGGGCAGATTGGCGCAGATGCGCGCTGGACCGCCGAGGCCGTGACGGCGCACGAGATCGGCCGGATCGATCGCCAGCGCGTCGCCCTCGATGACGACGAGTCGGCCCGGATAGCGCGCTTCGATCTCGCGCAGCGCCGGAAGGCAGCGCGTATCGCGCTCGATGGCGAGCACGCGGCCGACGCCTTCGGCGAGCAGCGCGCGCGTCAGTCCGCCGGGGCCGGGGCCGACCTCGACGATGGTCGTATCCGACGCCGGCGTCGCGGCTCGGGCGATGCGGGCGGTAAGATTGAGGTCGAACAGGAAATTCTGTCCGAGCGATTTGCTCGCCGACAGACCATGGCGCGCGACGACCTCGCGCAAGGGCGGGAGATCGTCGATCACGCCGCGGGCCGTGCGGTCATGCGGTCGGCGAGGCGGATCGCTTCGACGAGGCTCGCGGCGTCGGCCACGCCTTTCCCCGCGATGTCGAAGGCCGTGCCGTGATCGGGCGACGTGCGAACGAAGGGAAGGCCGAGCGTGACATTGACGCCGCGATCGAAGGCGAGCGTCTTGATCGGGATCAGCGCCTGGTCGTGCGTCGGGCAGATCGCGACATCATAGCGCGCCCGCGCCGCGGCGTGGAACATCGTGTCGGCCGG
>PQAN01000288.1 GCA_003105285.1 Methylocystaceae bacterium
ATGAAACACGGAAAGACTCCAGCATTTTCGGCAAGCTGCTTGAATCCATCGACCGGCGGCAGTTCGCCGCGATCGTCGCCCGGCACGACGGCGACGCCTTTGTGTTCGACAAAGGCTATTGCGATTACGGCTGGTGGCGGGCGATCGCCGCGGCGGGCTCCGTCTTCGTCACGCGGCCGAAAAGAGGTTCCTGTGCTCCGCGATGAACGCCTGCACGGTCTTGGTCCATCCTCTTCGAACGGGATCGCCTCGCTCGGCGGCCGTCGAGGCGCAAGGGCGAGCCTTCGTCGACGCCTTAAAACGGCGCGTCGCTTCGCTTCCGGGTCGCAAGCGCCTTCCCGCCGAGCCGTCATGCTTGCGGGTGCGTTCCTAGGGAGCGGTTGAGTTCTTCAATATACCGGCGTCGGGCATAGGCTTCGCATAACGACCCGATCGGCGAACGATCCTGTTCATTATCAATGACCGCCAACACCTCCGCCTCGACCTCGTCGAAGCACTGCATCGCAGCAACCACATTCATCGCGCCGAGCAGCGCGCGATCGGAACACCGCGCCAGGGCGGCGATCTCCGTCGAATGCGCGGCGGCGTCGAGATCGCTCGAAAACACGTCGCGCGGCAGCGCCAGGCCGCGATAGGCGTTTTGTTCATCCGTTATGAACAGCGCGTCGTGAGACCCGAGTTTAAACAGCTTACGACATTCCTCCACGGTCGCGCCTTCGCGCACCGTCGCGATCTCTGCGCGCATCATCGATGCGACGGTGAGATTGCGAATCCAGCCGACGTCGTCGGCGCCGCGCACGGTTTCTCCGCGCAAATGCAGCCGCCAGGTTGAAAAAGAATGGCCGAAAATCGTCCTAACGCAGACGCTCGTGACGATGCAGGCGGCGAGCGCCGTCGCGGTGACGTGAAAATCGCGCGTCAATTCCAGCACGAGAAAAGTCATGGTGAGCGGCCCGCCGACAATTGCGACGCCCAATGTCGCCATGCCCGTCAAAGCGCTCGAGGTTGGATCGAGCGCAAAGCCGAAGCTTGCGCCATAGGCCGCGACCAGCACGGCGTATAGCTTGCCGAGAAGGCTGCCCACGAAGAGGGAGGCGAAAAACAGGCCGCCGCGAAATCCCGATGCGAGAGAAATGACGCAGGCCGTCAGCTTGGCGACGATGATGAAGGCGATCAGCGTCGCCGACATGTTCCAGGTCAGATCGAGCAGCATTGCGCCATGGCCTGCGGCGAGCGTTTGCGGCGTGATTATCCCCAGAGCCCCGACGCATAGCCCGCCGAGCGCCGGCGTCAGCCATGCAGGAAGCTTTGTTCGATTCAACAGCCGCTCGGCGAAGGCGCAAACATGCATGACGACGACGCCGATCAACCCGATGAGCAGCGCTAGCGCGACCAGCGCGAAGGATTGGCCCAAGGATTCCGTCGCCACGGCGGGCGCTTCGATTGAATAAGGCGCGCCGCTGATATGGCGGGCCGTGACGGCCGCGGAGATGGCGGCGGCGAGGATGGGCGCCGCGGCGCCGACCGAATAAGAGCCCACCACGAGTTCGCTGGCGTAAAAGGCGCCGGCGAGGGGCGCGTTGAAAGCCGCCGCAATACCGGCGGCGGCCCCGCAGCCGACAAGAAGGCGCAATTCATTGCGTCGCAGGCCGACCCGGCTCCCGAGCGCCGAGGCGGCCCCGGCGCCGATCTGCGTATAGCCGGCTTCCAGCCCGACCGAGGCGCCGCAACCATTCGAAATCAGCGTTTGCACGCTCACGGCGACGCTGTCGCGCAGCGACATCGCGCCGCCGCGCAAGGCGTTCGCTTCGACGGGATCGACTGCGCTGGGCAACTTCCGCTTGCCTCGCGTCCATTCCATCCAGCCGACGACCAGCCCGCCGAGTGCGGGCGCGATCAACGCCGCGGCCGGTTCAACCGCGGCATGGGCGCTAAGGCGCACATCTAGCGGCAGGCCGTAAATGGCGGTATGCGCAAATTGCGCGGCCCAACTGATCAGCGAGACCGCGACGCCGGCGAAGCAGCCGATCCCGAGCGCCGCTGGAATGAGCAAAAGTTCATGCCGGCCGAGCGCAGCACGCATTCTCGCGGCGACAGCGTCGATTTTTTTGCGGGCGATATCGAGCATGGATGCGTGCACGATCAGGCGATCACCCTTGCAATTGGCCTGTCAGGCGGCCGTGAAACGCGAGACTGCGCGCGTCGAGCCCGGTGAAGGCGACCGAGCGGCCGTCGCTGCGATATTTTGCTTCGATCGCGTCGAGCGCGGCGACGCTTGACGCGTCCCAGATCTGGGAATGGGTGAAGTCCACCGTAATCCGATTAGGATCGAGGCTGTAGGAGAAGCGATCGACGAGATCATTGCTGCTGCCGAAGAACAAGGGACCGTGCACCTCATAGCGCACGTCGGCGCCGTCGTCGCTGAGGGTGCGGTCGACGCGAATGACATGCGCCACGCGGCGCGCGAACAGCGCCATGGCGAGCAGCACGCCGCCGCCGACGCCGAAAGCGAGATTGCCGGTGGCGACGGTGACCGCCATGGTCGTCGCCAGCACACAGGTCTCCGACAACGGCATGCGCTCGAGCGTCGCCGGCGCAACGCTGCGCCAGACGAAAGTCTTTATCGCCGCGATCATCATCACCGCCGCGAGCGCCGCCAGCGGAATTTGCGACATCAGCCCGTTGAGCACGGTCACAAGGGCGAGAAGCGTCAGCGCGGCCGCCGCGGTCGAGATGCGCGACCGCCCGCCGCCGATTTTCACATTGACGATCGTCTGCGCAATCATTGCGCAGCCGGCGACGCCGCCGTAAACGCCGGCAAGAAAATTGGCGACGCCGAGCGCGCAGGATTCCCTTCGTTTCGACGATCGCGTCTGCGTGATCTCGTCGACCAGCTTTGCGGTCATAAGCGTTTCCAGCAGTCCCACCAAGGCGACGCTGAGCGCCGTCGGCCAGACGATCTTCAGCGTTTCGAGCGTCAAAGGCGCGACGAACGGCGTGAAGCCCGGCATTTGCGGCTCCAGCGCGCCGGCGGCGCCGCCGACGCTGGGCGCTGCAAATCCGCCGAAGTGGGCAATCGCCGTGACGACGACAATCGCAATGAGCGGCGCGGGAATGAAGGTCGTTGCGCGCGGCGCCAGCAGCACAATCGCGAGGGTGAGCGCGAATAGCGGATAGACGGCCGGGGGCGCGCCGATCACATGCGGAACCTGCGCAAGGAAAATCAGGATTCCGAGCGAGTTCACGAAACCGATCATGACCGATCGCGGAATGAAGCGCGTCAGTCGCGCAAGCCCGACCGCTCCGAAGGCGATCTGGATGACGCCCGCGAGCAGGACCGTCGGCAGGATGTAGGCGACGCCATATGTCTTCGCCATCGGCCCTACCACCAAGGCGACCGAGCCGGCGGCCGCCGTGACCATGGCGGGGCGGCCGCCGAGCAGCGACATCGCCAGCGCCAGCACGACGGAGGAGAACAACGCCGCTATGGGCGTGACGCCGGAAACGAACGAAAACGAAATCACTTCTGGAATCAGCGCCAGCGCCGTCAGCACGCCGGCGAGGGTTTCGCGCATCAGCGCCCGCGGCGACGTGATCACTGCAACGACGGACGACGCATCCTCATGCGCCTGTTGCGCCGCGCAGTCATTGGTTTCTGCCATAGGTTTTCACCATTGCAGGCGTCGCCGACCGCAACGGACGGCGACGCAAGATTGCGTTTGGCGCACGGCGCAAATCGTCGCGCCGCATGCCGACGAATTCAGCGCCGCTCGCGTGCGACGCACCGGAAGCCGATATGACTCGTCGACGAGTCGATCGTCTGCCCCTGCCGCGCGGCCGGCCGATACCGCAAGCAGTAATTGGGCGCGCAAAGATGCGAACCGCCTTTCACGACGAAGAGCGTTTCGCGCGGCGAACGCGCTTCCGCATGACAGCAGGATTTTTGTGCGCGATCCGTCGGGGCGTAGGGCGTCTTCGTCCATTCCCACACATTGCCGACGACGTCATGAAGGCCGTAGCCGTTCGGCGGAAATGCGTCGACGGGCGACGTTCCCTCGAAACCGTCCTCCGCGACATTCTCGAACGGAAAGCGGCCCTGCCAAGTATTGGCCATATGGCGGCCGTCGGGATGCAGTTCGTCACCCCATGGATAGATCGCGCCGTCGAGCCCGCCGCGCGCCGCGAACTCCCATTGCGATTCGGCGGGCAGCTCCTTGCTCGCCCAGTTCGCATAAGCGAGCGCGTCCTCGTAGTTTACATGCACGACCGGATGGTCGTCCTTCTCCGCGATCGAGCTGTTCGGCCCTTGCGGATGGCGCCAGTCAGCGCCTGGCACATAGGCCCACCAGGCGAAACTGTCGCGCAGGCTGACCGGACCCGGCGGCTTGACGAAGACGAGCGAACCCGGGACCAGGCATTCCGGCGCGGCGTCGGGATACATTTCCTGCGTCGGGACGCGCTCGGAGAAAGTGACGTAGCGGGTCGCCTCGACGAAACGGCGAAATTTCGCATTCGTCACCGGAAAGCGGTCGATCCAGAATCCTTCGACGCTTTCTTCGCGCACGGGCCGTTCCTCGCGGTAGAATGCGTTCGAACCCATGAGAAAAGTCCCACCGGGAATCCAGATCATGTCCTCCCGGTCGGACGCCAGTGCGCCGCCGCGCGCCGAAACCGCGCCGCCCGAAGGCGGCGCGGCGGACTCCGGCCCGCAACGCCTTGCGATATGCTCCATGGCCGCCCCCTCGCTCAGCGCTGCGTATATTGTTTCGGGACGAAATCGAGCGGCGCGCCGGGCGGAATAAGCTCCTCCTTCCGCACGCTGTCTTCGAATGCGCGCACAATGCGATGGGCGTGCTGCATCACCCACCAGCGTACATAGCGTTGATTCACCGGCTCGCGCTCTTTGGGATCCTCCTGAAGATGCGTGATGCGCGCGAAGCCGAGCGGCAACTCCGGATCGTGGAAGTGTTGCTGCCTTTTGAAGTTGATCTTGAAGTCCTTCCACTTCACGGCGTGCAACTCGTCCTTCAGCCAGACCATGCAGGACTCGCGGTTGGAGGTGGTCTGCTTGCCGAGGAAGAAAACGCTCTGATCCTCGCCGTCGATAAGCCGGTCCTTCGGGATTTCGCAGCCGGCGAAAGACAGCAGAGTCGTGAACATGTCGGTGACATGCACCATCTCATTGCTCTCGACGCCCGCCGGAATGCGGCCCGGCCAGCGGATCAGCAGCGGCGTGCGAATGCCGCCCTCCGCCGAGGAGAAATAGGAGCCGTCGAAAAATCCGCCGGTGCCGCGGCCGGCGAGATGATCCTCTGCGCCATTATCGCCGCACATGACGACGATGGTATTGTCGCGCACGCCGAGTTCGTCCAGCTTGTCGAGCAGCACGCCGAAGTCGTGATCGAGCATCAGCAGGCAATCGCCCCAGTCGCCGTTCGTGCTCTTGCCTGCGAATTCGTCGCGCGGCAGCATCGGGAAGTGCATGAGCGAATGGTTGAAGTAGCAGTAGAAAGGCTTCTTGTCCTCGACCGCCTTCTCCATGAATTTTATGGCGCGCTTCTGATATTCGAGATCACAGGTTTTCTTGGTCTCCATCGTGAGCTGCTCGTCGAGCAGCGGCCAGGCGCCTTTGCCTTTCACGCCTTCGTGCATATGCGAGAAGCCGTCGCGTTCAGGCACGTAATGCGGGTCTTCCAGCCACATGCATTCGTCATAGGTGCGCAACGGTCCATACCATTCGTCGAAGCCATGGTCGGTCGGAAAGCGGCCGTTCTCGGCGCCGATATGCCACTTGCCGTAAATCGCGTTGGTATAGCCCGCGGCCGAGAGGATCGAGGCAATCGTGCGCTCCCAGGACACGATGCCAGCGGCGTTGCCGCCGAGCGCGATGGTGTGATTGCCGGAGCGGATCGGGAAACGCCCCGTCATCAGCGCGGAGCGCGTCGGCGTGCATTGCGGCTCGACGACATAATGCGTGAGCTTCATGCCTTCCTTGGCGAAAGCGTCCATGCGCTTCGTGTCCGCGCCGCGCAGGATGCCGCCGCCATAGCAGCCGAGTTCGCCCATGCCGAGATTGTCGACGTGGAAGAACAGAATATTGGGTTGGGTCACCGGTGTTTCTCCAATTGAACGGCGAATGCGGCGCCTTGCGCCGTAAACGCGAATTTCACAAGGTTGCGAACGCGGCGTCGCGTTTCGTCTTCGTTGGCGCGCAAAGGCGCATTGTCGAAAAAGCGGTCATGCTTTTTCGATTCCGTTCGCTTCAACTTTTCTGAGTCGTCGCGATTTACTGTCGCTCGAAAGTTTCCATTCGAGCGGAACCGACGCTTACGCGTCAGAAGAGCTCGCGCACCGTTTTCGGCCCGACTTTCATTCCAAAGCCGGCAAGGCTGCGATGTTTGAGTTCTGGGCCCATCGCCGCGAGGGATTCCTCGCGGATCAGGCCTTTCAGCTCATGCACGAGCGAGATGAACTCGGGCATGTCGGTCATTTCGGCCGTGCGCGGCCGCGGCAGCGGCACATCGATCTCCGCCTTGACGCGCCCCGGACGGGCGGTCATCACATAGATGCGGTCGGAGAGAAAGATCGATTCTTCAATGTCGTGAGTGACGAACAGAACCGAGATGCCGAACTGCTGCCAGATATTCGTCAGTATCTCCTGCATCACGACGCGCGTTTGCGAGTCCAGCGCGCCGAAAGGCTCGTCCATCAGCAGCACCTGCGGGCTGGCCGCCAGCGCGCGCACAATGCCGATGCGTTGCTTCATGCCGCCGGAGAGCTGGTCCGGATAGTGATTTTCAAACGCCTGCAATCCGGCGAGATCCAGCAGCGAGCGCGCCGTGGTGTCGCGCTTGTCTATGTCGGCGCCGGCCATTTTCAATCCGAATTCGACGTTCTTGCGCACCGTCAGCCAAGGAAACAGCGAATATTGCTGAAACACGACACCTCGATCGGAGCCGGGTCGGGTGATCGGCTTGCCGTCGAGCGTCGCCACGCCGCGAGTCGGTCGGACGAAGCCCGCGACGATGCTGAGCAAGGTGGACTTGCCACAGCCGGACGGTCCGATAAGCGAGACGAATTCCCCCGGCTGGACATGAATCGACACATCCTGGACCGCGACGACGTCGCCGCCGTTTCCGCCGAAGATCACGCCGACGTTACGCGCGTCGATCAAGCCTTTCGGCGCGTCGTCGTCGACGCAGGATTTTGCGCTGGCGGCCGTCATTTCTTGCTCCCGTGCGAATAGGCGAGCCAGGGCATCGCCTGGGCGCCGATCAGTCGAATGACGCCGCTGCAGATGAGGCCGAGCGCGCCGATGGTGATCATGCCGAACATGATCGCCGGGTAGTTCACCAGCGAATAGGCTTCCCAGGTGAAATAGCCGACGCCGAACTGGCCTGAGATCATCTCCGCGGCGATCAGCGACACCCACGCGACGCCCATGCCCACCGAGAGCCCGGTGAAGATGTGCGGCGACGATCCGGGAAGGATGACGTTCCAGAACAGTTGCGCCTCGCTTGCCCCGAGGCAGCGCCCGGCGCGCAGCAGCACGTCGTCGAGCGAACGAACGCCGTGAATGGTGTTCAGCAGGATCGGAAAGAAGGCGCCGATGAACGTGATGAACACGATGGCGGCTTCATTGTTCGGCCAGAGCATGATCGACATCGGCACCCAGGCGATCGCAGGAATTGGCCGCATGATTTCGACGACGGGCATGGACAGATCGCGCGCCAGCCTGTAGCGGCCGACCATCAACCCCAAGGGAATGGCGATGAACAGCGCGATGAAGAAACCCATCAAGATGCGCCGAAGGCTGATCGCGACATTGATGAGATATTTTTGCGACAGGCCGACCTGCGACGCCTGTTCGAGCACCTCGACGGGCGTCGGAACGTTTTTGAAGCGGATGTAAAATTCGAATCGGTATTTCGTGCCGAAATACCAGATTGCGAGCAGCGTCGCGATCGAGAGGCAGGCGAGGGCCGCAGTAGCGAACCGGTCGAGAGTGAGCTGCTTACGCAAATATGGGATCAGTCGGAACAAGGGCGGAAGCTCTTCGGATCGCCGCGGCGGCGGCGGCTCCGCTCCCGTTTCTTCGCCGCACGCGTTTACGTCCTGCGTCGCGGCTTCGATCGGGCCGACGAACCATTCCGTTGTGATTTCGCCGCCCGCGACCGGCAGCGTTGCGCCGTTTGCTCTCGCCGGTTCGACCATCTGCGCCCCCATCATTTCGCGCCGCCGACGGCGGCGAGCGCATCCGCATAGGCGCCGAGTTTTCCGCCGCTCTTCGCCGCATAGGCTTCCGCATCCTTCTTGAGCAGGAAGGGCGTGATCGCAGGTTTTTTCGGATCAGGCCCGATCGCGTAAAAGGCGGCGTCGGCGAACAGCTTGATGCCGAGTTCGTGATCGACCAGATAGACTGCGTTGAATTTCTTTCCTTCGGCCGCGTATTTCTTCACGCCCAGCAATGTGCACAGCGGCGAGCTGAAAGGCGCGATGTCGCCGCCCTGCACCCAGATTTCGCCGGCGAGACGCGGGTCGCCGACTGTTGCGTTGCAGACGGAGTCGGTTCCCGCGACATGATAAGTTTCGAAAGAGCCGAGCTGCTTGTCATAGTCCTGGCCGAGCTCCTTATAGGCCTGCCGGACATAAGCGTCGTTGACCCAGGCGCCGATATCGAGATCTTTAATCATGTTGAGCTTCTGGAGGACGGCATAGTTCTGGCCGATCGCCTCGACCCAGCGCTTCTTGATCGTCGGATCGAGCGTATGGACGCCGCTAGGCCCAAGAAACATGTAGACCACTTCCTTGTTGATCTTCGTCCACTCTTCGATTTTTTCGGCGGCGAGCTTCGGATTCTTGCGCAGCCAGCCATCGGCTTCGATCAGGGACTTGATATAGGCGACGACGATTTCAGGATATTTTTCGGCGAAATCCTTGCGCACGACGACGCCGTGGAAGGTCGGCTGCCGCGTTTCGACGCCGTCGAAAATTTTGCGGGCGAAGCCCTTGAACGGCAGCAGTTCGGCGAAGGGAACGAAATCTCCATGCGCGTCGATGCGCTTTTCCTGAAGATTGGTGCTGCCGACTTCGGGCGATTGCGACATGAGGTTCCAGAAATCTGGCTGAAAACCGCGCTTCTGCAACGCTGCGAGCATCATGCCATGCGCCGAGGAGCCGAAGGGAACGGAGACGTTCTTACCCTCGAGATCGGCGAGTCCGTAATAGGGCGAGTCCTTGTGAACCACGATGCCGTTCCCGCCGCCGTAGGCGTTATAGGCGATGACGGCGATCAGCTGGGTTTCGTTCTTCGTGGCTTGGCCGGTGGCCCCGTTCACCATCAACGGGTAATCGCCCATCATGCCGATCTGGATGTTGTTGGCCATCATGCCGTTCGTGATCGGCGGGCCCGACGTCGCGTTCTGCCAGTTCAAAGTATATTTGAAGTACTTGTATTTTCCAGTCTTCGGCAAATTCTTCTCAAACAAGCCGAGTTCTTTGATGACCACGCCGCCAGTGACCGTATTGGTCGTTGTATTCTGCGTGCCAACGCCAATCGTCAGCGTTTCGGCGCTCAGCGCGCCCGGCGCGAGCATAAGGACCGTCGCGACGCACCAGGGAGCGGCTCTCCAGCCGTAGGACGCCAAGGTCCTGCCTTTCATCTCGTTCATCCTCGATTTGCCGCAGATTGCGCCGAAAGGCGCGCGAGACCATCGATTTTCATTCGAGATGTCCTCCAGATCTTGCGACCGCCTGCTTGTCGAAAATTCTTAGCAGGATCGAAAGGACGCGAAACAAAGATCGTCGGCGACGCGCAAATCCTTGCCGAAATCAGTGTGGGTGCTTAAGAAATCATCGAAGATGAAGCGCTGTCCGATTAATTCATATGCGGAACGGCGCGTATTTAAGCGAATACGGGCGCCGCACTCAATATCGCCCTCGCGCTTTCCCGGCTATTCCGCAGCGTTTTCGAACGCGTTCTTGACAGCCTTGGCGTCGCACATCTGAACGAGCGGCGTAGTGTCCTTGATCAGCAGAGTTGTCCCCTGCGGCTCCAAAACGCCGAGTTCGGCGAGGCGTTTGAAGCTGGTCGTCACCCATTGCCGGGTGACGCCGATCATATGGGCGATGTCGGCGTGGGTGAAGGTGGCGACGATAAGCGTTCCGCGGCGCTCCTCCACGCCGTAAAGATCCACGAGATGCAGGAGGAGATGCGCCAGCCGCTCGGCCGGCGAGCGCGTGCCCAGCATCTGCGCCAAAGAGGAATAGCAACGGCCCTTGAAACTCAATCCCTCGATGAGTCCCAAGGACAGCGCCGGAATTTTCAGAACCATCCGTCGCAGCGCGTCGCCGGGCAAATGCAGCACGCTGCTGTTGACGGCGGCGACGCCCGACCAAACGTGAACGCCCCGGTTAAAAATGTCGGGACCGCCGACGAAATTGCCGGGATGCCAATAGGCGAGAGTGATCTCGCGGCCGGACGGGCCGACATAGAAGACTCGGATCCGCCCGGTTTCGACGAGATAGATGCCGTCCTGCGGGCTGCCCTGCCCGAAAACAAGATTGCCGCGGTAGAAAACCTTAAGCGCGCCGGCGCCGATCACCTCCTGAATTTCGGCGTCGGTCAATCCTTGAAACAGGGGCGCCGGTCCGCTCGCCTGCGCTTTGCCCACGGGCATCAGCATCGCGCTGAAGCGCGCCTTGTCCGCCCAGCCAAGATGGGAACGCCAGTTGATCTTCTCCTTGCGCCCGGTCAACCCGTCCTCCGCGAAATCCACGCCCAGCCCCGTCTCAGAGGCTGACCGAAAATGTTGTCGAGTGATTTCAGCAGATTGTGATTCCTTCGGATTTGCGAGATTCGAGGAGAGCACGATGGCCTGGAGCGAAATCACTCGACATAAGTATCGGCGTGACGGGCTTCGTTACGCAAGTCATTTTACGGACGCAGAATGGGCGCTGATCGAGCCGCAGTTGCCGCCATCCTCGCCGCTTGGTCGGCCACGTGCGACGGATATGCGATCGGTGCTGATCCATCGGGTGACGATGCCGATACTGCGCTTCCTCGACCTCATCGTTCGATGTCTATTCGAACGCCGCTGCATCGCGGTCATCGACAAGCCCCCTCCCGTCGATCCGAGCCGAAAACGCGACCGAACCTCCCCAAACCAAATGACCCTCGCCTATGCCTGACCTTCCCCGGACAGCCGTGCGCGAGCGGGGAGAGCGAGCCAGGAACCACGGCGGAAAACATAGCCCCCTTTCGGATCAATACAGCTTCACCAGCAGCGAGCCGCCGAATGTGCGGTGATCGTTCGGCCAGCCGAGCGTCGCCGGAGTCGTCGAATTGCCCGGAGACCATGTCTGGATCGGACGCGCGTCGAAAATATTCTTGGCCCAGAACGACAGGCTGTAGCGCTCGTCGTCCGTGCGCAGGCCGAAGCCGAAATTGACGAGCGTGTAGGACGGAACCCAATATTGGAACACCGAGTGCGGATCCGTCAGCCGGGTCTTGTCCCGCCAGGAGACGTTGACATAGCCGAAGCCGGTCACGGACTGGTCCGCCCATGCTCCCAGATCGCTGAACAGACGCCCGAGCGGCCGCTCGTAATTCGCGCCGATGTTGAGCGACCAGAGCGGAACGAACTCCCAACGCGTATTGGAGCGCGAAAGCTGCGTCGGGGCGGTATTCGCGGGCGACGTCCACTGCCAATCGGCCGGAATGGGGGCGTTGGGGAAGTCGATCCAACGCGCCTCGGTATAGGCGCCGGAGTAATTGATCCACAATCCTTCCGCCGCGTTCCAGCGGCCGTCGAATTCGAAACCGCGCAGCCGCGCATGCGGCGCCGTGCCGAGATAGGTCGAGCGGATCGGCTGGCCGTTGCTGTCGCTATAGGAGGCGTCGACCAGATTGGTCTGGAAATTATAGAGATCGTTCCAGTAGAGGTTGAAATTGGCGACGAGGGCGCCGTCGAGCCAGGTCGTCTTCACCCCGACTTCATAGTCCCACGACACTTCCGGCTTGGTGATGACCGGCTGCCACGCCTTGAAATTATTGCCGTCGAGAATCACGCCGGCGGCCGTATTGACGGCGCCGGCTTTTTCGCCGCGGCCGACCAGCGCGTGAAACACGATGTTCTCGTTGAATTTATACTGCGGGTTGAAGATGCCGGTCAGCGAATTGAGCGATTTGGACACGCCGCCGGTGTCGAAAATGGCCTGGCCGCCGCCCGCCCGGATCGCTGCGATCTGGTCCGCGGCCGAGAATTGAGCGCTCGGATAGAGCGTGTGCCAACTGAAGACCGAGCCTTCCTTCGTCTCGTAGCTGTCGCGCAGGCCGAAGGTCAGCGCCAACTGGTCGTCGAAGCGATAGGTGGCTTGGCCATAGGCAGCGAGCTGAAATGTTCGCGACTTGCCGTCGCGATCGTTCTCCATTCCCAGTTTCAGCGCCGGCCGGTTGAACCATAGGGCTGCGTCCGAGCCGAATTCCGTGAGATTGCGGTTCCAGGCGTATTCATAGAGCGAATAGACGCCGGTGACCCATTCGAGCGGCCGATCCTTGGGCGAAGAGAGTCTGAGCTCCTGCGAGAACTGGTCGACCCAATTGTCGCTTCGCACGCCGATGATCGACAGCTCCTGATTGCCGAGCGGCACGCGCGGCTGCAGCCTGTAGTGGCCGTAAGCGCTGATCGAAGTGAGCGTATTTTCTCCGATGTTCCAGTTCAGCTCGTTGGAGACCGTGTGCTGCTGAACGTAGAAGGTCGGCGTCCTGTAGAAATAAGGCTTATAGGGATCGAGGGTGAGGACGCTGCGCCCCAATCTGTTGAAGAGCGTCTGGACATAGGTGCTCGCCGGACGCGTGCCATTCGCGAACACCTGGAAAGAATCGGAGAAGGCGCAGAGCGTCGTCTGGCAGGCGCCGGTGTTGCTGTACTCGTTCGACCGGCCGTAGTTGAAGATCAGCCGGTCGGTGACGTCCTCGCCGACATAGAGCAATTGGCCGCGCGCGCCCCAGCGGTCATTGTTCAGATAGCCCGCGCCCGTGGCCTGATCCCGGATCCAGCCGTCGCCCTTGTCGAGATAGAAGGCCACGCGATAGGCGAGCTTGTCGTCGATGACCGGGCCGGTGACGTTCAATTTCTCGATGATGCGGTTGTAATTGGCGAAGGAGGTTTCGAAAGTCGCCTTGCGTTCGAAGGAGGGAAGCTGCGTCCTGATGATGGCGGCGCCGACGGTCGTGTTTTTTCCGTAAGCCGTGCCTTGCGGACCGAGCCCCAGTTCGAAGGATTCGAGATCGACGAAGTCGCCCCATTGGAAGCCGACATTCTTCCAGAACACATTGTCGAGGATGAAGCCCGTATCCTGTTCCGAGCCCGCGCCCGTTCCCGCGCCGAGACCGACGCCGCGAATGGTCGCGGCCCTCAGCGGATGGCCGCCGTCCACTTTGTAGTTCGGGACTTTCTGGGCGAAGTCCGAAAGACGCTCGAGCTGTTCGCGCTGGGCCGTCTTGGGCGTCACGACGACGATCTCGCGAGGCTGCTTCTGCGCCTGCTCCTGGCGGCGCGTCTGCTCGCCGCTAGCGCCGCTGCTGACCTTCACATCTTCGATCTGCGCATCCTCGGCGAGCGCGACGTTCGGCGCGACGGACGAAAGAACGACGCCGAAAAACGCACGCGCCGCCAGCGACCCTCCAGATAGCAGCCGCAGTCTGAAATCCCCCGAACCACCCCTCATATTCACACCTCGTCGCTCGCGCTTTCGCGGGTCGCGCGCCAGTCGCGCGACTACTTAATTCACTATTTATCGATCTATCCGACCAATTTAATTGATACAAGAGAGACGCCTCTCGCTCGGCCGCGCACGACGACGCGGCGGCGGCGGCGAAACTCGTTAGATTTCAGAACGTCCACGGCATTTCAGAACGATCTCTCAGCTTCGCAAATGCGACGATTTACAAAAACTCGCCGATTCGGCGTTTTCGCTTTGATTGCTATTGCGTGGCAATTATAGATAATAACGCTCGAATATATCTGAAGTGACTCCGGCGAAACGCCATCTGCGCGGGGCGGACGCCATGTCACGGCAACCTTTCTCGGGAAGGCGCACCATGTCTCTTTCATCGATTTCATCGATGCCGGCGCCGCTCAGCCGGCGCGCGTTGTTGCGGGCCGCCGGCGCCGCCTCGTTCACCGCAGCGTTCGGCGGCGCCGCGAGCGCGCAACCGGCGACGCTGAAGAAGGTGAGATTCGCCACCAACGCGTCGGCGCTCTGCCTCGCCCCCGTCTATCTTGCGCAGGACAAGGGYGTATTCGCGAAATACGGCCTCGACGCCGAGCTGATCAATTTCGGCGGCTCGTCGGAAGCGCTGCTCGAGGCCATCGCCACCGGCAAGGCCGAGGGCGGCGTCGGAATGGCGTTGCGCTGGCTGAAGCCTCTCGAGCAGGGCTTCGACGTGAAGATCACCGCCGGCACGCATGGCGGCTGCTCCCGGCTCATCGCGCCCGTCTCGGCGGGAATCAAGACCCTCGCCGATCTCAAGGGCAAGGCGATCGGCATTTCCGATCAGGCGAGCCCGGGCAAGAACTTCTTCTCGATCCTGCTGCACAAGGAGGGAGTCGATCCGGTGCGCGACGTCGAGTGGCGGCAATATCCGGGAGAGTTCCTGTCGCTCGCGGCGCAAAAGGGAGAAGTCGCGGCCATCGCCGACGGCGATCCCAAGGCCTGGCGCTGGATCAAGGAAGGCAAATTCGTGCAAGTCGCCTCCAATCTCGATCACGGATTCGAGCATCGCGTCTGCTGCATCGTCGGATTGTCCGGCAAGCTCGTGCGCGAAGACCGGCCGACGGCCGCGGCGCTGACCCGCGCTCTGCTCGAGGCGCAGGAACTGACCGTGGCGTCGCCGCAGGAGGCCGCCGCCGTCTTCTCGAAGAACGCCCCTCCCGGATGGGACGTGAACGACCTCGTCGCGGTCCTGAACGACCAGACGCACAATCATCATCCGGTCGGCGCCGATCTCGAGAAGGAGATCGCGCTCTACGCCGAGGAGCTGAAGGCGGTGCATGTGTTCAAGCCTTCGACCGACCCCGCGAAATTCGCGAAGAAGGTCTACGCCGACGTGCTGACGGCCTGAACGGAGGCGAGACAAATGAATTCGGCATATAGCGACGTACAGCCGTCGGCCCGGGCTCGCGCCGCGACATACTCCGCCCGTTCGTCGGCGGGCGTCTGGCTGACCGGCCTCTTGGCGTCCGGATTGTGGATCGCCGCCGCGGCCGTCATCGTCTTCTGGCCGGAGAACGACCCCGCCCCCTATGCGCGCGAACTCGCGGGGCTGAGCGTTCTCGTGGCGGGCGGCCTCGCCGCCGCCGGCCTTTCCGGCAGTCGTCTCGGCTGGTTCGGCGAGCGGACGCGGCAGGCCGGGCCATGGTTCGCGGCGCTCGCGTCGGCGCTCATCGGCTGGGAAATTCTGACGGCCAAGACGGGGCTGCTGCCGCTGCCCTTCTTCGCTTCGCCGCAGGGCGTTCTCGAAGTCTATTTCGACGACTGGCCGCGCCTCGCCGAGAGCGTCGGACGCTCGCTGCTGCTGCTCGGCGAGGGCTTCACGCTCGGCGCGCTCGTGGGCTTTCTGACGGGCGTCACGATCGGCTGGTCGCGATCGGCCGGCTATTGGATCCACCCGATCCTGCGATTGATCGGGCCTCTGCCGGCGACCGCATGGCTGCCGCTCGCCTTCTTCCTCTTTCCGACGAGCGGTAGCGCCAGCGTCTTTTTGATCGCGCTCGCCGCGTCCTTTCCTGTCACGATCCTCACCTGGTCCGGCGTCGCCGGCGTCAATCGCGATTTTTACGACATCGCGCGCACGCTCGGCGCCGACAGCCGTTTCCTGATCCTGAAAGTGGCGATCCCGGCGGCCCTGCCGCATGTGTTCGTCGGCCTGTTCATGGGACTCGGCTCCTCTTTCGCCGTGCTCGTCGTCGCCGAGATGCTCGGCGTCAAGGCGGGGCTCGGCTGGTATCTGCAATGGGCGCAGGGCTGGGCCGCCTACGCCAATATGTATGCGGCGCTGCTGTTGATGGCGCTGATGTGCTCCGGTCTCGTGACGATCCTGTTCCGCGTCCGCGACCGTGTGCTCTCCTGGCAGAAGGGACTGGTCAGATGGTAGCGATCGCATTGCGGGAGACGCCGAGCATGGAAGCCGCCGCGGGTTTTCGCGTCGCGATCGAGAAGGTCTCTCACTCCTTCGAGCTCGAGGGCGAGCCTCTCCCGGTCCTCGCCGATGTCGATCTGCGTATCGAGCCCGGTTCTTTCGTGGCCTTTCTCGGGCCGTCCGGCTGCGGCAAGTCGACCCTGCTGCGATTGCTCGCCGGCCTCGATCACCCGAGCGAGGGTCGCCTCACCGCCGACGGCGACGAGATCACGCGGCCAGATCCGTCGCGCATTCTGGTTTTCCAGGATCCGACCTTATTCCCCTGGCGCAGCGTCTGGGACAATGTCGCGCTCGGGCTCGAGGCGCAGGGTGTGCTGAAGTCGCAGCGAAGCCGCGTCGACGCGGCTCTGCAGCTCGTCGGACTCGGCGAATTCGCAAAGGCCTATCCGCATCAATTGTCGGGCGGCATGGCGCAGCGCGTGGCGCTCGCGCGCGCGCTCGTCAATGATCCGCGCCTGCTGCTGCTCGACGAGCCGCTCGGCAAGCTCGACTCGCTGACGCGCCTCGCCATGCAGACCGAATTGGTGAGCCTGTGGCTGCGGACGCGGCTGACGGCGCTGCTCGTCACGCACGACGTCGAGGAGGCGCTCGTCTCGAGCCAGCGCGTCATCGTGCTGAGCGAAAGGCCGGCCCGCGTCGTCGCCGACATCTCTGTCGATCTGCCCTATCCGCGTCACCGCGGCGAGCCGCGGCGCGCCGAGCTGCGCCGCGAGGCGCTCGGCCGTCGCGGCCTCGCG
>PQAN01000289.1 GCA_003105285.1 Methylocystaceae bacterium
CGGCCCTTGGCCGTGTCGACGACCTGCATCGTCACCGGTTGGCCTTCTGCGAGGTGATTGACTCCGGAAGGGCCGAGGATCGAGATGTGAACGAAGACGTCTTTGCCGCCATCGTTCGACTGCACGAAGCCGAAGCCCTTGGTCTCGTCGAACCACTTGACCTTGCCGGAAACCGGAACCGCCGTCGACGGATCGGGAGCCTGCCGGCGGGGAGGCCGTGGACTGTCGAAGCCGCCGCCGCCAAAACCGCCGCCGCGCGGAGCCGGAGCCCGTTCGCTCGCGCCGGCGAGATCGACCTCCAGCACTCTCGCGACCTGCTGCCCCTTGACCGAGCTGCTGACCTGCACCTTCAGCTTGGCTCCGGGCGGCAGAGCGTCATAGCCCGCCGCCTGAACCGCGCCGATGTGAAGGAATGCGTCGCCCGTGCCATTGCCCAGCTCGACGAAGCCGAAGCCCTTCTCGGGCTTGAACCATTTCACGACGGCGTCGATCGCCGGCTCGTTCGACGGGGGCGCCGAATCTGGAAAACCGCCTCCGAACTGGGATCGCGGCGGCCGGCTCGGCCGCTGGTTGTCATAGCTGTAGGGGACGTCATCGTCGAACCCGCGTTTTCTGGGCCCCCGAAAATCTCGACCTTTGCTGCTCATGTCTAGTCACTCGTCTCCGCCATCCGCCAAAAGACCGCTATAGCCACATGCACGGCCTCTCGCCCGGCGCTAAAGCGCCGACGACGCGCGCAACCGCCGGCGTCTGATAAAAGAGCCGGTTCGGTGCGTTGGTAAGTGTGCCAGTTGAATGCCATATAGTCCCGCGCGATGGCTGTTCTACCAGCAAATGGCCTGTTTTGGCCAGATAATTTCGTCGTCCGATCGAAAAAAAGCGCCGGCGCTGGCCGCTCCGCGGCTATGCGCCCGTGCAAAATCAAGCCACTAGAAAGAGTCTTCGGTGGATTGCCGCCGCCGGAGGCGCCGAGCCGCGCGTGCGGCGGGCGAACGGCGGCGATCGCTATGGCCAGCCGGGGAGCGGGGTCTGAGCCATCGCGAGACGAAAGAGGAAGATGAACAAAAATCAGATGGATAGGAATCAGCGATTCGCATAATCGATATTATGGAACCAAAACTCTATCGCCCGGCCAGGATCGCGGCTTCCGGCCTGCGGCGTCGAGCGAAGGCGTGCGCGGCGGGTTCGAGATGCGAAACTATCACGCCTTTTCGCATGTCGGGACCTTGCGCTCGCTCGTCGTGGATAAAGAAGAATTGAGAACGCCGCTGGAGCGCGCCCTTCGAATCGCGTTCGAGGGTCAGGCCAGATCGATCCGCAGCCCGTCGAAGGCTGGCGTCACATTGGGCGGCAAGGAACCGGCGAGCGCGTCATAGTCGAGGTCGACATGCAGGTCGGTCAGAATTGCGCGCCGCGGCTTGAAATGGGCGATCCATTCCAGCGCCTCGCCGACCGAGAGATGCGTGCCGTGGCGCTTGTGCCGCAGCGCGTCGATGATCCAGACGTCGAGCCCCTCGAGATGCCGGAAGCTCTCCTGCGGCACGGAATGGAGATCGGGCGTATAGGCCAGTCCGTCGATGCGGAAGCCGAGCGAGTCCATATCGCCGTGGTCGAGCCGGAACGGCATGGCCTCGATCGACCCGCCGGGTCCGTCGACAGTGATCTCGCGGCCGATGTGAATGCGATGCTCGTCGAGCAGCGGCGGGTAGAAGCTTCCCGGAGGCGTTTTGAAAATATAGCCGAATTTGTCGGTCATCATCTTCGACGTCGGCTCGTCGAGATAGGCCGGAATGCGCCGTCCGCTCACGATGACCAGTCCGCGCACATCGTCGACGCCATGCGTATGGTCGGCGTGCGGATGCGTGTAGAGGATCGCGTCCAGATGGTCGACGTCGGCGGCGAGCAATTGTTCCCGAAGGTCGGGAGAGGTGTCGACGAGCACATTGGTGCGCGCCTCGCTCTTCGTCCGTGAGGCCAGAATCGAGCAGCGTCGGCGACGGTTCTTGGGATTGCGCGGATCGCATGCGCCCCAGCCCTGCCCGACGCGCGGGACGCCGCCCGAAGAGCTGCAGCCGAGTATCGTGACCGTCAGGCTCATGCGGCCGGCCGCTGTGGCGAAAGCGGTCCCATTTTGGAGAACAGCGCCAGCGCATTGGCGGTCGTCGCCTGGGAAATCTCTTCGAATGAGACGCCCTTGACGGCGGCGAGCGTACGGGCCGTGTCGGCGACGAAGGCCGGCTCATTGCGCTTGCCTCGATGCGGCACGGGGGCGAGGAAGGGCGCGTCGGTCTCCACCAGCAGGCGGTCCGAAGGGATATCGCGTGCGACGTCGCGCAACTCTTGCGAGTTCTTGAACGTCAGCACGCCGGAAAACGAGATGTAGAGCCCGAGCTCGAGCGCCGCTTCCGCCAACGCGCGCGTGCTGGTGAAGCAATGGAGCAGGGCCTTGAAAGCCCCCTTCCCCATCTCCTCGCGCAGGATCGCCGCGCAATCGTCATCGGCGTCGCGCGAATGGATGACGAGCGGCAGGCCGGTCTCGCGCGCCGCAGCGACATGCGTGCGGAAGACCCGCGCCGCCAGATCGCGCGGCGCCTTGTCGTAATGATAGTCGAGCCCCGTCTCGCCGATGCCGACGCATTTTCGATGGCTCGCCAGTTCGACGAGCTCCGCGACGCTCGCCTCCCTTTCCTCATGGGCGTGATTTGGATGCGTGCCGATGGTCCAGAACACATCCTCATAGCGCTCGGCGATGGCGCGGATCGCGGCGACTTTATCGACATGGGTCGAGATCGTGACGAGCCGCGCGACGCCGTCCGCCCGCGCCCGTGCGACGATCTGCTCCTGCTCGGGCGCGAAATCGGGGAAATCGAGATGGCAGTGGGTGTCGATCAGCATTCTCTTGCAACCTGTCAGCGGCATTCGGCTACGAAGCCATACCCTCGTCCCGACCGCAGCGAGCCGGCGACTCGGACCACCAGAGGATCGAATTTTCCCTTTTCAACGGACGGATATCTGATCGAGACGCTGTTCCATATCGTTCCGTTGCAGGAAAGGATCGACTTCCGATAGAAAATCTCGTCGCCTTTCGTCCCGGAGACGACGATCCAATCTTTGCCTCGTTTCACATAAGCGACCGTCTCACCCTCGTTCGGCGCCAGCTTGATGGCGATTTCTTCCTCATGCGGGAGGACATGAAAACTCCCCGAAACGATCAGTTCGGACCGCTTGTCGGGGGCCGTGAAGATACGCCCGTCGTCGTTCTCCGGAGGCTCGCCCATGGCCCAGCTCTCGGGAACGTCGGCCGTCGTCCCGAACCGCGCATTATGATATGTGCGCCAGCCCTCCGCCCGCGCGCCGCTCGCACAAAAGGCGGTCAAAATCATCGCCGCCGACACCGAAAGAGTTTTCCCTCGCGGCCCGCCCATGAACTCCCCGTTCGCGCGCCGGCGGCGCATCGGCCTCAATCCTTCTCGCTCGTCGCGTCCGCTTCCTCCACATAGCGCGGAAAGACCGGCGCGGGAGGCGGGAGCGGGGCTCCCTCTCGCAAGGCGTGCGCCGCATCGGCATGGGCGAAATCGCGCGCATCGGGCAAGACGCCGAGGAGGTCGAGCAGCTTGCCCGCGGCCTCCGGTATGAAGGGCTGTAGCGGAATAGCGAGCCGCCGCAGCGTCTCCGCAGTCACGAAGAGGACCGTCTCCATGCGCACGGGGTCGGTCTTCTTCTTCGCCCACGGCTCCTCGGCCGCGAAATAGCGGTTGGCGTCGCCGACGACGCGGAAAATCTCCGCGAGCGCGACATGCGGCGCATAGTCGTCGATCGCCTCGCGCGCCTTCGCCAGCGCGCCCGAAGCGTCGGCGAGCAGGGCGCTGTCGGCCTCCGTGAACGAGCCGGGCCGGGGGACGGCGCCGCCGCAGTTCTTGGCGATCATCGACAGCGAGCGCTGCGCCAGATTGCCCAGGTCGTTGGCGAGGTCCGCGTTGATGCGGTTGACGATCGCCTCATGCGAATAATTGCCGTCCTGCCCGAAGGGGATCTCGCGCAGGAAAAAATAGCGCAGCTGATCGACGCCGTAGCGGTTCGCGAGCTCGATCGGATCGACGACATTGCCGACCGACTTCGACATTTTCTCGCCGCGGCT
>PQAN01000290.1:0-3002 GCA_003105285.1 Methylocystaceae bacterium
GAGAGCTGGAAGCTCGCGCCGAGCAGGGCCTCGGGCTCGAAAGCGACGACGAAGAACACGGCGAGCGCGAGATTGCGCATGGAGAGGGACGGCCGGTCGAACAGCACGGCGGTCAGCATCACCAGCGTCATGACCAGCGCCCGTTCCGTGCCGACGCGCGAGCCCGTCGCTATGTCGTAAAAAACGGCGCCGACGATCGCCAGCCCTGCCGCCCATTTCTTGATCGGATAGTTCAGCGCCAATGTGCGCGAGAGCGCCAGCAGCCGGCGGAAGCCGACGAAGAAAATTCCCGCGACGAGCGTCATCTGCACGCCGGAAATGGTGATGATGTGGAAAATGCCGGCGCGCCGGATGAGATCCTTCGCCTCGTCGCTGAGAAAATCGCGCTTTCCCGTCACCATGGCGGCGGCGATGGCGCCGGCGTCGCCGCCGAGTTCACGATAGACGCGCAGCCCCAGATCGTTGCGCAGGCGATCGACGCCGGCGAAAAAGCGCAGCGACAGCGGCGCGGGATCGGGCGGCGGCATCGTCTCGATTCGGCCGAACGCATTGCCGACGCCGCCGAGCCCGGCGAAAAAAGCGTCGCGCGAAAAGTCGTAGCCACCCGGCAGCGCCGCATGCGCCGGCGGCAGCACCCTGGCCTTCAGCGCAATGAAATCGCCGGCGGCGAATTTCGGATCGCCGCGCATCGTCAGCCGCACGCGGCGCGGCGTCACGTCGTTGGGCAATCCTTCGGCGCTGGCGACGCGCAAAATGAAACGGGCGCCATTGCGGCGCAAATCGAGCTCTTCGACGAAGCCGGTCAGCAGGCCGACGCCGGCGCGGGGCACGATCGGCGCGTCGACGCGGGCCGAACGCCAGACGGCGGAAAAAAACCCGCCGAACAGGCAGGCGAGGACGAGCAGAACGACAAAGGCGCGCCGATGGGCGCGCAGCAGCGCCGCGAGAACCGCCGTCGCCGCGAAGACGGCGCCGGAGAGCGCCAGGGAGGGTTCGCGATCGGCCGAGAAATACAGCACGACACCGGCGCCGGAGGCGACCGGCAGCCACAGAAACGGCCTGCGCAGGGCGATCTCTTCTTCGAGCGCGGCTCGGGCGGCGGCGCGCAGCGCGGCGACCGAGGCGAGGAAGAAGGAGCTCAGGCGCCTCTCCCGCCCAGCCGCGCGGACGGCGGCTTTCGCGATCCCATTCGCCACAATCGTCCTCTGAAAACCGATACGCCTTGAAAAGTCGGCCTATGCTATACTGTGTCGGCTCGGTTCCGCGAGCCCGTAATTCGCGGCGACGCTTCCCCCAGCGGGCCACGCGGCTCTCCAAATGCGAGCGTCGACGCCCGCGCCGAAAAAATTTTTCCGATCCGGCGCATCCTTTTCGCCAGTCCCCTCCTCTTCTCTGACGAGGGCCTTCCTCATCGAGACAAGACGGGAAAAAAGAATGTTCTACGTCAATAATCTGCCGAATTCGGAACGAGTTTTGAGAGCCGTCGGCGGAATCGTCGCCGGCGCCGCGGCCGTCGCCTATTTGGGCGCGACGCCGGCCGGCTACGCCGTCGGCGCGATCGGGGCGATGATTGCGCTCACGGGCTTTGTCGGATTTTGCCCCGCATGCGCAATGGTGGGACGAAAGCTCACGAAGTAGGCGCATCCCCATGGCGGCGGCCCGACACGATCTCATCGCTCGCGCGCAAGGCGGAGACGCCGTGGCGCTCGAGCGGCTGCTGCGCGAGTGCCGTGGCGACATCCGTCGCTACGCCATACGCCACTGCATGACGAGCGAAGTCGACGACGCGGTGCAGGAGACGCTCCTCGTCGTCGCGCGCCGTCTGCGATCGCTGCGGGCCGCCGTCTCTTTCTCAGGATGGTTGTTCACGATCGTGCGCCGCGAGTGTCGTCGCCTGACGCGCAAGGTCTTCCTGCATGAAGACGTCGCCGACGAACGGATCGAGGCGTGGATCGCCGAGCGCTCGACCAACGAGCTGCGCTTCGAATTGGCCGTGGCGCTCGAATCGCTGCCGGCGCATTATCTCGACATCATTCTCCTGCGCGACTTCGAGGAATTGACGGTGGCGGAGATCGGCGAGCGGCTCGGGGTGTCGCTCGCGACCGCCAAGAGTCGGCTGCGGCGAGCTCGCCTGCTGGTTCGAGAATATTTGCTCGGCGCCGAATCCTTGTCGACGAGCGAGCGAAAGTGACGGCGGCTCCCCGGCTCTATTCGCGGCGCGCGGCGCTTGCCGGAGCGGGCCGCCTCGTTTCGTCCCCGGCCACGCGGGCGAGCGCGCAACTGTTCTCGGATAGCGGACAGTTCGTCGAATTGCGGCCAGGCTCGGCGCCGCCATCGACGAGAATAGAGCGGATCGACGGCAAGTTCGTCGCGCTCGACGCATTCCGCGGCAAGTCGTGCTCGTCAATTTCTGGGCGACATGGTGTCCGCCCTGCCGGCGCGAACTGACGCAACTCGACAAATTGCAGCAAAGCATCGGGACCTCGCCCCTCGTCATCGTCGCGGTATCGATCGACGATGGAGGCCGGTCGACGGTGGAAGCGTTTTTGAAGCGTCTCGACATCGACCATCTCCTCCCTATCTCGACGCGAAAGGCCGGTTCGCGAGACGCGTCGGAGAGGATACGGCTTCCCCATTCATCCTCTACGCGACGCCGATCTCCTACCTCATCGATCGTCGGGGGTTGATCGCCGGCTATGTCAAGGGCCCGATGGACTGGGGGTCTAGCGAAGGGGCGAGCCTCCTGCGGCGCTTCCTCGCCGATTGAATCGGACGGCGAGCGGCCCATTTTCCCGGAGACGTCCTCATGTTACACGATCGCGCCGACACGGCCGGCGAGCCTTGCCGCGAGCCTTGCCGAATGAAAATTCTCCAGCCACCGGTCCTTATTTGATGCCCCAAGACGTCGTCACTCGTTTCGCCCCCTCGCCCACCGGCTTTCTCCACATCGGCGGCGCGCGCACGGCGCTGTTCAACTGGCTCTATGCGAAGCGCCACGGCGG
>PQAN01000290.1:3236-3586 GCA_003105285.1 Methylocystaceae bacterium
CTGCTGCGGCAGGGCAAGGCCTATCGCTGCTATGCGACGTCGCAGGAGCTCGAGGAGATGCGCGAGCAGGCGCGGCTCGAGGGCCGTCCGCCGCGCTATGACGGTCGCTGGCGCGACCGCGATCCCAGCGAAGCGCCGGCAGGCGTCGCGCCGGTCATCCGGCTGAAGACACCGCACGACGGCGAGACCGTCATCGAAGACGCCGTGCAGGGCCGCGTCGCCTTTCCCAACAAGGATATCGACGATTTCGTGCTGCTGCGCTCGGACGGCACGCCGACCTTCATGCTCGCCGTCGTCGTCGACGACCACGACATGGGCGTGACGCAGATCATCCGCGGCGACGATCACCT
>PQAN01000291.1 GCA_003105285.1 Methylocystaceae bacterium
CGCTGTCGCATCTCGCCAAAATCTGCCGCAAGGGCGAGGTCCGGGTCGACGGCAAGCGCGCAGACACCTCGACGCGGCTGGAGCAAAATCAGAAAATCCGTGTTCCGCCGCTGAAGATCGAGGCGCCCGCCGCGCCGGTCGTCAAGCGCGCGCGTCCCGAGGACGCCCGCGAACTCGCGAACATGACCTTGTTCGAAGACAAGGACCTGATGGTGCTGAACAAGCCCTTCGGCCTCGCCGTGCAGGGCGGCTCCGGCATGAAGCGCCATATCGACGGAATGCTGGAAGCGCTGGCGAAAGGGGATACGCGGCCGGTCCTCGTGCATCGGCTGGACCGGGACACGTCCGGCCTGCTGCTCATCGCAAAAAATCGCCGTACCGCCGCCGAGCTCGGCGAAATCTTCCGCTCGCGGCAAGCGAAGAAAATCTATTGGGCGCTGGTCGAAGGCGTGCCGAAACCGGCGCAGGGCCGCGTCTCGCTCTATCTCGCCAAGGGCGCCGGCATGGGCGACGACCGGCCGGCCGGCCGGGCGGGGGGCAAGCGCCGCGACGAGGCCGAATCGCGCGAAAAAATGCGCGTCGCCCGTCATGGCGACGCCGACGCCCAGCATTCGCTGACCTATTATGCGATCGTCGAAAAGGCGGCGCCGCGTTGCTCTTGGCTGTCGATGAAGCCGCTCACCGGACGCACGCACCAGCTCCGCGCGCATGCGGAGGCGATCGGCTGCCCGATCTTCGGCGATCCGAAATACGGACATCGCCCGGAGGACGAAATACGCCGGCGCGATCCCATGCGGGCCATGCCGCGCGAGCTCGAGCCCAAGCTCCATTTATTGGCGCGGCGGCTGATCCTGCCGCATCCCAAGGGCGGCCTCATCGACGTGACCGCGCCGCTGCCGCCGCATATGCAGAAAACTTGGGACTTCTTCGGCTTCGACGTGAAGCAGGACGACCCCATATCGGCTGCGCCGGACGAATGATCCGATGACCATGGGGAGCCGTGCATGACGCGCGAACCGGACGGCCTCGCCGAGGGCCTGTTCATTCAGCGGGAAGAACGCGATCCGCTGCGCGCCGCGGCCCAGGGCGCGCGGCCGGAACTGCCGAAACGATTCTACAAGGCGGCCGAGGTCGCCGCCAACGACGGCGGCTTCGCCGTCGTCCTGGACGGAAAAACCGTGAAAACGCCGGGCCGACGCCTTGTCGTCACGCCCTCCCTCGCGCTCGCACAGGCGCAGGCCGAAGAATGGGCGCGGCAGGGCGAACGAATCGACCCCTCCTCCATGCCGCTGACGCGGCTCGTCAATTCGGCGATCGACGGCGTCGCCGGGCAAATGGGCGAGGTCGAGGCGGATGTCGTGAAATACGGGCGCTCGGACCTCGTCAGCTATCGCGCCTCCGAGCCGGTTCGCCTCGCCCTGGCGCAGGCGAAAGCATGGAATCCACTCGTTGTTTTCGCCGAGGAGAAACTCGGCGCCGAACTCGTCTCGACCGAAGGCGTCATCTTCGTCGAGCAGCCCGAGACAGCGGTGCGCGCGCTCGCCCTGGCGATCCGCCGCTATGTCGGCGACGACGCCGCGTCGCCTTTCCGCCTCGCGGCGCTCCATATAATGACGACGCTGACCGGCTCCAGCGTGATCGCCCTGGCGGTCGCTCATCGTGAAATCGACGTCGACGCCGCCTGGACGGCCGCCCATGTCGACGAAGACTTTCAGATGAACGCCTGGGGATTCGACGAGGAAGCGCTCGTCCGCCGCCAGCGGCGCTTCGAGGAGATGAAGGCGGCGGCGTTCGTCTCGAACGCCATGGGCTTTCCGCCTGAAACCTAGGCGCCGCGCGCGATTTTTCATTCCACGGCCTTCGACTGAAGGCTCAATCTTTCGATCGAACCGGCAAAGACGAGCTTGTCTCTTGCTTTGACCTATACGCTGGGTTACGGAACGCGCGGTCAGACGGCGCCCGGGAGACCGCTCCCGAAACGGCCTGCCGCCCCCGCCGCCAAAAGTCGGACTTCGCCACATGCCGAGCCTTCTCGAACAATATCTGCCGCTCGTGATCTTCGCAGCGCTTTCGGCGGCGATCGCCGGCGCGCTGCTGATCGCGCCCTTCCTCGTCGCCTTCAAGGCGCCCGACCCGGAGAAGCTCTCGGCCTACGAGTGCGGCTTCAATCCGTTCGGCGACGCGCGCATGAAGTTCGACGTGCGATTCTATCTCGTGGCGCTGTTGTTCATCGTCTTCGATCTCGAAGTCGCCTTTCTGTTTCCCTGGGCCGTGGCGTTCAAGGAGGCGGGCGCGTTCGGCTTCTGGTCGATGATGCTGTTTCTCGGCGTGCTGACCGTCGGCTTCGTCTATGAATGGCGCAAGGGAGCGCTCGAATGGGATTGATCACCAGCCAGGGCCAGACCCTCGTCGCGCCGCAGGCCAAAGGGCTCATCGACCCGCGAACCGGCAAGCCGGTCGGCTCCGACGATCCGTTCTTCGTCAATCTGAACGACGAGCTCGCGGACAAGGGCTTTCTTGTCACGGCGACCGACGACATCATCAATTGGGCGCGCACCGGCTCGCTCATGTGGATGACCTTCGGTCTCGCCTGCTGCGCGGTCGAGATGATCCAGGCCGCCATGCCGCGCTACGATCTCGAGCGCTTCGGCTTCGCGCCGCGCGCCAGTCCGCGCCAGTCGGACGTCATCATCATCGCCGGCACGCTGACCAACAAGATGGCGCCGGCGCTCCGCAAGGTCTACGATCAGATGCCGGAGCCACGATACGTCATCTCCATGGGCTCCTGCGCCAACGGCGGCGGCTATTATCATTATTCCTATTCGGTCGTGCGTGGCTGCGACCGCATCATTCCGGTGGACATCTATGTTCCCGGCTGCCCGCCTTCTGCAGAGGCGCTCGTCTATGGCGTGCTGCTCCTGCAAAAGAAGATCAGGCGCAGCGGAACGATCGAACGATGAGCCGTGGCGCCGTCGGCGAGACGCCCCTCGCGGACGTCTCGCCGACGGCGCGCGCATGAAGGACGCGAGACAGAGAGCCGACGGGCGTTACGCGTCGGCTTCTCGTAACGAGGTTGGCTCGATGAGTGCGGAACTCGAAACTCTGGGCGGGGAGATCGCCGCCGCCCTGCCCGGCGCGGTGAAAAGCGTCAAGATCGCCTACGGCGAGCTGACTCTCGAGGTGGAGCGGGCGCGCTGGCTCGACGTCGCGCGCGTGCTGCGGGACGATCCAGCTTTTCTCTTCGTCAGCTTCACCGACATCACCGCCGCCGATTATCCAGAGCGCGAGCAGCGCTTCGACGTCGTCCTTCACCTGCTATCGCCCAAGCACAACCGCCGCATCCGCGTGAAGACGCAGACGGACGAGGACACGCCGGTCGCCTCTCTGACCGGGCTCTACCCTGGGGCCGATTGGTTCGAGCGCGAAACATACGATCTGTTCGGCGTGACTTTCTCCGGCCACCCCGATCTGCGCCGCATCATGACCGACTACGGCTTCGACGGTCACCCGCTGCGCAAGGACTTTCCGATGTCCGGCTTCGTCGAGGTCCGCTACGACGACGAGCAGAAGCGCGTCGTCTACGAACCGATCAATCTGACACAGGAATATCGCAAGTTCGATTTCCTCTCGCCCTGGGAGGGCGTCCAATACGACCTGCCGGGAGATGAGAAGGCGAGTAAGTGAAAAAGCGCCCCATGAACGCCTATTCGCAATTCGCCACTCGCTACTCGCCCCTCTCCCGCCTGGGACAGTCCCGATGAACGACCAGAGCCTCCGCAACTTCAACATCAACTTCGGGCCGCAGCATCCGGCGGCGCATGGCGTGCTGCGCCTCATTCTCGAGCTCGACGGCGAAGTCGTCGAACGCTGCGATCCGCATGTCGGCTTCCTGCATCGCGGCACCGAGAAGCTGATCGAGGCGCGCACCTATCTGCAGAACGTGCCCTATTTCGATCGTCTCGACTATTGCGCGCCGATGAATCAGGAGCACGCATTCTGTCTCGGCATCGAGCAATTGCTCGGCGTCGAGGTTCCGAGACGCGGCCAGCTCATTCGCGTGCTCTACGCGGAGATCGGCCGTCTTCTGTCGCATCTCTTGAACGTCACGTCGCAGGCCATGGACGTCGGCGCGCTCACGCCGCCTTTGTGGGGCTATGAGGAGCGCGAGAAGCTCATGGTGTTCTATGAACGCGCGAGCGGCGCGCGCATGCACGCCAACTACTTCCGCCCCGGCGGCGTCGCCCGCGACCTGCCCGACGAGCTCGTCGAGGACATCGGCGCCTTCTGCGATCCGTTCCTGAAGCTGTGCGACGATCTCGAGGAATTATTCATCGGCAATCGCATCTTCAAGCAGCGCAATGTCGACATCGGCGTCATTTCGCTCGAGGATGCGTGGAAATTCGGCTTTTCGGGCGTGATGGTGCGCGGCTCCGGCGCGCCCTGGGATCTGCGCAAGGCGCGCCCCTACGACGCCTATGAGGAGTTCGAGTTCGACATTCCGATCGGCAAGCACGGCGACTGCTACGACCGCGCCGTCATCCGCATGGAGGAGATGCGCCAGTCGACCTCCATCATCAAACAGGCCGTCGAAAAATTGCTGAAGGCCGAGAACCGTGGCCCTGTCGCGACAGTGAACAATAAGATCGTGTCGCCGCCCCGCTCGGAAATGAAGCGCTCGATGGAGGCGCTGATCCATCATTTCAAGCTCTATACCGAAGGGTTCAGGGTTCCCGCCGGCGAGGTCTATTCGGCCGTCGAGGCACCGAAGGGCGAATTCGGCGTCTATCTGGTGTCCGACGGCACCGACAAACCCTATCGCTGCAAGATTCGTTCGCCCGGCTTCGCGCATCTTCAGGCCATGGATTTTCTCTGCAAGGACCATCTGCTCGCCGACGTCTCGGCGATTCTCGGTTCGCTCGATATCGTCTTCGGGGAGGTCGATCGCTAATGTCAGTCCGCCGTCTCGCCGAGCAACAGCCGGAAAGTTTCGAGTTCACGCCCGAGAACAAAGCGTGGCTCGAACGCCAGATCGCCAAATATCCGGACGGACGCCAAGCCTCCGCCGTCGTGCCGGCGCTGTGGCAGGCGCAGAAGCAGAACGACTATTGGCTGCCGCAGAAGGCGATCGAAAAGGTCGCGGAGACGCTCGGCATGCCTTACATCCGCGTGCTCGAGGTCGCCACCTTCTACACGATGTTCAACCTCGAGCCGGTGGGCAAATATTACATCCAGCTCTGCGGCACCACGCCCTGCATGCTGTCGGGCTCCGACGATCTCATCGCCGTCCTCGAACGCCGAGTCGGCCCGCAGCGCAAGGTGACGGCGGACGGCCTGTTCTCCTGGCTCGAAGTCGAATGCCTCGGCGCCTGCTGCAATGCGCCGATGGTGCAGATCAACGACGATTATTACGAGGATTTGACGCGTGAGAATTTCGAGAAGCTGCTCGACGATCTCGCCGCCGGCCGGCCGGTGAAGACCGGCTCGCAGGCGGGCCGCGTCTCCTCGGAGCCCGCCGGCGGACTGACCAGCCTCACGTCGTTCTACGGCGACGGCTCGAGCGCGCAGGCGAAGTGAGGGAAGACGAGACATGCTCGCCGACAAGGATCGCATCTTCACCAATCTCTACGGGCTGGGCGACAAGAGCCTCGCCGGCGCGCGCTCGCGCGGCGCTTGGGACAATACCAAGGCGCTGCTCGAAAAGGGCAAGGACAAAATCATCCAAGAGGTGAAGGATTCGGGGCTGCGCGGGCGCGGTGGGGCGGGCTTTTCCACCGGCCTCAAATGGTCCTTCATGCCGAAGCCCGACCCGGCGCGGCCCTCTTATCTCGTCATCAACGCCGACGAATCGGAGCCCGGCACCTGCAAGGACCGCGAGATCATGCGCAATGATCCGCACACGCTGGTCGAGGGCGCACTCATCGCCTCCTTCGCCATCGGCGCGCATGCGTCCTACATCTATGTTCGCGGCGAATTCATCGCCGAGCGCGAAGCTCTGCAGCGCGCCGTGGACGAGGCCTACGAAGCCAAGCTCATCGGCAAGGACAATATCCACGGCTGGCCGTTCGATCTCTATGTCCATCACGGCGCCGGCGCGTACATCTGCGGCGAGGAGACGGCGCTCATCGAGAGCCTCGAGGGCAAGAAGGGCATGCCGCGATTGAAGCCGCCCTTCCCCGCCAATGTCGGCCTCTATGGCTGCCCCAGCACCGTCAATAATGTCGAGTCCATCGCCGTCGTTCCGACGATCCTGCGGCGCGGCTCGTCTTGGTTCGCCGGCATCGGCAAGCCCAACAACACCGGCACCAAGCTGTTTTCGATCTCCGGCCATGTGAATCGGCCGTGCAATGTCGAAGAGGCGATGTCGATTCCGTTCCGCGAACTCATCGACAAGCATTGCGGCGGCGTGCGCGGCGGCGCGGACAATCTCTTGGCCGTCATCCCCGGCGGCTCGTCGGTCCGCCTCGTTCCGGCCGATCAGATCATCGACTGTCCGATGGATTTCGACAGCCTGGTCAAGCTCGGCTCGGGTCTCGGCACGGCGGCGGTGATCGTCATGGACAAGTCCACCGACATCATCCGCGCCATCGCGCGCATCTCCTATTTCTACAAGCACGAGAGCTGCGGCCAGTGCACGCCGTGCCGCGAGGGCACGGGCTGGATGTGGCGCGTCGTGACGCGCATGGCGGAAGGACGCGCGCATAAGCGCGAGATCGATATGCTGTTCGACGTCTCCAAGCAGATCGAAGGCCATACGATCTGCGCGCTCGGGGATGCGGCGGCCTGGCCGATCCAGGGTCTCATCAATCATTTCCGTGGCGAAATCGAAAAGCGCATCGATCGCTATGCGGCCAATCCGCATCCCGAGCCCGTGCGCGTGGCGGCGGAGTAAGGCATTCAAATGACCAAGATTCTCGTCGATGGCGTAGAGGTTGACGTTCCCGCCGAATACACGCTGCTGCAGGCGTGCGAGGAGGCGGGCGCCGAAGTGCCGCGCTTTTGCTTTCACGAGCGCCTGTCGATCGCCGGCAATTGCCGCATGTGCCTCGTCGAGGTGAAGGGCGGGCCGCCCAAGCCGCAGGCCTCCTGCGCCATCGCGGTGAAGGATCTGCGTCCCGGCCCGAATGGCGAGCCGCCGGAAGTCTTCACCAAATCGCCGATGGTGAAGAAGGCGCGCGAAGGCGTGATGGAGTTCCTGCTCATCAACCATCCGCTCGACTGCCCGATCTGCGATCAGGGCGGCGAATGCGACCTGCAGGACCAGGCGCTGGCCTTCGGCGGCGACAGCTCGCGCTACGCCGAGAACAAGCGCGCCGTCGAGGACAAATATATCGGTCCGCTCGTCAAGACGGCAATGAACCGCTGCATCCATTGCACCCGCTGCGTCCGCTTCACGGCCGAGATCGCCGGCACGAGCGACATGGGCGCGATCGGCCGCGGCGAGGATATGGAGATCACCACCTATTTGCAGACCGCCATGACCTCGGAGCTGCAGGGCAATGTGACCGATCTCTGCCCCGTCGGCGCGCTGCTGCCGAAGCCGCAGAATTTCCGCGCGCGGCCTTGGGAATATCAAAAGACCGAGACGATCGACGTGCAGGACGCGCTCGGCTCGGCGATCCGCGTCGACTCGCGCGGACGCGAGGTCATCCGCATTCTGCCGCGCCTCAACGAGGCGGTGAACGAGGAGTGGATTTCCGACAAGACGCGTCAGGTCGTCGACGGCCTCAAGACGCAGCGGCTCGATCGGCCCTATATTCGCGAGAACGGCCGTCTGCGTCCGGCCTCCTGGCGGGAGGCCTTGGCCGCCGTCGCCGCGAAAGTGAAAGCGACGCCGGCGCAACGGCTCGGCGCTCTCGTCGGCGATCTCGCGGCGCTCGAGGAAATTTTCGCTCTGAAGCTGCTCGTTCAGCAGCTCGGCAGCGTCCATCTCGACGCCCGCCAGGACGGGACGAAGCTCGATCCGCGCTACGGACGCTCCTCCTACCTGTTCAACGCGACGATCGCCGGAATCGAAGAGGCCGATTCGCTGCTGATCATAGGCTCGAACCCGCGCAAGGAGGCGCCTGTTCTCAACGCGCGCATCCGCAAGCGCTGGCTGAAGGGCGGCTTTCCCATCTCGGTCGTCGGCGAGCGGGCCGACCTCACTTACGGCTACGACTATCTCGGCGCCGGCCCGGACGCGCTGGTGCGCTTCATCCAGAGCGAGCAGCCGGCGTCGAAGAAGCGCCTCGTGCTCATCGGCCAAGGCTCGCTGACGCGCGCCGATGGCCGAGCCATTCTCGCCCTCGCCGCACAGGCGGCCGAGCGCCACGGCGGACTAGCCGAAGGCTGGAACGGCTTCAGCGTCCTGCATACGGCGGCGGCGCGCGTCGGCGCGCTCGATCTCGGCTTCACGCCCGGTCAGGGCGGGCTCGACGCCGAGCATATCGCCAAGGCCGGCGCGCTCGATCTCGTCTTCAATCTCGGCGCCGATGAGATCGCCATCGAGCCGGGCGCCTTCGTCGTCTATATCGGCACGCATGGCGA
>PQAN01000292.1 GCA_003105285.1 Methylocystaceae bacterium
AGCTTGTTCTGCTTGGCGTAGGCGTATTCGACATAGCCGATCGAGCCCTTGGTGTTCGCCACATTGTTGGCGACGCCCTCGTTGCCCTTGGCGCCGATGCCGACCGGCCATTCGACGGCGGAGTTCTCGCCCACCTTGGCCTTCCAGTCCGGGCTGACCTTGGAGAGATAATTGGTGAAGTTGAAGGTCGTGCCGGAGCCGTCCGAGCGATGCACGACGGCGATCGCCTGCGACGGCAGTTTCACCTTGGGGTTGAGCTTCTTGATCGCCGCGTCGTCCCAGCTCTTGATCTCGCCGAGGAAGATGCTCGAGAGCGTCTTGCCGTCGAGCGTGATGTCGCCGGAGACGACGCCGTCGAGATTGAGCACCGGGACGATGCCGCCGATGACCTGCGGCCACTGCGTCAATCCGGCGGCTTCCAGATCCTCGGCCTTCAGAGGCTGGTCGGAAGCGCCGAAGGTCACGGTGCGCGCCTTGATCTGCTTGATGCCGCCGCCCGAGCCGATCGACTGATAATTGAGGCCGGCGCCCGTCTCTTTCTTATAGGCGTCCGCCCATTTGGCGTAGATCGGATAGGGGAAAGTGGCGCCGGCGCCGGAGATGTCGACGGCGGAGGCGACGCTCGCCGCGCCCACGACGATCGCTGCGGTCAGCGCCGCGCGTTGGAAAATCCTGGAGATCATTTGGTGTGTCTCTTTCGAACTCGAGCTTCACTGTCACGGGCGATCAGCGCCCCAGCGGCAGCACACTAGGCCCGCACGGCGAGTCTTTTACGACTTTCAGATGACGCTTGGATGACGATATAATATATTGATATTATACATGAATATCTTTGCCGTCAGCACGGCTTCAGGCTTTTTCGGGGTCGATTAGCGGCAAAAATACGCGAAATGTCGAGCCCCTCCCCGGCGCAGAATCGATCGTCAGCCGGCCGCGATGGCGCGCGACGATATGTTTGACGATGGCGAGCCCGAGGCCCGTCCCGCCCTTCGCGCGGCTCTTGCCCGCGTCGATCCGGTAGAAGCGCTCCGTGAGGCGGGGAAGATGCTCCGGCGCGATGCCGGCCCCATGGTCGCGCACCGAGAAAATCGCCGAGGAGCCGACCGCCGAGAGCGAAATCTCCACCGGCCCGGCGCCGTATTTGATCGCGTTTTCGATCAAATTCTCGGCGACGCGCGCCAGCTCGTCGCGATCGCCCGGCGCGACGACGGGCCCGCCGATGTCGAGCTCCAGCGTCAGGCCATTGTCCTCCGCCATCGGCGCGAGCGTATCGACGATATGCGCGACGAGGATGGAGAGATCGACCGGCGTGTCGGGACGCAGATGCAGATGCTGCTCGATTCGCGACAGGGACAGGAGATCGTCGACGAGCCGGGCCATGCGCTGAGCCTGCTCGCGCATGATCGAGAGAAAGCGCTCTCTCGCCTTTTCGTCGTCGCGCGCCGGCCCCTGCAGGGTCTCGACGAAGCCGAGAAGCGAAGCGAGCGGCGTGCGCAATTCGTGGCTGGCGTTGGCCACGAAATCGACGCGCATCCGCTCGACGCGGCGCGCCTCGGTCAGATCGCGCAGGCTCGCGACGGCGGCGGTCTCATAGCCCTCGAGCCGCAGGGGAGCGATATGCACCTCGAACCAGCACTCCACGGGCAGCCGCTCGACCCAGATGACCTTCTCGGGCGCCCCGCCGTGCAGGACGCGCTCCAGCGCGTCGAGAACATCGGGCGAGCGCAGGCTGCGCGCCAACGGATCGTTCGAACGCAGCGAAGGCAGCACGGTGCGCGCGGCGCGATTGGCCGAGATGATGCGTGCTTCCGCATCGATGACGAAAACCGCCTCGGGCAAAGCGTCGATCACCAGGCCGAGCAGGGCCTCGCCTTGATAGCGTCGTCGCAGATCGGGCATTCGCTCCCCTCACGAGAAAAAATTTTGGAGATTTCATTTCTTAACAAAGAATCGTTCCAAGTCCGATCGACGAGCTCGCGTGTCGTTCCCGAAACGCGCGACCCGCGCGATCGGCAATCCGGAGCGAGACCGGCAATGTACCTCACTCGCGTCCTTCCACGCTTTTCAATATCGCCTCGCGCAGGCTGCTCCAGCGGCGCGAGCCTTCGTCGGCGCCGAGAAACGCCAGAGCGAGGACGAACGGCGCGAAATAATAGACGACGCGAAACAGCAGCAGCGAGGCGAGAACGCTCTCTTGCGATTGCGCCGGCAGAGCGTTCAGCATCGTCGCCTCGAACACCCCGATGCCGCCCGGCGCGTGGCTGATGACGCCGAGAATGCAGGCGAAGACATAGATCGCGAGAAAGGTGAAGAAATCCAGGCTCGTGTCGTGCGGCAGCAGCATATAGAGAGCGGCGGCGGCGCAGCAGAGATCGGCGACGCCGAGAACCGTCTGTCCCGAGGTGAGCCATAATCCCGGCAATTCGAACAAATGCCCGCGCAGGCGCACGCGGCGGCGGCGCACGGACACCCAGGCGGCATAGGAGAGGACGCCCGCCGTCGCCAGCACGCCGAGCGCGAAGTTCAGGAACGACGGCAATTTGTCGATCGCCGCGATCTCGCTCGCGCGGGCGAGCAGGCCAGCCCCCACCACCGCCGTCATTCCGAGCCAGAACGTCACGCCCGCGATGACCGTGACATTGGCGACCTGCAAGGCGGTGAGGCCGGCGCGGGAATAGATCCAATAACGGACGGCGGCGCCGGTGACGACCGGAAATCCGAGATTGAAGGAAAAGGCGTAGCTCGCGAAGGAGGCGAGCGAAGCGATGCGATAAGCGACGCGCAGGCGCAATTGGCGCAGCGCCAAGGCGTCATAGCCCGTGAGCGCGAAATAGGAGAGAGCGGTGAAGACCAGCGCGCCCAGAACCTGCTCGGCGCTCGTCGCGGCGATCGCGCCGCGAACATCGGCGAATTTGACGCTCGAGACGACCCCCGCCAGCACGAAGCCCGCCAGCGCGAACACCGCGAGGCTGGCGACGCCGCCCAATATCTTGCCGAGGCTCGGCGCCACATAGCGCCGCGCCGTCGCGACGAAGCCGCTCGCGCGGCCGGCCCCTATCCTTTGGGGTTCGGCCGTCGCGAGATCGCCCGACATGGACCGCTCGATCGAGGCCGCGTCGGCCTCCGCAAGATCGCTGTCTTGTCGCATCAATGTCCCGTTACTCTCGCGACGTCGCCGTAAATTTAAAAAATATGCGTCTTCGATACGCCGACGAGTCGGAGAATTCAAAGGCGATCGAAATGCTTGGAGACGCTCACCCACGACAATGACGATCCGTCGCCCCGAACAGGCTTCGCAAGAAGAACTCCGCCAGCGGCGGATGGTTTCGATTTCATCCGAAAGCATGACGATAAGATGACGATTCGCTCTCATTGCGGCGAGGCTCGGCGGCGAGGCTCGCGCCCGTTCAAAACAGTCCATGCACGAACCAGCGCGGATGCGCGCGTTCGCGGCCGAACAGCCCTTCGCGAAAGAGCCAGAAGCGCTGGCCGTCCCGATCCTCGGCGTAGAAATAATCGCGCGTCGCGGCGTCGTCTCGCGCGCTCCACCATTGCGGCGCGATGCGCTCGGGACCTTCGAAAGCGGCGAGTTCGTGCAGCGCGCGCCGCCAGCGAAACCGCAGCGGCGGCCCGTCCGGCGTGAGCGCGACGGCGTCGATCGGCTCGGGCCGTTCGAGGAGACGCAACGGACGGGCGGGCGGCCCCTCGCCCCCGTGCAAGAACGCGGGCGCAATCGTTTCCCCCGGGATGGCCGGCGGCGGCGAAGAGGCGGGAAGGGCGGCGACGGCGAACTCCGGAATATGCGTCGCCTGCGGATAGAGACGCAGGACGCGGCGCAGCCCGAGCCGCGCGCCGAGCCGATCGGCGAGGTCGGCGAGGTCCGGCGCGCCGACGTTCCGCATGTCGCCTGCGAGGCCGAGATCGGCTTGGGGCGTCGCGCAACGCTCGACCTCGCTCGCGCCGAGCCGCAGCACGTCGAAGCCATAGCCCGTGTCGAGCCCCTCATCGGCGAGAACCGCCAGACGTTCGCGCAGCAGCAGGGCGAGGAGCTCCGGCTCGCGCAGCGGCCGGCTCGTTCCCGTCTCGATATGCCGGACCGCGCCGTCGACGCGATAGAAGGCGGCCTCGACCTTTCTCGCGCCGACGCCTTGGCGCTCCAGCAGAATGCAGAGTTCGCGCGCCAGGGCGAGCAAGGTCCGCTCTATGTCCTCGATCCGCGTCAGCCCGTCGGGGAAGCGGCGCTCCGCCATGAAATCCGGAGCCTCGAAACGCGGCGCGATCGGATCGCGCGTCCGGCAGGCGATGGCGTCGAGGCGGGCGACGGCCTTCGCTCCGAAACGGGCGGCGAAAGGCGCGCGCGGCCTTCCGAGCAGATCGCCGAGGCTGCGCAGCCCCGCGCGGGCCAGCGCGTTTTGCGCCGCCTCGTCGAGACGAAGCGCGGCGATGGGCAGGCTCGCGGCGACTTTCTCGATCTCCTCCCGCGAGGCGTCCGCCGGAATATGACGCAGCCGCGAAAAACGCGTGAGCGCCCGCGCCAAAGCGGGACCGGGCGCGAGCGCGGCGCGCGCCGCGAGACCCTGCGCCTGGAGGCGGCGCTCGACCTCCTCCAGCATGGACGTCTCGCCGCCGAACAGATGAGCGGCGCCGCTCACATCCATCAGGATTCCGTCCGGCGGATCGATCGCCGCGAGCGGCGTGAACCGCCGGCACCAATCGGCGATCGCCGCGAGCAGCGCGGCGTCGGCCGTGGGATCGGCCTCCTCGAGCCGCAGAGAAGGGCGCATGGCCCTGGCGTCGGCGGCCGCCATGCCGGCCGCGAGCCCCAATCCCCGAGCGCGCGCGTCGACGGCGGTCAGATAATCGCCGCCTTTGATCTTCGCCCAGACGGCGAGAGGAGCGCCAGCGTCAGGCGCTCTCCCGCCATCTCTCGCCCGCGACCCGCGGAGAATCCGGTCGGTCGGCAGGCGAGGCAGAAACACGGCGAGACAGCGCATGGCGGAATTGAGCCTTTTCATGGTCGAAAACAATGTCGCGCCAGCCCTGCGGGTCGAAATCGCTCCCCGGGCCGAGAAGACCGGCGCGCGCCTTGGCGATGCGCAGGCCCCAGGCGAGAAGCCCCGGTAGGGGCAGGCGGCGCGAGAGGCTCTCGGCCCGCTGGGAGAAGGAGGAGGCGATTTCGAAACGCGCCTGCGCGGCGCTCGCCAGTCTCATCGCCTCGCCCGCGGCGCGAGGAAGCAGCAGAAGGCCGGCGCTCCCTCCCCGCCGCGCGGCCAGCGCCAGACGCCGCGAGGCGGTCAGATCATAGGCCTTCATGGACGCCCAGCTTTCGGCGACGACAGCCGCCGCCGCGCTCTTTAGAGCCTCTTCCATGGCCCAGAGGGTCTCGTGAGGGCGGCGCGTGCGCACCAGCACGAGGCGCTCCATCGCAAGGCCCGCCGCCTGCAGGCCCCGCCCATAGGGAAGGCCGATCTCGCGCGCGACCATGTCCTCGGCGATCCAGACGATCCCCGCCTCCGGCCGGCGGCGGACGCAGCGCAGGGCGAGCGCGAAAGTAAAACTCGCCGCCGAAGCCGCGTCCTTCGCCCGCGCCGGGACGATCTCGCTCGCGCCGACGCTCGAAGCCTCGAACAGCCTCTCCAACAGATCGGCCGCCGGCTCGGCCGCTCCCTCATGGGGCCGCGCGCGACCGTCTCCCGCCTCGAGCGCGGCGATCGACCGGCGCAAAAAGAGAATCCGTTCCGAAACGCCGCCCTGCGACATCGGTCCCTTCGCTTCCGTAAGTTCTATATTTGTTCTCATGCTGCTCCTCTCCTTCCGAAGAGTCAAGGGCACCGAAATCATGATATTTTTTATTGTATTGAGACTATGACCGCGCGCCGGTTCGGGCGGCGAGAAAATCCGGTTCGCGCGCAAACGTAAAAGTCTATCGACAAGATAGATTAATGATCCTAGCATCGCTCCATCGGCCGAGTTCGGTGGAGCTTGTCATGATCGAACGGATCGCCTGGTCGCTCATTCTGGCGACGGCGCTGGCCTTCGGCTTCGCCCTTTTGGTGCGGGCCGCCGAATCGGCGCTGCTGGCGATGACCTTCGCGCCCTCCTTTTGCGACGGCGGCGGCTGCTGAGACGGAGCCTTGGAATAGCCCATATCGGTTCCTACTCCTCGGCCTCGACAGCGCTTCCCGCCGAATCGGATATGATTCGCGCCGGAAAACGCGCGAAAGACATAAAGCCGAGGAACCCATGCGCAGATTGCTTCTCGCCGCCGCTCTCGTTCCACTCGCCTCGACGACGGTCCTGGCGCAAGAGCGGGTGTTGGACGGAGCGCTCGGCGCGCTGGCCGGCGCCGTCGTAGCCGGACCGATCGGCCTCGTCGCCGGGGGCATTACCGGCGCGACGGCCGGACCGGCGATTTCCTCGAGCTGGGGGCTGAGCGGCCGCCGGCATGCCGTCCGCCACCGCGGCCACCGTCGCCACGCGCAGCGTTGAGGCCGCGCGGCGCGGATCGAACATTCATAAATTGCCGAACAGAATCGAAATCGTGGAGTCCGATGTCGAGCTATTGTCGATGTCGTACATCGCGGCGAAGCGCGTTATGAAATTCTGCAGCTTCTTCGGGTCCTGAAAATCCGAGAGATCGAGTTTGGCTTTCAAGAGCCTCGCCTGCGTGTCCACCGGCTGCGCCGAGGCGAGCGGCGAGACGCCCAGCGCCGTCTGGACGACGGTCAGCAAATTCTTGTCCGCGAGTATCCCATAGACGCTCGTCACGCTCGGGGCGTGCTCGCGGAAATACAAGGCGAGCCGGACGCCCGGATTTTCCTGTCCCTGCGTGGTCTCGAGCGCCTGTTCCGTATAGCGGCCGACGACATTGGCGACGAGCGTCGACGAAGAGGTCGCCTGCGCGCCGGCGCCGGCGAAATCGAAGGCTTTGGCGAAGGCATTGATATTCGAATTGTTCAGCTTGTTGGCGAGCGCCGAATTGCTGGAGACGCCGTCTTCGAGCACCTTTTTCATCATGCCCTTGGCGTAGGTCATGTCGCCGAGGCCGAAGGCCGTCATCGCATAATCGAACAGCCGCGCGTCTTTCAGAAAATCGTCGACCGACTTCACCTTGCCGATATTGTCCTGGAAATATTTCGTCTGAATGGCGACGTCGGGCGATTTGGCGGCGATCGACCGCCATTTGGTCAGATTGCCGGCGATCTGCAGATAGGAGGACAGCGTCGTCATGCCGATTGCTTTTCCGTTCGCGTCGACGAGGCGAGGAGCAGGCCCCGGTCGACAGAGAATAGCTCACGAGACATGCCCCAGGCTGACAGGCCCCGAGTATCGGCGACTTCTGTTTATAGGATGTTAAGACTCTCCCGAACCTCGTCGCCGCAGGCGATCCGAGAAGATTCACGCCGCGAGCGGGATACGGCATGCGCTCAATGCACGTAAGAATCCGCCCATCCAATTATAGGCGTCGTGCTTGCGGACCCGCGCCAGAAGCGCCGCGTGACGCTCGATGCGCTCGGCGCGCGGCATCATGATCGCCTTCTGCATCGCATGGGCGACTTCGTCGGCGTCGTAGGGATTGACGATCAGGGCTTCCTGAAGGTCCTCGGCGGCGCCGGCGAAACGCGAGAGGATCAGCACGCCGGGATTTTCCGGGTCCTGCGCGACGATATATTCCTTCGCCACGAGATTCATGCCGTCGCGCAAGGGCGTGACGAGGCCGACCTGACTGCCGCGATAGAGCGCCGCCAATGTGTCGCGGTCCACCCTGCGGTGGATATAACGCACGGGCGTCCAGTCGAAATCGCCGAACTGTCCGTTGATTTCGCCCGACAGCGCCTCGAGCTCGTGGCGAATATCCGCATAGGCCCTCACATCCTCGCGCGTCGGCGGAGCGATCTGCATCAAGGTGACGGCCTTGCAATTCTTCGGGTACATTTCGAGCAGACGCTTGAACGACCGCAAGCGGTCCGGCAGCCCCTTGGTGTAATCCAGGCGATCGACGCCGATGACGTTGATGCGCGGTTCGCCGGCCCTGTGCAGCCGCTGGATTCTCTTGGCCGCCCCGGGGCTCGCGGCCATGGCGGCGAAAGCGTCGACATCTATGCCGACCGGAAAAACGGCGGCCGACAAGGTCTTTCCCTCCACTCGCAGGACATCGGGAGAGATCGTCTCGCCTTGCATGAAATCGCACATGAAACGGCAGAAATTCGCCTGATCGGTCTTCGTCTGAAAGCCGACGAGATCATATTCGATGAACGCCTTCATCAGCCATTCGTGCTCCGGCATGGCGACGAGCACCTCCGGCGGCGGAAAGGGAATATGCAGGAAGAAGCCGATGCGATTGGCGACGCCCCGCGCCCGCAGGCTCGCGCCGAGCGGTATGAGATGATAGTCATGCACCCACAAGAGATCGCTCGGCTTCAGCATGGGAGCGAGCGTCTGCGCGAAACGATCGTTCACGCGCCGATAGCCGTCGCTCGCTTCCGGCGTGAAACGCGCCAGATCGAGCCGGTAGTGATGGACGGGCCACAGCGCGGCGTTGGCGAAGCCGAGGTAATATTCACGATAGTCGCGCTCGGTGAGCGGCACGGTCGCGAGCGTCAGATCGTCGAATTTGACGCTCGTGGCGCTAAGATCGCTCTCGTCGCCGACGATATCGCCATTCCACCCGAACCACATGCCGCCGCGCTTGCGAAGCGCGTCGAGAATGCACACCGCCAAGCCGCCGAACGCCTGGCTGCAGCCGGGGTCCGCGACCCGATTGGACACGACGACGAGTCGTTTCATATCGCCTTCTCCCATGAGCGCGACAGCCGCATCGCGCAATTGATGATGCCGACCATGGAATAGGTTTGCGGATAATTTCCCCATGACTCGCCGGTTTGAACGTCGACGTCCTCCGACATCATGCCGAGTCGGTTGCGACAGGAGAGAAGCGCTTCGAAATGACCGCGCGCCTCCTCGATCCGTCCCATCCGCGCCAGGGCGTCGATGCGCCAGAACGAGCAGGTGTTGAACGCCGTCTTCGGAGTTCCGAAATCGTCCGCGGCCTCATAGCGCATCATGTGCGGTCCGCGGCCGAGCGTCGTCTCGATCTGCTGCATCGTCGAGATCATGCGCGGATCATTGGGATCGATGAAGCCGACCTCGATCATCAGCAGGACGCCGGCGTCGAGAAATTCGCCGTCGAGCGATTCGACGAAAGCCTGCCGCTTCTGCGACCACGCCCGCTCGAGAATGACCTGCCTGATGCGCTCGGCTTCGGCGCGCCAATCGCGCGCGCGCTCCGGCTCGCCGATATATTCGGCGATCTTCGCCAGGCGGTCGGCGGCCGCCCAGCACATGAGGCTCGACGTCGTGTGGACGCGGGCGCGCGAACGCAGCTCCCACATGCCGGCGTCCGGCTGATCGTAGCAAGCGAGCGCTTGGCGCCCCAAATCCTCGAGGCGCAGGAAATCCATGCGCGTCGGCGGCGACAGCAGGCGTCTGTCGAGAAAGGCCTGGGCGACGCCGAGAATGACATTGCCGTAAGAGTCGTGCTGGAAATGCTGATAGGCCTGGTTGCCGACGCGCACCGGGCCCATGCCGCGATAGCCCGGAAGCGTCGTGACGATGCGCTCGTCCAGCGCCGACTCCAGGCCGACGCCATAGACGGGCTGGATGTGAGAACCGCTCGCCGAGGCGACGATATTCATCAGCCAGGAGAAATAATTCTCCATCTTTCGCATGGCCGCCATGCGATTGAGCGCGCGCACGACGAAATAGGCGTCGCGCACCCAGCAATAGCGATAGTCCCAGTTGCGCTGCGTGTCCGGAGCTTCCGGAATGCTCGTCGTCAATGCGGCGACGATTGCGCCGGTCGCTTCGTAGGTGCAGAGCTTCAGCGTCACGGCCGCGCGGATGACGGCGCTCTGCCATTCGAACGGAATGGCCAGCCGATGCACCCAATGCTGCCAATAGTTCCTGGTGCGCTCCTCGAACGAGCGCGCCGTCTGCGCGACGCCCTCGCTCAGCGTCTCGTCCGGTCCGAGAATGAGGTCGATCGAGCCGTTCAGATTGAAGAGCGTCTCGTCGCGGATATAGTCGAGCGGCGCATTGGTCGTCAGACGCAGCGTCGTATGGGGGCCGACATAGCGGATGTGATGCGAGCCGAAGGTAAGAACGGGGGCCGTCGCGCCATAGTCGAAACGCGGACGCAGGCGAATGCGAATGCGCGGCGTGCCGGAGACCGGCGTCAGCCGCCGCACCAGCGTCTGCGGAAAGAACAACCGATCCCGCCACATGAAGCGCGGCGCGAAATCGGTGACGCGAACCGATCCCTGCTTGCCGTGCAGCACGGTTTCGAGAATGGCCGTATTGCCGCTGTAGTCCTGCTCGCCATGGACGCGGTCGTCCAGCTCGATCGAGAAGAATCCGCCCTCTTCCGCATCCTTCGGGCCGCCGAGCAGGCTGTGGAAGACAGGGTCTGCGTCGAATCGCGGCAGGCAGCACCAGACCACGCTGGCGTTGCGGTCGATCAGCGCGGCATAGGCGCAATTGCCGACGACTCCGAGATCCAGGCCGCTCATCCGACGCGCTCCTCGCGCGGCTCATGCGCGAGCGCCGAGAGCCAGGCATGCAGCTCGCGCACATCGGCGGCGCGAAACCGCGCGAGCGTCGAGTTCGCGCCGATCTTGATCGAAATTCCGCCGCGCGCGTTGACGACGGCGAAGCCGGCCTCGTCGGTGACGTCGTCGCCGGCGAAAATCGGCGTCCGCCCGGCAAAAGGCGGCTCATGGAGAAAGGCTTCGATGACGTCGCCCTTGTCCGCGCCGTCGAGCCTGATCTCGAACACCATCTTGCCCTGCAGCAATTGCAGCTCGGGCCGGCGCCATATGACGCTCTCGACGATGTCGCGGCATCGCCGCTCGAGTTCGGGCCGCAAGCGATAATGCAGCGCGACCGCTCCGACTTTTCTCTCGATGAAGACGCCGCGCTCCTTGCCGATCGCTTCCTCGATGAGAAGATAGATCGATCCGAGTTCCGCCGGATCGAGCGCCGCGCGATGCAGACGGCCGGCGGCGTCGCGACGTTGCAGCCCGTGAACGCCCGCGACTGGAAGAACCAGCGGATGCAGCATCTTGTCCACGACATCGATGTCGCGGCCGGATATCACCGCGAGCGCGCGACCGACTCTGTCGCCGAGAGCTTCCAGCAGGCGCACCGTCGCGACATCGACCCGGACGGCGTCCGGGTGATCGGCGAGTTCGACGACGGTTCCGTCGAAATCGAGGAAAACCGCATATCGCCCGATCTCGTCGATGCTCGGCAGCATGTCGTAGCTCCTACGCCGCTTACGGCCGACGGCCCTTCTCCCTCCATCTTTCAGGAGCGGACAGGACGGTCGCGCACATGGATTCCGGGCGAGGAGAGCCGTCGCGCCCGCGATGACTCGACGCGAGCGAGCAGACATGCCCATTTTCCCGCCCTGATACTCGTTGCGCCAACAATTATGGACTGAGCTAGCCTTTTCAATAACCATGGCCATTATGAGTTGATCTCGGGCATTCTCATGGCGTCGGCGCGACCATACGAATTCGAGTCGTCACAAATGCGCGCGCCGAGAATGAGCGCCGGCCTTTTTTTGAAGGCCGATTACGTACGTACCGAAGAGGCAGGCCCTATGTCGCCAGTTGCGCCTTTCCGTTCCCCCTATCATCCGGCGGACGAAGCGCTCGCCGCACGATTGCTCGCCGATTCTCCCGATGCGGAGGCCGAAGCGCGCGTCGAGCGCGTCGCGCGCCGCCTGCTGAGCGCCACGCGCGCGCGCCGCGGCGCAGGCGGCGTCGAAAACCTTCTGCAGGAGTTCGCGCTGTCGACGCGCGAGGGCCTCGCCTTGATGGCGCTCGCCGAGTCGCTGCTGCGCGTGCCCGACAATGTGACGCTCGATCAATTGATCGTCGACAAGCTGACGGTCGGCGCGTTCGAGCGTCACCAATCGTCTTCCGACGCGCTTCTCGTTCAAGCCTGCGCTTTCGCGCTGGGCTTGTCCTCGCGCGTCTTTACAGCCGAAGATACGCCGCGCGGACTCGTCGTCGATATGGCGCGGCGGCTCGGAACGCCGGCGCTGCGCGGCGCGGCGCGGCAGGCGATGAAGCTGATGGGCGCGCATTTCGTGCTCGGCGAGACGATCGAACAGGCGATCTCCCGTTCGGACGATCGTTATCGCTACTCCTTCGACATGCTCGGCGAGGGCGCGCGCACCGCGAGCGACGCCTCGCGCTATTTCTCGTCCTACGCCTCGGCCATTGCCGAGATCGGCGGGAGCGCCGGCGCGGACGCGCTTCCCGGTCGTCCAGGCGTCTCCGTCAAGCTGTCGGCGCTGCATCCGCGCTACGAGCCGATTTCGCGCGTGCGCGCGCTCGACGAGCTCGCGCCGCATCTTCTCGAGCTCGCGCGCCTCGCCAAGCACTACGATCTCGTTTTCACCGTCGACGCCGAGGAGGCCGATCGCCTCGAACTCTCGCTCGATATCATCGATCGCGTCGTAGCCGATCCGTCGCTCGCCGGCTGGGAGGGTTTCGGCCTCGCCGTGCAGTCCTATCAGAAACGTGCGCGCGACGTCATCGATCACGTGGCGGCGCTCGCCGAAGCCCACGACCGCCGGTTCATGGTGCGGCTCGTCAAGGGCGCCTATTGGGACACCGAAATCAAGCGCGCGCAGGAGCGCGGCCTCGCCGATTATCCGGTGTTCACCCGCAAGGCGATGACCGATCTGAACTATATCGCCTGCGCCGATCGCCTGCTGGCGGCGCCGCGCCTCTTCCCGCAATTCGCCACGCACAATGCGCTGACGGTCGCGACCATCCTCGAGCGGGCAGGCGATCCTGCCGGCTACGAGTTCCAACGACTGCACGGGATGGGCGAAGAGCTGTTCGACGCGCTGCTGTCGGAGCGGACGGACGTCGCCTGCCGCATCTATGCGCCGGTCGGCCCGCATCGCGATCTGCTCGCCTATCTCGTCCGTCGCCTCATCGAGAACGGCGCGAACTCCTCCTTCGTCGCGCGCGCCGCCGATCCCGCGACGCCGGAGCGCGAATTGCTCGCGGCGCCCCATGACGTCATCGCTCGTCCCGAAAATGCGCGCCACGCGCATCTGCCCCTGCCGGCCGACCTCTATCGTCCGTTGCGCGCCAATTCGAAGGGCGTCGAATTCGGCGACGGCGCGGCCGTCGACGCGCTGCTCGACGAAATAGCGCGCGCGCGGGGACGAAAAATCAGCGCGGTCCCATCCGCCGGTCGCGGCGTAGAGGCGGCGCGCGCTGTGACATCGCCGATCGACGGCGCGTCGATCGGCGATGTCGCGGAAGCCGACGACGAAACAGTGCGCGACGCCATGGCCGCCGCCGCTCGCGCCTTTCCGTCATGGGAGAAGACGCCGGTCGAAACGCGCGCATCCATTTTGGAGCGCGCCGCCGATCTCATCGAGGCGCGGCGCGGAACGCTGATGGCGCTGCTGCAGAGCGAAGGCGGCAAGACGCTGGACGACGCCTTGGCGGAAGTGCGCGAAGCGGCCGATCTGTGCCGCTACTACGCCGGCCAGGCGCGCAGCCTCTGCCGCGAGGAGGCGCTTCCCGGCCCGACGGGCGAGGACAACAAATTGCGCCGGCGCGGGCGCGGCGTGTTCGTCTGCATTTCGCCGTGGAATTTCCCGCTCGCCATTTTCGTCGGCCAGATCGCCGCGGCGCTCGTCGCCGGCAACGCCGTCGTCGCCAAGCCCGCCGAGCAGACGCCGCTCGTCGCTCATGAGGCGATCGGCCTGCTGCGCGAGGCAGGCGTCGATGCCGGCGTCCTGCAATTCGTCCCCGGCGACGGCGCCGTCGGCGCGGCTCTGGTCGCGGATCGCGATGTCGCGGGCGTCGTCTTCACCGGCTCTGTCGAAGTCGCCCATGCGATCCATCGCACGCTCGCCGCATCCGATGGGCCGATCGCGCCGCTGATCGCCGAGACCGGCGGCGTGAATGCGATGATCGTCGATTCGACGGCGCTCATCGAGCAGGTCGTCGACGACGTTCTCACTTCCGCCTTCCGCTCCGCGGGGCAGCGCTGTTCGGCCCTGCGCCTGCTCTGCCTTCAGGAGGAAATCCACGACGACGCGCTGACCATGCTCATCGGGGCGGCGAAGGAACTGCGCATCGGCGATCCGCGCGAGCTTTCGACGCATGTCGGCCCCGTGATCGACGCCGAGGCGAAAGCCCGTCTCGAGGATTATCTCGCGCTGCGTCGCGCCGAGGGGCGCATTTTGTTCGAAGGCGCGGCGCCGACGACCGGAACCTTCGTCGCGCCGCATATCGTGCGCCTCGACCATGCGCGCGATCTGCGGGAGGAAATATTCGGCCCCGTCCTCCATGTCGTGACGTGGCGAGCAGACGAGGAAGAGGATTTTGCAAGACTCGTCGACGAGATCGCGGCCTCCGGCTACGGGCTCACCATGGGGCTTCATTCGCGCATAGAAGCGCGCATCGGCAAGCTCGCCGCAATCGCGCCGGCGGGCAATCTCTATGTCAATCGCAACATGATCGGCGCGGTGGTGGGAAGCCAGCCGTTCGGCGGCGTGCGCGCGAGCGGCACGGGACCAAAGGCCGGCGGGCCCGATTATCTGAGGCGGTTCTTGCGGGAGGAGACGGTCACGATCAACACGGCGTCCTTCGGCGGCGACGCGAGATTATTGGCGATGAAGGAGTGAAGGGCAGTCGCCCGTGTCTTCGCACGCCCACGCTCGCGCTTTCTTCTCGATACGGCCTTGAAACCTTTCGCGCCGGCCAAATATAGCTCTGCATCCGCCGTCGGAGGTTCATGGCTCATGCGCCACTGGATTCCCTCGCTCGATTTCGATCTCGGCCAGACCGCCGACCTGCTGCGCGACCAGGTCGAGACTTTCGCCGCGCGCGAGATCGCGCCGCGCGCCGCCGAAATCGACAAGGAAAACGACTTCCCCGCCGATCTGTGGCCGAAAATGGGAGCGCTCGGGCTGCTCGGCGTCACGGTCGAAGAAGGATATGGCGGCGCCGCGCTCGGCTATCTCGARCATGTCGTGGCGATGGAGGAGATCAGCCGCGCTTCCGCTTCCGTCGGCCTGTCCTATGGCGCGCATTCCAATCTTTGTGTGAACCAGCTTCAGCGTAATGGAACCGCCGAACAAAAGCGCCGCTATCTGCCCAAGCTCGTCTCCGGCGAGCATGTCGGCGCATTGGCCATGTCGGAGCCGGAAGCCGGTTCGGACGTCGTCAATATGGCGATGCGCGCCGAGAAGCGCGGCGATCATTATATTCTCGACGGCGACAAAATGTGGGTCACCAACGGCCCCAACGCCGATGTTCTCATCGTCTACGCCAAGACGAACCCCGCCGCCGGCGCGCATGGCATAACGGCCTTCAT
>PQAN01000293.1:0-1158 GCA_003105285.1 Methylocystaceae bacterium
GGCCAGCGCATCGCCGAGTGGGACCCCTATACGCGTCCCATCGTCAGCGAGGTGGACGGCACGATCGGCTTCGAGGATCTGGTCGAGGGCCAGTCCATGGCGGAGACCGCCGACGAATCGACCGGCATCACCAAGCGCATGGTCATGGACTGGCGGCTCAACGTGCGCTCGTCGGGCCTCAAGCCGGCGATCGTCATCAAGGCGGCCGACGGCAAGATCGCCAAGTTGCAGCGCGGCGGCGACGCCCGCTATACGCTGCCGGTCGACTCGATCATCGCGGTGGAGCCGGGCGCGCAGATCAAGGCCGGCGACATCGTCGCGCGTATCTCGGTGGAGAGCGCCAAGACGCGCGACATCACCGGCGGTCTGCCGCGCGTCGCCGAACTCTTCGAGGCGCGCCGCCCGAAGGACCACGCGATCATCGCGGAAGTCTCCGGCACGGTGCAATTCGGCCGCGACTACAAAAACAAGCAGCGCGTCTCCATCGTCCCGCACGAGGAAGGCGCCGATACGGTCGAATATCTGATCCCCAAGGGCAAGCACATCCATCTGCAGGACGGCGACGTCGTGGAGAAGGGCGATTATATCGTCGACGGCAATCCGGCGCCGCACGACATTCTGGCGATCAAGGGCGTGGAGGAGCTCGCGGCCTACCTCGTCAACGAGATCCAGGAGGTCTACCGGCTGCAGGGCGTCAACATCAACGACAAGCACATCGAAGTGATCGTGCGTCAGATGTTGCAGAAGGTCGACATCGTCGATCCGGGCGACACCGGCTTCCTCGAGGGCGAGCAGGTCGACCAGACCGAGCTCGAGGAGGCGAACGCCAAGGCGCTGGAAGAAGGGACGAAGCCGGCGCATGGCACGCCGGTGCTGCTCGGCATCACCAAGGCGTCGCTGCAGACGCGGTCGTTCATCTCGGCGGCCTCGTTCCAGGAGACGACCCGCGTCCTCACCGAGGCGGCCGTCAACGGCAAGGTGGACCCGCTCGTCGGCCTCAAGGAGAACGTCATCGTCGGCCGGCTCATCCCGGCCGGCACCGGCGCGGCGATGTCGAAGTTTCGCGGCATCGCCACCGGGCGCGACGATCTCATCATCACGCAGCGTCAGGCCGAGGCCGAAGCGCGTCCCGCCACGCCGCAGCTGCCGCCGGCGGCG
>PQAN01000293.1:1188-59062 GCA_003105285.1 Methylocystaceae bacterium
CGGCGGCGGCGGAGTGAGGCGAAGGGCGAAAAAAACAGGCCGCCCGGCAATGGGCGGCCTGTTCAGATCGTCATGGCCGGAACGAGCCCGGCCGTGACGTCGCTGGAGCGAAATAGAAAGTCGAAACCCGCGACGAAGACCTGATCGCCATGTTCCAGTTGCGCCTCGCGACCATTGCCCGCGCATTGATCTTCCTCTACCGCATCAGTCTCTCCGCGCTCATCGGCCGCGACTGCCGCTATCTGCCGAGCTGCTCGGAATATGCGGACGAGGCGATTTGTCGCCACGGACTATGGGCCGGCGGCTGGATGGGCGTCGCGCGCATCTGCCGCTGCCGTCCGGGCGGCGGCGACGGCTTCGACCCCGTTCCCGTTGCCCTGCCGCATGACGCGCACGCGCTGGCGCCGTGGCGCTATGGCGCATGGAGACGGCCGCCGGTCTGCGACGCGGTCGAGCCGCCGCCCGCCGATCAGGAGCGCGCCATCAATTCCACCGCCAGACCGTAGATGCGCAGGCGGATCGGCTCGGGCAGGGCGTGCAGCACCTCGAGATAGGTCTGGCCGGCCTTGCACATCGTCTGATCGTCGAGCGGCGGATCCGGGCTCTTTCCGTCGAGCAGCGCGTCGATCTCGATCTTGCCGAGCCCACGCGCGGCGAGGGCGCTCTCGAGCGCGCGGAAGTCGGCCTCGTTCGGCGGCGTGCGCTCGATCTTTTTCGCCTGGCCGCTGAAAATCGCTTCGAGGCCGGCGGTCGCCATATCGGCGACCAGCGCGCGCCGTCCGGCGGCGAAACTGTGGAACTCCTGATCGACGCCGCCATAGAGAAAGGCGACGCACAGGCGCTTGTCCTGCGCCGCGATGGCGCGCAGCACCTCGAGATGCAGATCGAAGACGCGAGCGAGCGGCTCGGGCTCCGCCTTGGCGGCGAGAATGCCGCGCGACTGGCGAAGCAGGCGAACGGCCTCGGCGAGATAATAGTCGACATTCTCCTCGCCTGCGCCGGCGAGCCGATCGGCCGAGAGGCTCTCGATCGCGGTCTCGTAATCGGCCGGGAAGGCGTCGCGCAGCCGCTCGAAAAAACGCGCATATTCGGGCGCGCCGGCAATGATCGCCTCGACCCGCGCACGCGCCGCGGCGTGATCCGGCTGCTGGGATGTCGCGCTTTCTTGCGTCGTCGTCGGCGCGTCGGCGACATCGGCCCGGGACGCTGGCGCGGGCGTTTCGACGCCTTTCTTCGCCGGTCCCGCCGCCATCATGACGAGGCCGAAACCGAGGCAGACGGCGACGATCACGCCGGTCAAGAGAGCGAGTAGCCGTTCCAACAACATCACAGGTCTTTCGAATGCGCTTTCGGCGAAGTGTTCGGATTTGTAGACCATTCCGACCGCCGCACAAAGAGCGGCGCACTACGGGGACGTCGGATCGCCAAAGGAATTCTCCTCTGCGTTCCGCGGGGGAGGAGACGGATTCGGCGCATCACGAGGTTTCGCTCATTCGCGTGAGAGGTGGGAAGAAACGGCTCGTTCTTTCACCTGCGAATTTTGGCGCCGATGCGTGCGGCGCGCGCCTGTTCGGCGCGAAAGGCGACGAGTAGAGAGATGTGGCGGTCGAGATCGTAGGTCCAATGTCCGGCTCTCGCCCGCTCCGCCCGCAAGGCGCGTTCGAGCTCGCGCAGAATGGCGCGCGCCGCCTCGGTGGTTTCGGCGGCGATCGTCTCGGCGGATAGGCGATGAAAGGCGCGCAGGAATTCTGTCCGCCGATAGGCGGCGACGGATGCGGAGAGGGACGTCTCCAGCGCTTTCCGCGCATGTGCGGCCACGCGCCGTTCGGCGGTCGGGCCAGGGTTTTTCGGTAGGCGGGCGGCTTGTGATTTCGATGTGCTCGGCATGGCGTCCTCCAGGCGCCCGAGCATCCGTTACGAAAATCGTCTGGTGATAAGTTTTTTGTCTCTTGAATAGGAATTTTTTCAGATATAGGTTCGGGGCATGAGCTCGGCCATTCACCGTCGCCCCCGAGAGGCCAGATTGCGCGACATAGTTTTTGCCCCGCGTCCGATTTCGGAATTCGGCGCGCAGCATGAATTTTTCCTCCTCTGCCTCGCGGCCGTCAGCGCCGCGAGCGGCGTTTCGCCGGCCGACATTCGCTCGCCTCGACGAGGCCGCGCGCCTGTCGCCCGCGCCAGGCATCTCGCGATCTATCTGCAGCATGTCGTTTTCGGCGCGAGCCTGTCGTGCTGCGGAAAGAGCTTTGCGCGCGACCGCACGAGCGTGCGCCACGCCTGCGCGAAGATCGAGGACGAGCGCGACGAGCCGGCGTTCGATTGCGCCGTCGCCCGCCTCGAGGACGCGCTGCTCGCGCAACACGCCATGCTCATCGAATTCAGCGGTTTTTTCTAACTCCGAAGCGATTGGAGACGAGTCATGACCAAGCACAGGGCCCAAACCGACGACGCCACGGCCCGAGCCGCCCGCCGGCTTTTGCAGGCGCTGAACGAGCCGGGCGCGCGCGGCGCGCGCAGCGATGTCGACGAGCGCATGATCGTCGTCGCGGCGCCCCGCAACGGCGTGACGATCGTGCGCGCCAGCGTCCAAAGAAGCGCCGCCGACCATGCGATCGCCGCCGGATTGGCGAAATGGGAGGGCGAAGGGAAGTCTCGCCGCCTGCTGCTGACCGAGGAAGGCCGCGCGCATCTGCGCAGGCTCGCCGCGCCGAAGCAAGCGGACGTCTTTCTCGTCCAGCATTCGCGACTGGAGTTGCGCGCGCTCGAAAAGGGCGCGCCGCCGGCGCTCTGCAACGAAGGGGAAAGCCCGCTCGCCTGGCTCGCCCGCCGCAAGGATCGCGACGGCCGCCCGTTTCTGGCGCCGGCGCATGTCGAGGCCGGCGAGCGCTTCCGGCGCGACATCACGCAGGCGCAGATCCTGCAGCGCGTCACCGCCGATTGGGAGGCTGCGATCGCCTCGGCGCGCCGCAGCGGCCGAGCGGGGGGGCATGTGACGGATGTGGCGATCGACGCGCGCCGCCGGCTGGGCGCCGCTTTCGAGGCGGTCGGTCCCGATCTCGCGGGCCTGCTGACCGATGTCTGCGGCTATCTCAAAGGGCTCGAACTGGTGGAGAGCGAACGCGGCTGGCCGCAACGATCGGCCAAGGTCGTGTTGAGAATCGCTCTCGAGCGGCTCGCGCTCCATTACGGTCTGGCGAGCGAGGCGCGCGGGCGCTCGCATTCGCCCGGGCTGCTGCATTGGGGCGCGGAGGATTATCGGCCGGAGATTTCGGCGGGTTGAAAACTCTCTCTATGCGCTCTCGAGGTTTCCTCAGCCTGAAGACCGTGGGTCCCGCGCCTCATTCCGCCAGCGCGGCGCGGGCCTCCGTCTTGATTCGCTCCACCATGGAGCGCAGGCCGTTGGAGCGCTGCGGCGTCAGATGCTGGGCGAGGCCGAGATCGGAAAACAGCGGCATGGCGTCGAGATCGACGATCTCGTCGGCCGGACGGCCGGAATAGAGAGCGAGCGTCAAGGCGACGAGGCCGCGAACGATGTGAGCGTCGCTGTCGCCCCTGAACGACAGAATGGGAGCGCCGGGCCCCTCCCGCGACACTTTGCTCTCCAGCCACACCTGGCTGGCGCAGCCGCGCACCTTGTTGGCCTCGCTATAGGCCTCTTTCGGCAGGGGCTCCAAGGTGCGGCCGAGCTCGATGAGATATCGATAACGATCCTCCCATTCGTCGAGCATTTCGAAATTGCCGATGATCTCGTCTATCGCCATGTTCACTCGCTCGATGTTTCGGGTCGGTCGAACGACCTGTCGCTGCGCCTCACGTTCCTTTCTATATGGTCTTTGTCCGTTTTGGCGCCAATGAAGCCGGCGATGCAAACATGGCGCCGAAACCGGCGCCCCGAGATTCTATCGCCGCGCCGGCTCGGCCTCGAGGGGCCCGAGGCCGAATCGCTCGGCGGCGAGCAGGCAATCCACCGGATGGGCGAGACATTGATCGCGCGCCGCGCCGGCGAGCTTTTCGGCCGCCTGATCGGCCAAGGCGGAAAGCGCGCCGCCACGTCCGCCGGCCGCGCTCTGGCCTTTCGTCGGGGCGGCCCTGTTGTCGCGCGCCTCTTTCACGGACGCGCGCGCGGGCCCGACACTCGGCGGCTCCGCGCCGCGCCCGCCGATCAAGAAGAAGACGAGGCCGAGCCAGAAGATACATTTGACGACAAGCAACATCGAAGCGCTCCCGCTGCGGGCCGTGACGGGAAACATTGCCGCCGTCCCCTTTCGCGATCGTAAACGAGCCCCGAGCCCGGCCGCTTCGTTCGGCAAGGTGTTGCAAACCATATTGCCCGTTCGCTGCTTCACAAAACGTCGAAACGACGACCATCGCGGGTCGGTTTAGCAGTCACTTAAGATCGATTTGAAAAGCTTGTGGGCAATCAGGAGCGTCGATTTTGCGTAAGCTTTTCGCACCTTGGGCGTCAGCGTCGGGAGAGTGGGCCGAGGCGTTGGCGCAGTCCGGCCTCGCGACCGATCCGCTGGACCTCGCGCGTCGCAAGGCCTTCATCCTCTCTCGTCTCGTCGTCGCGGCGAGCGTGCTGCTCGCGGCGCCGCTGTGGATCGTCTTCAACGGCGCGCCCACTCTGCCGCAGAGCGCGATGTTCGCGCTCGCGCAGACGCCGCTCCTGTCGGTCGTCGCGCTGCTGCGCCTCGGCAAGCCGCGGCTCGCTCAGGCGATCTCGATCTTCGGATGGATCGCGCTCGCCGCCGGCTTCGTCGCCGTCGCGGGCGGCGATCGCGCCGTCGCGGCGCTGCTGCTCGGCGTGGCCCTGATCGAGGCGACGCTGACCTTCGAATTGGCGATGGTGGCGACGATCGTGGCGACGTCGCTCGCTCTGCTGGCGCTCGACGCCGGCCTTCATGCGGTCGCCGCGCCGATGGTCCATGACGCGTTCGGAGACGCGTTCGGACCGCTGCGCGCCGCGACCTTGGGCGCGCCGCTGCTCGCCTATATCGCCATGTTGGCTGTTGGCGCGATTCGCGTCGAGCGGGCGCGGGCGCTCCTCGACGAGCGCAACGCCCGCGAGCTGCGGCTGCTCACCGAGGCGATCGGCGATCTCGTCGTCCGCTTCGACGAAGGCGGCGCCGTCTCTTCGCTCACGGGCGACACGCGCAGATCCTACGGGCTGGACGCGCGCGATCTGATGGGGCGCGGCTTCTTTCAGCGCGTCCATGTCGCCGATCGCCCGGCTTTCCTCAAGCTCGTGTCCGACGCCATCGCCTCGGGCGCGCTGTCGACGGCGACGCTGAGGCTGCGCGTGAGCGCGACGCCGAGCGAATTCGGACAATTCGTCGAGCCCGTGTTCAATTTCTTCGAAGCGCGGGCCTGTCGTGTCGAGCGGGTTCGAGACGATGATCATTCCCGTTCGGTCGTCTGCGTCCTGCATGACGTCACCGCCGCCAGGCGCGCGGACGAGCACATCGCCGCGGCTCGCCTCGAGAGCGAATTGGCGACGGCCGGCAAGACGCGTTTTCTCGCCAATGTCAGCCATGAGCTGCGCACGCCGCTCAACGCCATCATCGGCTTTTCCGAAATGCTGGCGAATGACGATCTCGTTCCGAGCGATGCGGGAAAGCGCAAGGAATATGCGGAAATCATCCGCAATTCCGGGCAGCATCTGCTCGCCGTCGTCAATACGATCCTCGACATGTCGAAGATCGAATCCGGTTCGATGCGGCTTTCGCCCGAGCCCTTCTCGCTGCCCGAACTCGTCGATCAATGCGTCGGCATGATGCGGCTCGAGGCGGAGCAGAACAATATCGAGCTGACGCGCGACTATCGCGACGGTCTTGGCGAGATCGTCGGCGACAAGCGCGCCTGCAAGCAGATCGTCATCAATCTCTTGTCCAATGCGCTCAAATTCACGCCGGCTTTCGGGCGGGTGAAGGCGCGCCTCTATCCGGACGGCAATTCGCTGGCGCTCGCCGTCAGCGACAGCGGCATCGGCATTTCCTCCGCCGATCTCGGACGTCTGGGCGATCCGTTCTTCCAGGCGAGCGCCTGTCACAATCGCGCCTATGAAGGCACGGGCCTCGGATTGTCGGTCGTGCGCGGTCTCGTCGGACTGCATGGCGGCTCCATCGTCGTCGAGAGCGCGCCGCGGCGCGGCACCTGCGTCACCATCCGCTTGCCGCTCGACTGCCGCCTGCATGAGAACCAGCCACCCGGCCTCGCGAAGATCGAGACGATCGCCCGCCTCGGCGCGATCCGGCAAGGACATGACGTCGAACCCGAACAAGAAGTGGTGAAGAAAATTGCGTGAAGCTCTCGCTGGAACCAATCACGATTTCCTGCTCAGGGACGAGAAGCGCCCCGACGCGCAACGGCGCGGCGGGCGCGGCAAGTCCAAGAAGAGCGCATGGACGCGCATTTTCGGCGGGCGCCGGCGCGGCGTCCTCTTCCTGGGCTTCATCGCTCTGGCGGCGATCGGCATTCCGTTGAACGCTCTCTATCTGCAGGAGGGGCGTCATCCGGCCCCGCTGTTTCGCGCGAACGCGCCCGAGGCGCGCGACGAGACGAAGACGGCGCATGTCGCGGCCCCTCTGCCGCCGGCGCGGCCGATCGCGCCGGCCTCCGAGCAGGCCGCGCCCGCGGCGAAGCCCGCTGCGACGAAGCCGGAGCCGGCGCGCGCGGAAAAACGCGACGCGATCGGCGCCTTGCTGGAGGGCGGCGCGCATAAGAGCGAGACGTCCGACAAGAGCGTTCTCTCCGCGCAGCGCGCTCTCGCGAAACTCGGCTATACGGTTCGCGCCGATGGACAATTCGGCGCCGCCACGCGCCAGGCTCTCGAAAAATTCGAGCGCGACAGCGGTCTGCCGGTCAAGGGCGAACTGACGGCGAAGGTCAAACGCCAGCTGCATGCGCGTTCGGGATTGCCGGTGGAGTGACGATCGAATAGCGCAATTGGGATCGCGCGTCTTCGAGGCTCGCGGTCCAGACTCGCGCCGATGCGTGGACCACCGCGGCGATATCGACTACATCTCGACATATGCGATTGCGTTCGGACATATTCGTCGCCGCGCTCATACGCCGGGCGGAGGCGCAGGGCGCGAGCGCAATGCTGCGCCGGCGCGGGGCGGCGGAAGCGGGCGCGATCTTCATCAAGATCGATCGTCTCGACGGGCGCGCGGCGCTGCTCGGGCCGGCTCCGCAGAGCGAGGACCTGCCGGACGGAGTCGACCGGCTCTTTGCCCGCCTCCATAAGGACGAGTGGCTCATGCCGTTCGAGGCGGAGGAGCGGATGCGGCGCGAGATCGCCTTCGACGCCGATCTCTGGCTCGTCGAAATCGAGGACCGGGACGGCCGTTCGTTCGTCGATCTCGCGATTTAGAGTGTTTCCGACGCCGAACCGGTTTCCACTTCGGCTGGAAACGCGGCAAGACTCTAGCCGACCTTCGCGCCGAGTTCGCGCTCGCGGCGCTTTCGTCCGGGCGACCGGGCTTTGGCGAGCGGCTGCGTCGATCCGCCCTCGGCGAGCGCCGCGCGCCGCGCGTCCTTGTCCTGCCGGACGGAGCCGGTCATGGCGGCGACGAGGCGCTGGGCGGCGCGGGGCGGGGTGGAACGCATGAGCGCCACGAGCGAGCGCACGCGCTCGACGTCTTGCGTGGTTCTGTCGGCGCCCAGAAAAATGCGGATCGCCGCATCCTCGGAGGCGCCGAGGGCGAGCAGCGCGAGGGCCAACGCCTCGCCGCCCGCGTCGGCGAGGATGGCGCGGACGCGGGCCTTGCGGCAGTCGAGCGCCTCCGCCAGCACGCCGATCAATGCGTCCGCGTCGCGCGCGATGGCGCAGGCCTCGATCTCGGCGGCGGTCGACATGGCCGGACGGGAGGCGTTCTCCGGCGCGCTCGCGGCCAAGACCTTGGCGCTCGCCTCGACGACGATCTGCGAGCGCTCGGATTTGGCGGCCGCGAGAAACAAGGGTTCGACATCTAGGGCGAGATCGTCGCGGTCCAGCAGAATGCGCGCGAGCCGCAGATCGTCGCGCCCGGCCTGGACGAGGGCGCGGCGCGTCGCCTGACCGAGATGGGCGCGGCGATTGGCGGCGAGCGCGCACAAGACCTCGCTTTCGCCGCGCGAGGCCAGCATCGAGACCACGCGCCGCTCGAGCGTGGCGCGCCGCGCGATCGCCGTCGCGAGTTCGACAGGACCATGCTCGGCCGTCGCGCGCAGCACTTCCGCATGGATCGTCGGCGCGAATTCGAACGCGATGCGCGTCGCCTCGCCGCCCTTCTCGAGGAGACGGGCGATGACGCTCGCAGGCGTCTCCGGATGACGACACAAGTCCAACGCGCAGTCGGCCACGCAATCGGAGTCGAGCAGCTCGATGAAGCCCGAGGCGAGCTTCTCGAATTGGTCGATATCCGCGGACGGATGCAGCGGCCGCGCGACGAACTGGTCTACGATCGTACGAAACAACGCCGCGTCCGCCCTCTGTCGGTGGCTTCTGGCGAGAAACATGAAGTCCTGCACCGTATCGAACTCGTTCAATCCGCAAAAGAGTTTATTGAGCGGTCGTTGACGGAACATTAACTGTCCGCGAATCCTAATCATAAGGTCGATGTCTCGCGCGAACGGCGTGATTCTAGGCCGGCGCGCAACATGGCGGAGGCGATGAAATGGGCGAGATCATTGCGTTCCCATCGAGTCCGAAGCCGATCGGCGCGCCGCGCCCGCCCATCGACGGCGGCGGCGAGATTCTGTTCTTTCTCGGCGTCAGATATGTGCGCGGCGACGACGAAAGAACGAGAGGCGCTCCCCGGACGGGCGGCGGCGAAGCGGGGCGCGGGAAAAAGCGCAAGCGGCGGGCGTGAGAGCTCAGTCCATGAGGATGAGCGCCCAATAGACCTTGTATTTCGTGCCCGGCGCGAAGGCCGTCGCGATACCCATGCGCGTCGCGCGCGGCGCGAGAAGATTCTTGTTGTGCGGCGTCGATTGGCGCCAGCCGGAAAAGGCTTCGGCGAGCGTGTGATATCCGGCCGAGACATTCTCCATCGCGCTCACGCTGCGAAGCCCTTTCGCCGTCAGGCGCATGTCGAGCGAGCCTCGCACGTCGTGATCGAGCGAATTGGCGGCGGCCATCGCGTCCGCCTGCGCTTGCGCGGCCTGCTGCAACGTCTCGTCGATCGACAGATCGGCGAGCCCGTTGTTGCGCCGATAGAGAGAGATCATGTCGCGCGCGGCCTGCGCGTCGACGCGCGCGCCCCGCGCCGCGAGAGATCGATAAAAGCTCGGCTCTTGCGCGCCGCGGGAGACGACGCGGTCGGCGTCGCCGCACGCGGCCAGCGCGAGGAGCGCGGCCGAAAGAGACGCGATTTTGCCGGGGCGTTCGGACATGGGCGCTGTTGTCGGCTGCGATGATTGACAAAAGGTGAAGAAGCGAGCCCGAAGGCTCGCGGTCCATGGAAATGTCTCGGACCGCGAGCCTTCAGAGTCTGGCCGGAAATTCCGTTCGACCCTTTGTTCTCAGCGTTGTCATTCCCGACGCTCGCTTTAGCGAGCGATCGGGAATCCGGGGCAACAACCGGAATTTCTTGTCATTGCCCCTGGATCCCCGGTCGGGCCTTCGGCCCGCCGGGAATGACAGCCGCGAGGGCTTTTGAATTTTCGGCCGGGCTCTGAGGGCTCGCATTCGCCGCGCTACAACCGTTGGCGCATGGCGTGAAGCTCCTGCGGCTCCGCATCGTCGTCCGTGCGACCGGCGAATTTCTCGAAGCCGGCGAGCTGCACGATCGTCGTCGCGGGTTGCGCCGGCGCTGGCGCGATCGTCACGCCGCCTTCCGCGAGGCGCTTGTGAATGTCGAAATGCAGATCGCTCTTCACGCGCGTCGACTGCTCGACGTCCTCGACGAAGCACCAGAGCTCGAAGCGGAACGCGCTCGCCTCCATCGCCATGAACATCACCTGCGGCGCGGGAATGCGCAGCACGCCCTCCTGCGCCTTCGCGGCGGCGAGCAGGATCGCGCGCACCTTCTCGGGATCGACGCCGGCGTGCGGCGCAAGCGCGATCTTGATGCGGCCGACGCGATCGTTGCGCAGCCAGTTCTTGACGACGCCGGAGACGAGATTGGAGTTGGGCACGATCATCGTGGCGCGATCGAAGGTCTCGATCTCGGTCGAACGGACATTGATGCGCTTCACATAGCCCTGCTCGTCGCCGAGCACGACCCAGTCGCCGACGCGGATCGCCCGCTCCCACAAGAGGATGAGGCCGGAGACGAAATTATTGACGATCGATTGCAGGCCGAAGCCGATGCCGACCGACAGCGCGCCGGCGACGATCGCCAGCCGCTCCAGGCTGAGGCCGAGCTCGGCGAGCGCGATCGACACGGCGAGGATGAAACCGGCGTAGCCGAGACTCGTGCCGATCGAATTGCGCAGCCCCATGTCGAGCCGCGTGAGCGGCAGGTAGCGCTGGTCCAGCCAGCGCCGCAGCGCGCGCGTCGCGCCATAGGTGAGCGCGAACAGCGCGATCGCCGTCGCGACGCTCGACAGCGAAATGGTGACGTCGCCGATCTTGAAGCCGAAGAACGCCGTGCGAAGATTGCCGAGAAAATCCCCCGATTGGAACCCATAGGGGACGAGGATCACGAAGATCGCGAAAGCATAGAGAAAGAGCGTGACGAGGCCGGTGAGCAGCACGGCGAATTGGCCGAGCGACTCGCGGCGCGCGCCGAATCCCGAGACGAGCCCGCGCCCGAACCGCGTCGTCGGCTGAAAGGCCTTCTCCAGCCCTGTCTCGACGAGCGTGACGAGAAGATAGAGCGCCGCGCCGACCGTCGCGACCCAGGCGAGTTGGAGAACGACGAAATTGGCGAAGGCGACATAGCCGGCGGCGAGCGAGCAGACGATGACGGTGAGCGTCGTCCAGGCGAAGAGCCTCAGCGGGTAGGACCAGTCGCGCGGCGTCTCGGGAGCGCGGGTCGTTTCTTCTTTCTCGCGGCGATGGTGAGAGGCGAGCACGGCGATCAGGAACATCGACGCGATGAGCAATGCGCCGGCGCCCCGGGTCAGGACGACGACGGGCAGGCCCGCCTGGACGAATTCGGCCAATTGCTCGAGCACGCGCGTCGCCGGCACGATGGCGCCGACCGCGACGGCGAAGCGCAGGATGCGCGCGGACAAGCGGTCGTCGACGCCGTTGAGGCGCCATTGCGGGAGACCGGGCGCCAGCAGGCCGCGCCCCAGGGCATAGGCCACGGCGACGAAGGTCACGGCCTCGGCGAGCCTTCTGCCGAGCGGCTCGAGAAAGGGGTCGCCGAGATCGAACGCCTCGATCGCCAGAGCGATCGCCGAGATGACGGCGATCGGCACGGCGGCCGTCACCAGCGTCGCCCAGACGGCCGCCGCCGCCTTTTGGAAGCGGCTCGGCTCCAGCGCCTCCGCCGACCGTTTCGAGACGCGCCGCGCGAGCAGCGCGGCCGGGACCACGAGCAGCAAAATGACGAGGACGGTGGCGAGGAAGCCCGCGAGCTGGCCGTCGCGCAGCTTGCCGGCGATCGTCTTCGCCCGTTCTTCGACCAGCAGCTCGAAGACTTTGGCGTCATAGGGCAGTTCGCGCAGCGCCGCGCTCCACAAGGAGGGCGCGAACAGGCTGCTCGTGCGCAGGAACAGCGTCTTGGCGAACAGCGCGCGCTGGCGGGCCCTGATGGTGAGGGCCGTCTGCCGCGCCTCGATCGACAGAGCGCGGGCGCGTTTCAGCGTCGCATCGACTTCTTCGTAGAGCTTGCGCTGCTCCGCCCATTCGGCGTTGACGGTCGCCGCGGCGATCGAATCGCCGTCGGCCGGAGCGGCGGGGGCGGCGATCGGGGCGGAGGCGGGGACCGCCTCGGCGTCGGCCGCGCCCTTCCCCTGCGGCTTGGGAGGGGGCTTCTTTTCGACGCGCTTTGGCGCGGCCTTGGCCGGTTCGACGGGCGCCGGAGGCGGAGCGGGCGCGGCGGCGGCGTCTTTCTTTTCCTCCGCCGGCTTCGGGCCGCCGAGCTCGTCGAGCCGCGCCTGAAGCGCGGCGAGCCGCGGCGTGAGCTTGTCGACGACATCCTGCAATTCGGCCGGCAACGCGTCCACCCGGTCGCGCAATTGCTTGAGCGTGGCGTCGTTCAGCGACGAATCGGCCAGCGCCGCTTCGACATTGTCGAGCGTCGCGCGCGCCTCATCGAGGCGGGCGTTGAAGCGCTCGATGGAGGATGATGCTTGCTCGGCGAAGGCCGCGCTCGCGATGAAACACAGGATCAGCGGGACCAGAAATTTGCGCAAACCAGAGGTTCCGTATGAAGGCGACAGGAAAAGAGCAGTGAAACGAACAATCCGCCATTCTTGCGGCAAGGCAGGCGCCTTCAGGCTCGCTCTGCGGTCGCTCGACCCTCGTCCGCATAGGAATGCGCGCATCCGCTGCGGTCGATGACGCGCCAGCCGCCGTTCCCGTCGCGTTCGAGATGCGATTGCTGAAGCGGAACCTTACCGTAGCCGCCCGGAATGTCGAGCACATAGGACGGAAGCGCTATCCCCGAGAGCCGCCGGGCGAGTTCCGCATAGAGGCGGCGACCCTCGTCGAGCGGAATGCGAAAATGCCCCGTTCCCGGCGCGAGGTCGGGATGGTGCAGGTAGTAGGGAGTGATCCGCGCCGCGACGAGACTGCGCATCAGGCGCTCGAGCGTGTCCGCGTCGTCGTTGACGCCTGCGAGCAGAACGGTCTGCGAGAGCGTCGAGACGCCGGCGTTCTGGATCGCCGTGACGGCGGCGCGCGCATCAGGCGAAAGCTCGCGCGCGTGGTTCACGTGCAGGACCATATAGACGGCCTTGCCGCTCGCCTTCATCGCGTCGAGTCGTTCCGGCGTGACGAGGCGCGGCGCGGCGGTCGGCGCGCGCGTATGCACGCGCAGCACGGCGACATGCTCGATCGCCGCCAGCCGCTCCGCGACTGTGCGCAGCCGCCGCGCCGACAGCGCGAGCGGATCGCCGCCGGTGAGGATCACCTCGAAGATTTGCGGGCGCTCCGCGATATAGGTGAGCGCCTTGTCCAGCGCCTCTTCCGAGAGGCCGGCGCCCTTGCCGAGCCCGACCGTCTCGCGGCGAAAGCAGAAGCGGCAATAGACCGGGCAGACGGAGAGGAGCTTCAGCAGCACGCGGTCGGGATAGCGATGAACGAGGCCTTCGGTGGGGCTGAAGGCGTTGTCGCCGATCGGATCGGCGAGTTCTTCCGGCCGTGTCTCGAGCTCCCGCTCGTCGGGGAGGAATTGGCGGGCGATCGGATCGTCGGGGTCGGCGGGATCGATGAGCGCGGCGATCTCGGGCGTCATAGCGACGCTGTAGCGCTCTTCGACGGCCTCGAGCGCCGCCGCCCGGTCGGGATCGGTCAGCCCGACGGCGGCGAGGTCGGCGACGGATCGCAGCGTCTTGGGCGCCGGGCCGGAAGGCGTCGTCATCGCTTTTTCGTCATTGCGAGCGAAGCGAAGCAATCCAGAATCGCGCGAGGGCTCCTGGATTGCTTCGTCGCTGCGCTCCTCGCAATGACGGGCGCTGTCTTCGTTCATCTCGCCGCTTATAAGAGCAAATCCGTGCGCCGCAACGGCTCATCCCCGTGTTCCGGCCTCCGTCACCGGCGTCCACAAGACCTGCTCGATGCGCTCCGCGCCGCTCGCCAGCATGACGAGCCGGTCGAAGCCGAGCGCGACGCCGCTCGCGGCCGGCATATGGCCGAGCGCGTCGAGGAAATCCTCGTCGATCGGATAGCGGTCCCCATAGACCCGCTCGCGCACGGCCATCTGCGCCTCGAAGCGCCGCTTCTGCTCGATCGGATCGGTCAATTCGCCGAAACCATTGGCGAGCTCCACGCCGCAGGCGTAGAGCTCGAAGCGCTCGGCAAAGCGCGGGTCGTCGGCCTTCGGCCTCGCCAGCGCCGCCTCGCTCAGCGGATAGTCGCACAGGATCGTCGCCCGCTCCCGCCCGAGCGAGGGCTCGATCTTCTCGCTGACGATCTTGCTGAACAGGTCCGACCAGGAATCGTCCGCCGTCACGCGCACGCCGTCCCTTGCCGCCGCTCGCGCCAAGGCGTCGCGATCGTCCAGAATGGCGGCGAGGTCGATATTGGCGTAGCGATCGAAGGCCTCGCAGACGCTGATCGCCTCCGGTTCGGCGAATGGATCGACGCTCGCGCCGCGATAGGCGAAGCGCTCCGCTCCGACGGCCCGCGCCGCGGCGATCAGCAGCCCGGCGCAATCCTCGACGAGCCGCTCCGGCGGCTCCTGCGCCCGATACCATTCGAGCATGGTGAATTCGGGATGGTGGAGCGGCCCGCGTTCGCGATTGCGGAACACCCGCGCGAAGGTGAAAATCCGCTCTTCACCCGCCGCCAGCAACTTTTTGCAGGAGAATTCGGGGGAGGTGTGGAGGTAGAGCCGGCTCGCCTCCCCGGAGGGGGAGAGGAGATCGACGCCGAAGGCGGAAATATGCGCCTCATTGCCCGGAGAGAGCTGGAGCGCGGCGGTTTCGACCTCGGCAAACCCCTCGTGGGAGAAAAACTGCCTCGCCGCCGCGGCAATTTTCGCGCGAGCCTTGAGAAATGGCTTGCGATCGGCGTAAACATCCCGGGCCCACCAGGGCGAAACTCGCGTCATTCGTCAAGCCGTCTAAGGTTCGAGGGCGGCGGCCGCATCTTGCGCCATTTGCGCGAGACCGAGCCGAGGCGTTCATAGACCCGCCGAGCGCGGCCAGCAATCGAGGAAAGAAAATCGTGAAAGTCATCGCCAGTTCGATCCGCAAGGGCAATATCATCGAGAAGGACGACGGCAATCTCTATGTCGTCTTGAAGGCCGAGAGCTTTTTTCCGGGCAAGGGCACGCCGACGACGCAGATCGACATGCGCCGCCTGTCGGACGGCGTGAAGGTCGCGGATCGCTACAAGACGACCGAGCAGGTCGAGCGCGCCTTCGTCGAGGATCAGAATTTCAGCTATCTCTACGGCGACGACGATGGCTACACCTTCATGAACAGCGAGACCTTCGATCAGGTCGTCGTGACCAAGGACGTGATCGGCGATCAGGCGCAATGGCTGCAGGAAGGCATGGCGTGCATCATCTCGCTGTTCAACGGAACGGCCGTGGCGATCCAACTGCCGGCGCGCGTCACGCTGGAGATCACCGAGACGGAGCCGGCGATGAAGGGCCAGACGGCGTCGTCCTCCTATAAGCCGGCCATCGCCTCCAATGGCGCGCGCGTGATGGTGCCGCCGCATATCCAGCCGGGAACGCGCGTCGTCATCCAGACGGAAGACGGCACTTACGTCGAACGCGCCAAGGATTGAGGCGGCCCGAAGGGCGTCATTGCGAGCCGCAGGCGAAGCAATCCAGACTCCGCGCGCGGCCCCTGGATCGCTTCGCCCACGCTCGCGTGGCGGGATTTACGACAGGAACGCGCGCAGCTTGCGCTCCAGCGCCTCGCGATCCTTCAACTCGCACTCCCAGACGACGAGCGCGCGCCAGCCGAGCGCTTCGAGCCTCTCCTGATGCGCGGCGTCGCGCGTGCGGTTGCGCGCGATCTTGCTCCGCCAATAATCGGCGTTGGTCTTCGGCATACGCGCTCCGCGCCGGCAGTCGTGCCCGTGCCAGAAACAGCCATGCACGAAGATCGCGAGCTTTCTGCCGATGTAGGCGATATCCGGATTGCCGGGGATGTCCTTGCGATGCAGGCGATAAAAGGGCGCAAAGCCGCGCAGCATTTGCCGCACCGCGCGCTCGGGCGAGGTGTCGCGCGACTTCACCGCGCGCATGACGGCGGAGCGATGGGCTTTGTCGTCCTCGCGCCGAACGGCGGCCATCAGGCGGCGGCTTTGCGGAGACCGGACGAAAATGAAAGGACCGGCTCCAGAATATGGGCCGCGAGATGCCGCACCACCGGCGCGACGACGCCGTCGCCCGTGAGGTGATAGGCGTCGTTGTATCGCCGCGGCAGAACATAGTCGTCCGGCAGTCCCATCAGCCGCGCGGTCTCGCGTGCGGACATGAGGCGCGACAGCAGGCGCCCATTCTCGACGACCAGAACGATCTGTCGGCTCGAGCCGCCGGCCGGCGTTCGCAGGCAGCCGGCGATGTCGTCGAAGCGCGCTTCGGCGCGCTGGATTTTTTCGCCGTCGGCGGCATAGCGCGTGCGTCTGTAGAGCGTTCCGATCATTCCGCGCCCGGAGGTTTTTGCAGCCTCGATCTTGGCGCGATTCACATCGCTCATCTTGGCGAGCAATGCGAGCGTCTCTTCGCGCGTATGCCAGACGACGCCTATAGGCTCGTCTTCGACGAGATCGGCGAAGGTCGCATTGCGCGACGGCGGTCCGGCGAGCCTCCACCAAATCCAGCGTTCACGCAATTCTTCCGGCAGTCGTTCGAATGCGGTCTGCAGCGCGCGCGTACGCCAAGGCGGAGCGGCGTCCGGCGTTTTCAACGACGACGGAACCGAGACGTCGCTGCGCACAGCGACGATGAACAATCGCGGCCGCGATTGCGGCACGAACAATGCCGCGTCGATGACCAGCGCGCCGAAGGAATAGTCTTTCTTCGCCAGCGCGTCGCAGATCGCTATGAAATCCTTGCCGCCATGCGAGGTCAGCGCGCCGCAGACATTTTCCAGCACCAGCAGAGGCGGGTGGCGGTCTTCCTCGCGCAGTTTCTTAACGATGTCCCAGAACGGCCAGAACGTGCCGGAGCGCTCGCCTTTCAATCCCGCGCCACCGCCGGCGAGCGACAAGTCCTGACAGGGGAAGGACGCCCAGACGAGATCGGCGTGGCCGGGCAGGGCGGAGGTCTCGATCTTGCGGACATCGCCTGCGACGAGTTCGCCGTCGCCCCAATTGGCGCGGTAGCTCTCGCTCTTCTTCACGTCGAAATCATTGGCGAACAGACATCGCCAGCCGCCCCCGAGCCCGGCGCGGGCCATGCCGCCGCCGGCGAAGAATTCGTAAAAGCTCGGCTTTTGCATGAGCGATTCCGTTTTCGGCAACGGCGATACTATTGGCGATTCGCTTCGCAAAGACCACGTCTCGGACCGAATCTAATCCCTTTCCCGCGATGCGGGGGAGGGCTGGGGAGGGGGCTCTGCAACACCCAGCGCCTGCAACTGTGCGCGCTCGGCTTCCGTCAATCCGCCAGGCGCGCTCTGGCGCCGGCTGCGCCGCGCGGCGGCGAGAATCGCCCACGCGCCGCCGAGCAGCGCCAGTAGGGGAGCGGCCCAGAGCAGCCAGGTCTCCGGCTTCACCGGCGGGCGCAGCAGCACGAAGTCGCCGTAGCGGGAGACGACGAAGGCGCGAACATCGGCGTCGCTCGCGCCCTCTTTCAGCTTCTCGCGAACGATGAGGCGCAGGTCCTTGGCGAGAGGCGCGTCGGAATCGTCGATCGATTGGTTCTGGCAGACGAGGCAGCGCAATTCGCTGGCGATCGCCCGCGCACGCGTCTCGAGCTTCGGATCGGCGAGCACTTCGCCGGGCGCGACGGCGAAGGACGCGGCGGGGGTGAGGAGGGCGAGGCACAGCAGGAATGCGGAAATGAAGCGCGCGCCCCTCTCCCGCCTGCGGGAGAGGGCGGCTCGACGAAGTCGAGACGAGTGAGGGCCCGGCGAGCCCTCATCCGTCGCGCATTCGCGCGACACCTTCTCCCGCGAGCGGGAGAGGGGGCGCTCCCCGAGGTCATGGAAAAATTTCATCATTCCGCCGCTTGCGGTTGCGCGACCGTCCGCGCGCGCGTGGCGACGCCGATGCGCAGGCGCCGGTCGGCGAAGGAGAGTCCGCCGCCGAGCGCCATGACCAGCGCGCCGATCCAGATCAGAATGACCAGCGGCTTGTAATAGAGCCGCGCGTCGAGCGTTCCGTTTTCGTGTTGTTCGCCCAGAGCCGCATAGACCTGACCCAGGCCGAGCGTCGCGATGCCGGCTTCCGTGCGCGCCATGCGCCGCGCCTGATAGAAGCGCTTGGCGGGTTCTATGCGCGCGAGAGTCTCGCCGCCCCGCCGCACCGCCATGACGGCGTAGGTCTCGGAATAATTCGGTCCCTTGCGCGCGGCGACGTCTTCGATGGCGATCTTGTAAGGGCCGACGTCATAGGCGACGCCGGGCTTCATCGCGACGATCGCCTCGACGCCCCAGCCCGTGGCGGCGAGGCCGAGCAGAGTCAGCCCCATGCCGGCGTGAGCGATCGACGTTCCCCAGGCCGAGAGCGGCAGCCCGCGCAGACGCGCCGATGCGACTGCGAGCGGCGTCCCGCGCGGCGCGGCGCGCTGTGCGATGTCGCTGACGCCGCCGATGACGAGATAGACGGCGAGTCCGGCCGACAGGATCGACAGAACCGGAGCGCCATAGAGCGCGCCGAAACCCGCGAGCGCAACGACGCCGAGCGCGAAAGCCGCGCGCAGCCGTTGCAGCGCGCCCAAGAGATCGCCGCGCTTCCAGGCGAGCATCTGACCGACCGGCATCAGCGCGACGAGCGGCAGAGCGATGGGGATCAGCACCGTGTTGAAGAAGGGCGCGCCGACCGAGATTTTCTCGCCCGTCAGCGCCTCCAGCGCCAGTGGGTAGAGCGTGCCGATGACGACCGTCGCGCAGGAGGCGGTCAGCAGAAGATTGTTGAGGACGAGCGCGCCCTCTCGCGAGATCGGCGCGAACAGCCCGCCCGTCGGCAGCGCGCTGGCGCGCAGCGCGAACAGCGCCAGGGCTCCGCCGATGAAGAACACGAGAATGGCGAGGATGAACACGCCGCGATCGGGGTCGCTCGCGAAGGCGTGAACCGAAGTGAGCACGCCCGAGCGCACCAGAAACGTGCCGAGCAGCGACAGCGAAAAGGCCAGTATGGCGAGGAAGATCGTCCACACCTTCAGCGCTTCGCGCTTCTCCATCACCGCCGCGCTGTGCAAGAGCGCCGTGCCGGCGAGCCAGGGCATGAGCGAGGCGTTCTCGACCGGGTCCCAGAACCAGAATCCGCCCCAGCCGAGCGTGTAATAGGCCCARTAGGAGCCCATCGCTATGCCGAGCGTCAGAAACACCCAGGCGGCGAGCGTCCAGGGGCGCACGAAGCGCGCCCAGGCGGCGTCGATGCGCCCGCTGATGAGMGCGGCGGCCGCGAAGGAGAAGACGATCGAGAAGCCGACATAGCCGAGATAGAGCAGCGGCGGATGAATGGCGAGGCCGGGATCCTGCAGGATGGGGTTGAGGTCGCGGCCCTGCCACGGCGGATCGGCGACGCGCGCGAACGGGTTGGAGGTGAACAGAATGAAGGCCAGAAAGGCCGCGCCGAGCAGGCCTTGCACGGCGAGCGTGTCGGAGCGCAGCATGGCCGGCATGTCGCGCGAGAAGACCGCGATGAGCGCCCCGCTCGTCGAGAGCACGAGCATCCACAAGAGCATCGAGCCCTCGTGGTTTCCCCACACGCCGGAGATCTTATAGATCAGCGGCTTCAGCGAATGCGAATTCTCGATCACATTGACGAGCGAGAAATCCGAGACGACATGCGCGTGAGTGAGCGCGCCATAGGCGAAGGCGACGAACAGGAATTGCGCGATCGCCGTCGGTCGAGCGACGCTCATCAGCGCGCAATCGCGCAGACGCGCGCCGGCGAAGGGCAGAATGGCCTGCGTCAGCGCCAGGGCCAGCGCGAGGACGAGCGCGTAATGTCCGGTCTCGACGATCATCGGCTGGTCACTGGTTGGCCGCTCGGCGCGTCATTCGGCCCGCCGCCCTGCCACACGCCCTGTTTCTTCAAGGCCTCGGCGACGTCGCGGGGCATATAGCGTTCGTCATGCTTGGCGAGCACGCTGTCGGCGCGAAAGTTCGCGTCGGGGCCGAGCGCGCCGTCGACGACGACGCCTTGCCCTTCGCGAAACAGATCGGGCAGCAGGCCGGTATAGGTGACGCGAATGTCGCTCGTGCGGTCGGTGACGGTGAAAGAGACGTTGCGGCCGTCGCCGCGCACGACCGATCCTTCCTTGACGAGGCCGCCGATGCGCAGACGCGTTCCCGGCCCGACGTGTTTTTGCGCGAGTTCGGCCGGCGAGTAGAAAAAGACGATATTATCGCGCAGCGCGAACAGGACGAGCCCCGTCGCGAGCGACAGAACCGCCAGCGCGCCGGCGATGAGGACGAGCCGCTTGCCCTTGCGCGTCATCGGCTAGACTCCGGCACGTTCAACCTCCCACTCCGAGCTCTCGCGCCAGCGCGTCGACGCGGGCGAGGCCCTCCTTGTCGGTCGCCAGCGCCTTGCGCGCGCCGTCGAGCGCGGAGCGCGCCTTTTCCGCTTCGGAGAGCACGCTATAGGCGCGAATGAGCCTCAGCCAGCCGTCGACGTCGTCGCCGTTCTGCTCGAGCCGGCCGCGCAGTCGCTCGACCATGGAGCGGATCGCCTCCAGCCGCGCGCCCTCCGGCAGCGCCGCGATCTTTGCGCCTTGCTCGCTCGCCCGCGGTTCTCGCGGCGCTCCGCGCAATTGTGCGAGCTCGGCGTTCACCCTGTCCCTCCAGGGCGCGTCGGGGGGAGACTCGTCCAATAGTTTCGACCAGATGTCGATGGCTTTGTCGCGCTCGCCGGCCTGCCTGGCCGCGAGGCCGAGATAATAGCGGGCGGTCGCCGAACCAGGATCGAGCGTCAGCGCCGCTTCCAGGTCGCGCCGCGCCTCCGGCGTCACGACGCCCTTTGCGGCGAAGACGCGCGCTTCGCCGAGCGAGGCGTAGCGCTGTGACGTGGGGCCGAGCAGCCGCAGCGCTTGCGCGAAGGCGTGGACGGCGTCGTCGACGCGTCCATTGCGCAGAAAGAATGGCGCGATGACCTCGAAGCCGCGGCCGTCCTCCGGATGTTCGGCGAGATGCGCTTCGATGCGCGCCACCGAGCCGGCGATGTCCGTGAGCGAGGGCTTGGATTCGAGCCGCGCCTGCAGCGGCGCGTCCGGCAAATTCGAATGGCCGAGCCGAGTATAGACGAGCAGCGACAGGGCGGGAATGAGAAGAATCGCGCCGGCCGCCGCGATGACGGCGTTGCGGCGCGAGGATTTGGGGGCGTTCGCGGCGGCGGCGCGCGCCCGCAGCAGGCGGCGCGCGGCCTCGGTCCTCGCGGCCTCCGCATCCTGCGGCGACAGCCGCCCCTCGGCGCTCTCGCGCTCGATCTCGCCGATCTGCTCCTCGAAAAAGGCGATGTCGGTCGCCGCCGGATCGACGGTTTCGCCCTCGCGCGCGAGCGGCCAGAGCACGCTCATGACGGCGGCGCCGGTCAGAAGGGCGAAAACGAGCCAGATCATGGGCCGGGTGTTTAGAGGGAATCGCCCCCATAGGGAAGAGAGATGCGATGCGCCTCCGCCGAGCTTCGCTCGCCGGGAAGGGAGCCATAGAAGCCCGCCGGCGCATCGAAGGCGTCGTAAATCCCCTTGTAAGGCCGTGAAATCGGAAGCGGTTGATCTCATTGCCGTCCACGCTAATTTGCGTGCGAAAGCCGGCGAACCGCCGGTTTCTCCGGGCGTGCGGGCGGCGCAATGGAAAAAATCTCCTTTGTCCGAATCGCCAAAATACCTATGATTCGCGTCTAGATGCGTCTTTCGGGCCACTTTACGGGAGGAGATCATTCTGTCCGAGCATCCATCCGCCCCCCTCGCTGACGATGCGGCGAACGCCGCCGAGCACGCCAGCCTCGACGCACAATTGCAGGCGGTCGCGGCGGAACGCGACCGCCACGCCGCCGACAAGATCGAACTCATCGTCAAGGTGAACGCGCAGTCGAAGGAGCTCGACGGTCTGTACGAGCAACTCGCCGCCGTGACGGCCGAACACGACAGTCTGCGCCTCGAGTCGAATGCGATCATAGCCGAACGCGACAGTCTGCGCCTGCAACTGGACTCGGCCAGCGCCGAGCGCGATTCCGCGGCCGCCGCGACCGCGCGCGTGGCCGAGGAGAACGAGCGTCTTCGCAACCAGATCGCTTCGGCCTCGGCGCCCGACCCGGCCGTCGTCATCGTCGACTTCGCCTCCGAGAAGACCAAGGCGCTCGTCGCCAAAGCGCGCGCCGCCATACCTGCCGACAGCCCCGCATTGCCCTGGTTCGACCGCACGGTGTCCGCTCTGACGACGGCGGGATGCGTGACGGTCGAGGTCACGCGCGAGACGGCGCGCTGGCTCGCTCCGCGCATCAAAGAGGCTTACGCCTGGGCGGCGCCGCGCACGCGCGAGCTCTACGCCAAGGCGAAGACCGAATTGGACGCCAAGCTGGCGAAGAAGGATTAGTTCTTCATTCAAAAAGGCCGCGCGTTTCATGGAGACGCGCGGCCTTTTTTATTTCACCGAGACTTTTTCGAGCCGGCCCTTCGTCATGCCGATGGCGAAAACGGCGCGGTCCGCGATCTTTCCATTGTCGAGCCGGCGCAATGTCGCGCTCCAATCCGAGAAAATGCGCCAGCCGATGGTGAAATGGCCGACTCCCGCGAGATAGATGCGGCCATCGTGAACCAGCGGCAGCAAGAGCGGGGCATTGTCGACATAGGAGGCCGGATCCGCGGCTTCGGCGGCGTCTTTGTCGTTTAGCGCTCCCGCCTGCTTCTTCATCTCGGCGAATTCGATCCGTTGTGCGTCCGTCAGTCGTGCGACCGCCGCTTTTTCGGCCTCGAGCGGGTTTTTCTGCGCCGCCTCGACGAGGGCGAGCGCGGCGCGTCGCAGAGCGTCGCAATCCGCGCCCTCGCAGTTCTCGTCCCATTCATTGTAGGTCCCGTGCGGATCGAAGCGCGGCGAAAATTCGAATGTGACGACGCAGGTCGAGCCGAAACCCCTTCCGGTCCATTGGGTGACGCTCGAACGGCTGGCGAGCGAAGGCGTGTAATCGTGCTGCTCCTCGAAAGCGACGGGCGTCTCGTCGATCTTGCCGAATGAGCGCGTGACGCCGCAAAGACCTGCGCCGTCGTCCTCCCAGCCCCGCGGGCCATCGGCGAGGCGGGCGCGTCCTCGCGCGACGTCGAAATAGACGGCCGAATAGCAGGCGGCCGTGCCCTCGACGACGCTCGCCGCGAAATAATCCGTCCCCGGCAGCCGGTCGATGCGCAGGCGCGAGTGGGCGATCTCGTCGAGTTCCTTCGAGACATCCTCGGGAAGGGCGAAGGACGGCTTCTGGCCTTTCGCCCACGCGACGAGCTTGCCTCGGGAATATTCGGTGATTTCGACGGCCGGCGCGGCGATCGTCACGCCAACGCGCTCGGCCGCGAGCGTGTCGAGCGGGCTGTCGGCGTAGAAGGATTTCTTGAACGGAGCCTGCGGGCCGCGCTCCAGCAGAATGCGGTAGCGATCGCCCAACCTCCGGCAGAGGTCCGCCGCGCCTGTCCCACCATCCCCGTCCTTGCCCGCGAGCGACCGCACGGCGGCGACGCGTTCTCGATAGGAGACGGCCAGACAGTCGATCGCCCGCGCCCGCGCTTCTCCCGCGAGAGCGCCGGCGGGAATGGCGCAGGTCCTGTCGCGCTCCTTCACCCATTTGCGCTCGTCGGCGAGCAGTTCGTCGCGCTTTGCGGGAGCGGCGGCGAGCGCCTTTTTCACTTCATCGGCGAGCGTCGCATCCAGGGCGCCGAGCTGTTGATCGGCGCAGAGCAGCCGCTCCGTCGAAGTCGTCGCCTCGGCGCAATCGAAACTCTGCGCCGAGGCGCCGGTCGCGGCGGCAATGAGGGCGAGAGCGGCAAATCCGGCGGAAAAGCGTTCGGCGATCATACTGGCCTCATGTGCCCGGCCTCGAACGCGGCTATGGGAACAGGGGCTGGCCGCGCTTGTCAAATCGCGTCCTCGAGGCGGCGATAAACGCGCTTTCCGCCCTTCCATTCCCCGCGCGGCGCTGCTATCCCCGCGCCATGACGACCCAAAAAATCGACAATATCCGCAATTTTTCCATCGTCGCCCATATCGACCACGGCAAGTCGACGCTCGCCGACCGTCTGATTCAGTCGACGGGGACGCTGGCCGAGCGCGAGATGGTGGAGCAGGTGCTCGACTCGATGGATATCGAGCGCGAGCGCGGCATCACCATCAAGGCGCAGACGGTGCGTCTCGATTATACCGCCAAGGACGGCAAGGCTTATGTCCTCAATCTGATGGACACGCCCGGCCATGTCGACTTCGCTTACGAGGTGTCGCGTTCGCTCAAAGCCTGCGAGGGTTCGCTCCTGGTCGTCGACGCGAGCCAAGGGGTGGAGGCGCAGACGCTCGCCAATGTCTATCAGGCGCTCGACGCCGGGCACGAGATCGTGCCCGTGCTGAACAAGATCGACCTGCCGGCCGCCGAGCCAGACCGCATCAAGGAGCAGATCGAGGACGTCATCGGCCTCGACGCGTCGGATTCCGTACTGATCTCCGCCAAGACGGGCATCGGCATTCCCGACGTGCTGGAGGCGATCGTCACGCGCCTGCCGCCGCCTCGAGGCGACGAGACGGCGCCGCTCAAAGCCATGCTCGTCGATAGCTGGTACGACGCCTATCTCGGCGTCGTCGTGCTCGTGCGCGTCATCGACGGACGATTGCGCAAGGGCCAGAAGATCAAGATGATGGGCACGGACGCCCATTACGAGGTCGACAAGATCGGCGTGTTCAAGCCGAAGATGGTCGACGTCGCCTCGCTCGGTCCGGGCGAAGTGGGCTTCATCACCGCGCAGATCAAGCAGGTCGCCGACACGCGCGTCGGCGACACGATCACCGACGACAAGAAGCCGTGCGATGCGCCGCTGCCGGGCTTCAAGCCGGCGCAGCCCGTCGTGTTCTGCGGGCTCTTTCCGGTCGACGCGGCGGACTTCGAGGACTTGCGCGCGGCGATCGGCAAGCTGCGCCTGAACGACGCGAGCTTTTCATACGAGATGGAGTCCTCCGCCGCGCTCGGCTTCGGCTTCCGCTGCGGTTTCTTGGGGCTTCTGCATCTCGAGATCATTCAGGAGCGCCTGCGCCGCGAGTTCAATCTCGATCTCATCGCGACGGCGCCGTCCGTCGTCTATAAGATCAAGATGACGAATGGCGACGAGATCGAGCTGCACAATCCCGCCGACATGCCGGATGTCGTGAAGATCGAAGAAATCCTCGAGCCGTGGATCCGCGCGACGATCATGACGCCGGACGATTATCTCGGCGCCGTGCTGAAGCTCTGCCAGGACCGGCGCGGCGTGCAGGCCGATCTCAATTATGTCGGCAAGCGCGCCATGGCGGTCTACGACCTGCCGCTCAACGAGGTGGTGTTCGATTTCTACGACCGGCTGAAGTCGATCTCGAAGGGCTATGCGAGCTTCGACTATCATCTGACCGACTATCGCGCCGGCGATCTCGTGAAGATGAGCATTCTCGTCAACAGCGAGCCGGTCGACGCTCTGTCGATGCTCGTGCATCGCACGCGCGCGGAATCGCGCGGCCGGCAGATGTGCGAGAAGCTCAAAGAGCTCATTCCGCCGCATATGTTCCAGGTGCCGATTCAAGCGGCGATCGGCGCGAAGATCATCGCGAGAGAGACCGTGCGCGCCTTCCGTAAGGATGTGACGGCGAAATGCTACGGCGGCGACGTGTCGCGCAAGCGCAAGCTGCTCGAGAAGCAGAAAGAGGGCAAGAAGAAGATGCGCCAGTTCGGCAAGGTGGAGATTCCGCAGGAGGCGTTCATCGCGGCGCTGAAGATGGAGGAGTAGTCGAAGGATTTCGATGGCCGACCAGATGTTGGTCGCCTCCAATTGGCGTCGGCTTCACCTATTTTCGAGGAGGCGTCCGGGTCATTTGGATGAAGTCTCTAGGCCTGTTACACTGCGCCCCATGCTCAAGACCCTCGCATATCCCCTCGCCATCGAACGTTACGAGAAGGAGGGCGGCTATCTGGCCTATTTCCCGTCCTTGCCCGGCTGTCAAACCTGGGGCGAGACATACGAGGCGGCCGTGCACAACGCCGAAGAGGCGTTGGCGATCTACATCGAGACGCTGACGGCCAATGGCGATCCGATACCCGAACCGAATACGATCGAAGGGCCGGTCTCTCTCGGCGTCATGGTCCGCGCCGACGTGGCCGCCTGAAGACGGGTGCCGCCTCGGTTGCCCAACCTCACGGCCAAGGAACTCGTTCGCGCCTTGGAAAGGGCAGGATTCGTCTTTCAGAGACAAAAGGGCAGCCATGCGACCTTTCGCCATCCGGAAACGAAACGCACGACGGTCGTGCCTTTTCACAGCGGCGACATTAAACGGCCGCTCCTCAAAATGATCCTTCTCCAGGCAGGACTGACGGAGGACGATTTCGTGAAATTTTTGTGAAATGCTTGGCTGCCTGACATGCTCGGCCAGAAATGCGGATTGCTCTGATGCAGGTCGAAATCGCTATCAAAGCTGCCGAAAAAGACGACGTTCCGGCGCTGCTGGCGCTTTATCGGCAGCTTAACCCAGCCGACCCGACCATCGAGTTGCAGGCAGCCTATGAGATACTGGAAAAATATAACCAAAGCACGGCAAATGCCATTTTTGTCGGATACAAGGCGGACAAACTTGTCACTACCTGCGCATTGGTCGTCGTGCCGAATTTAACGCGAGGCGGCGCCTCCTATGCGCTCATAGAAAACGTTGTTACTGACGCCAGTGAGCGCAAGCGCAGTTACGGAAACCTGATATTGCGAGCGGCAATATCCAGAGCTTGGCAATTCAACTGCTACAAAGTGATGCTCCTGACAGGCTCCAAGAGACCAGAAACACTGGCTTTCTATCGCGGTGTCGGCTTCGAGCAAAATAAGGCCGGGTTTCAGATACGTCGGCCCGAATCGACGGATTTTTAGCCACTGAATGTCCGTTCCTCACCCGAGACAGGGCGTGGGCAAAATGCTTTTTTTCGCGCATGTCGGTTTTCCGAGGATGATGGCGGCGATCGCGCCTGCCGAGGATCGATCGGAAGCCGCCTGATTATCTGCTTTTGAGATAATCCAAAAAACAGATTAGTCAAAGGCCCCGTATCGAGAAGCGGGGCGTAGTTGGCGAAGGCATTCGGGTCGGCACGCCATAAGGCGTTGATCGAGTTTCTCGTGCAGCGCAGAAAGCGCGCTCGCATGACGCAGGCTCAACTCGCGGCTCGGCTCGGAGAGTATCAGTCGTTCGTCGCCCGGCTCGAAAGCGGCGAGCGTCGCGTCGATGTCGTGGAATTCCTCGAGCTTTCGGAAATACTCGACTTCGATCCCGTGCAGGCCATCCGGGATCTGAGGAAGATGTCGTGACGGCGAAGCGCCGTGGCGGCGACGTCACGCACAAGCTGCGATGACGATTTGAATCGGCGGCGGTATCTAGAGCGTTTCCGACGCCGAACCGGCTTCCACTTCGGCTGGAAACGCGTCAAAACAAGAAGCTAGAGTCTTTCCGTGTTNNTATCGGGCGGTCGTGACACTCGCAGCCATCGTCCTATGGCTCAGATAACTGTCCACAGAACCTAGAGCGTTTCCAGCCGAAGTGGAAGCCGGTTCGGCGTCGGAAACGCGTCAAAACAAGAAGCTAGAGTCTTTCCGTGTTTCAATGAAACTCGGAAAGACTCTAGAGCGAGCCTGAGGGCTCGCGGTCCTCGAATGTGCGCTTGGGCCGCGAGCCTTGGGGCTCGCATTGGGAATCCGAATGCTTACCTTACTGGCGCAAGCGATTTCCACGCTCGTCTGCCTCGCGGCGGTCGCCGTCGCTTCATTCGTTTTTCTCGATGGTTCGTTACGGCGCGCCTTCCTCCTCGCAATCTTCAAACGGCTCGCGCAAAAATATCCGCCGGCTTACGCGATCGTCGGCGACAGTCTCGCCACACAAAGCGACTGGCGCAGTCTCGGACGACATCCGCTCGATGTGATCAATCTCGCGAAAGGCGGCGCGACGATCAAGGAGATCGCCGGCCAGGCGCTGGAGGCCCGCGACCTCGGCGCGAGATGCGTCGTCATCGACGGCGGATTGAACGATCTCTTGTTCGACGAGGCGCCGATCGAGCAGATCGAATATGATTTTCGCGCGCTGCTGCGCCGCATCGGGGCGAATGCGCACGCCATCGTCACGCTGATGCCCTATGTCGCCGATCCCGCTCTCGCGCCGCGCATCGACGCGGCCAATCGCGTGATCGGCGCGCTCGCCAAAGAGCGCGGCTTCGCGGTCGTCGATCTCAATCCGCGATTGTCGTCGCATGGCGCGCGCAAATCCGAAATGACCGACGACGGACTGCATTTCACCCCGCTCGCCTCGTCGATCTGGGTCGAGGCCGTGCGCGCCGCGGCCTCTGGCGAGGCGGGGCTCGCCTCATAGTCCCGCGCCCCCTATCTAAGCTGAGCGCGAACGTCTGGTGCGGACGCTCGCCTCTCATCAGGAGGAAGATATGGGTCTCTTCAATTTCTGGAACGCCAAGGACGCTCCCGCGCCGAAGGGCGCGACCGATTCCGCCGCCGCGCCGGCGCAAGAGCTGAAGAAGGAGATCGAGAAAAAAGGGCTCGACGCCTCCAAGATCGACATCGCCGTCGAGGGCGGGAAGGTGAAGCTCGGCGGCAAGGCGGCCTCGACGACGGAGGCGGAAAAGATCGTGCTCGCCGTCGGCAATACGAAGGGCGTGTCGCAGGTCGAGAGCAATATCGCCGTCGGCAAGACCGAGACCGAATCGGTCTTCTACAAGGTGGAGCACGGCGACACGCTGTGGAAGATCGCCGAGGCGCAATATGGCAAAGGCAAGGGCGCGAAATACGAGGTGATTTTCGACGCCAACCGGCCGTTGCTGTCGGACCCCGACAAAATCTATCCGGGCCAGGTGCTGCGCATTCCAAAGCTCGCGGGCGCCGCGACGAGCTGACCACCCGTCATTCGCTTCGTGCGGCCCTGGCCGCCCCCTCTCCCCGCTTGCGGGGAGAGGGGGCGAAGGCGCGCGTTTCGAGAACGACGGCGAAGCCTCGTCGACCGGCCCACCGCATCATTTTTCCTGCCGCTTCGTTCCAGCAAGGCTCACGATATAGGCGGCGACCGAGTCGATCTCTTCCGGCGTCAAAATGAAATTCGGCATCTGCGAATGCGAGCTGCGCAGAAACACTTTGATCGCCAGCTCGTTGGTCGACGGCAGACGTGCGACGTCGACGAAGCTCGGGGCTTGCGACGTCGCATCCTTCGGCGGCGTCGTCGCATCTATGCGGTGACAATCGACGCAGAGCGTCGCGGCGAGCCGGCGGCCGACGGACGGGTCGGCCGTTTGCGCCTTTGACGCTCCGGTGAAGGCGAGTGAGGAAAGGGCGGCGAGGGCGAGCGCGAATTTCATCTTCGACGAACTCCAGGGTTCGAGACGCGGAGGAACAATGCCGCAGCCGATCCTCGAGTTCCAGCTGGCGCGTATCCATCGAGCCGATCCCGGAAGCGACCGCGAGACGCGGATGCGGATGCCGACAATTGGACGCGATGCGTGAGGGTCCCGTTAATGTTTCTCCGCCATCATCGGCGTTGCTCAGCCTGCCGTCCGGATCGCGAGTGGCTCGAACATTTCTCCCGCGGCGATGGGAAAGCAGAGACGGAGCCTTTTCTCGCAGGGGCCCGAATCGGGGCGGTCGGCCCGGCCGCTCATGACGAAAATCGGGGCCATTCGTTCCGGGTCGGCGTCATTATGAGTGAAGTCACTGCCGAGATGATCGAGCGCGGCCGCGGCCATGATCCTCGCGCGGCTTCCGAACGCCGCAAGCGCGGCGCGAAGGTTCGTCAGGCGCGCGAAAAGCTCACCACATCCGACACCGGTCACAGAGGCTGCGACGTCGGCCTGCTGCGCGCTTATGCGGCGGCGCGCGTCGGCTCGGCGCTTTCCGCGACGACCCTCATCCTCACGGTCGCTCTGCTCACGCATCTGTGGGTGGGCGCCGGCTATGGTCTCGTTTGGGCGGCGCTCGCCGTCTTCAGCCTCGTCCTGTGCTACGGACTGGCCAAGCGCCTGCAACGCACGCCCGACGAACAGATCAATGTGCTCGGCTGGCGGACGAAAGTCGTCGCCGTGGAGCTTGTCCATGGCGTCGTCTGGGCGGCGCTGGCGTTCCTGCTGCTGCGGGCCGGCGATCCGAACGCCAAGACCTTCATCACCGCCATGCTCCTGCTCGCCGCCGCCCACAATACGATGGTGACGGCGACGATCCCCATCGCAGTCTATGCGACGATCGCGCCGATCTCGCTCTCCATCGTCGCCTGCCTGCGCATCGCCGGCCTGCAAGATTCGACCATGTCGCTGCTGGCGCTGGTCGGCGTTGCTCAGTTGTTTTTCTTCGTGCTCGCCAGGCGATTTCATCGGGTCACGCGCGAGGGCCTGTTCTTYCGCATCGAGAAGAGCGARCTGATCGGCGAGCTCGAGCAGGCGAAGGCCAATTCSGAYGAAGCGCGGCGGCGCGCCGAGGAGGCCAATCTCGCCAAATCGCGCTTCCTCGCGACGATGAGCCATGAGCTGCGCACGCCGCTCAACGCGATTCTGGGCTTCTCGGAAGTGATGAAGACCGAATTGTTCGGCGCGCACGCCGTGCCGGCCTATAAGGATTATTCCAACGACATTCATTCGAGCGGCCAGCATCTCTTGATGCTCATCAATGAGATACTCGATCTGTCGCGCGTCGAGGCGGGCCGTTACGAACTGAAGGAAGAGAGCGTCTCTCTGTCCTGCGTCGTCGAAGACTGCGGGCGCCTGTTGACCATTCGCGCGCAGAAGCGCGGCATCGCAGTGGTCGAGCTGAAGGAGCCGGAGCTGCCGCGCATCTGGGCGGACGAACGCGCCGTCCGTCAGATCGTCCTCAATCTGCTCAACAACGCCATCAAATTCACGCCGCAGGGCGGTCAGGTGACGCTGAAGGTCGGCTGGACGACCGCCGGCGGGCAATATGTGTCGATCAAGGATACGGGGCCGGGCATTCCCGAGGAGGAGATCGCTGTCGTGATGTCGTCCTTCGGCCGCGGCACGCTCGCCCAGAAGAACGCCGAGGAAGGAACGGGGCTCGGGCTGCCGATCGTCAAGGGACTCATCGACCTGCATGGCGGACAGTTCAAGCTGAAGTCGAAGGTTCGCGAGGGCACGGAGGCGATCGTCGTCTTCCCGCCGGAGCGCGTGATGAATGCGCTGCCGAGGCTCGAGCCCGACGAGGACAGGCGGCTTTTCACACTCGTCGACCGGCGCCGCCCGGCGGCTTGAGGGCGCGAGCCTGCCCGTTCATGCAGGAAATTCACGACTCCGAGGACATCGCGTCGCGTTCCGCGCTACGCTCGCCGTCGACGAAGCTCGTTCGCCGCGAATGAGACAGCCCAGGAGTCCGCATGCAGCCCGAAATCTTGGCGCTCGAGAAAATCGCGAGTGAAAAGAAGCTGAAGAACATCGTCATTACCAATGCGTATTTCGACACGCTGGCGGGAAGTCAGCTCGTCACGCTCGACTTGGCCGAACAGTTCAGGAACTCGGGCGCCGAGAGCGTCACGATCGTGACCGACCGCATAAGCGCTCGGCTCGCCACTCTCGCAGCGGAAAAAGGGGCTGAAGTCGTCGAATTGTTCAGCCCACGTTGGGAGACCCGGATTCCGACCGAGATCGATCTGCTTTGGGGCCATCATTGGCCCATTCTCGGCGCTGTTCTGCTTTGCGCGGCGCCCAGAATAAGGTTCCTCGTATTATCCAGCCTTTCTCCGTTCGAGCCGATCGAACAGCTTCACTTCTTTAATAAAGCTTGCGATTTGCTCGTCTTTAATTCTCTCGAAAACTTCGACCGACAAGAGCATACAGTCGCCTCGAATGTCAAAAATGTCATATTCCCGAACAGTCTTCCCGATTATTGGTTTCAGCTTGGAAATAGCGTTCGGGATCTGAAGCGCGTAGCCGTGGTGTCAAATCACGCGCCCTCCGAGTTGCTCGAGGCCGCCGAGATTCTGAGAGAGCGAGATTATGAGGTCGATATCATAGGCGTGCAGGGAGAGGTTCGCCTCGTCGACGCGGCCTCGATCGACGCCTATGACGCCATTGTCACGATCGGACACACTGTCCAGAAGGCGATCGCCCGAAGACGGCCGGTTTTCGTTTACGACCGCTTCGGAGGAACCGGCTGGCTGTCGACGAACGACATAGATCGTTCCGAATTCACCAATCATTCCGGCCGGGGGGAGGGAAGGCGCATCCCTCCGCTTCAAATTGTCCAGACGTTGATCGACGAATATCCTTTTGCCGTCGAGCAAATCGATGCGCTCAGAGGCGAGGCGATCCATAGGTATAGCCTTTCGAGCAATCTTCTCCGGTCATTGGAGCAGCTCCCGGATCGTGACCTTCGATCGATCGATCTGAGTTCTCCGGACTTTCGTCTCGAGAGGACGGTAACGCAATCATTCTGGCTCGGGCGGACAAAAAATACGCAAATCAACCTGTCCCCTCTCGACAACATACAGAGCCTCCGCCGGCTCGCGATCAAAATGAATTGCCAGATTTTTTATCAGAAGGCGTTTCGCTACATCGATGTCTGCTTCGACGGAAAGCTGGTGAAATCCGTCGAGTTGCGCGCCCTGGAGATCGTAGACAGCGTGACCATCACGGGGAATTTGGTGTTCGACGACGGCGGCAGACCGACGAAAATCATGTTCGTTCGTGATGACGGAGTCGTATTCAGATGCCGGGCCAATCAATCGTCTTCTTGGATCGGGCCGAGGGTCGGTTTTCAGAAAGGACATGATCATGCATTGTTCGTTACGACCATTGCTTTTACAGAAACGACGGAGTGGTTCGATATCATCGCCGATCATCCGAGCTACGGGCAAATGAAGCTCGGAAAGCTGACGGTGGAGGTCGAATTGGAGGCGAGTTAGCATGTGGCCGAAGAACGCGCGGCGAGGCCACCTCTTTGGGCTTTTCTCATGACGGACGCCATCGCCTCCCTCCAGACCGCCGCCGGMGCGCTGGTCCTYTTCTCCGGCGGGCAGGATTCGACGACATGCCTCGCCTGGGCGCTGGCGCGCTTTTCCCATGTCGAGACGATCGGCTTCGATTATGGCCAGCGCCATCGGGTCGAGCTCGGGCAGCGCGCCGCGCTGCGCGACGGGCTCGCGCATATCTCGCCGTTGTGGCAGGAGCGGCTCGGCGCGGATCATACGATCGGCGTCGAGGCCTTGGGCGCGATCTCCGAGACCGCCTTGACGCGCGACGCTGAGATCGCCTTCGACGCGCAAGGGCTTCCCAACACTTTCGTGCCCGGCCGCAATATTCTCTTCCTCACCTTCGCCGCCGCGCTCGCCTACCGGCGCGGGCTCGAGCATATCGTCGCCGGCATGTGCGAGACGGATTATTCGGGCTATCCCGACTGCCGCGACGAGACGATCCGCGCCGTGGGGACCGCGCTCGATCTCGGCATGGGGCGGCATTTTTCCATTCATACGCCGCTGATGTGGATCGACAAGGCGGCGACCTGGAGCCTCGCCGAGGAGCTCGGCGGCGAACCGCTCGTGCGGCTCGTCGTCGAGGAGAGCCATACTTGCTATCTCGGGGAGCGCGGCGCCCGCTTCGATTGGGGCTATGGGTGCGGCGAATGTCCCGCCTGCCGATTGAGGGCGGCGGGATGGGAAAAATACGCCGCCGGCCGCCCTAAAAAATGAAATTGGCGAAGAGCCGCATATTCGCGCCGGGCAGCGGAGCTTCGTCCTTCTTGTAGGAGACGCTGTTGCGGATATCGGCGTTCAGAAGATTATCGCCGACGACGCCGACCGTCACTTCGCGCGCTGGAAAATCACTCGGTTTCAGCCTTGTCGTGTAGCTGATCTCGGCCTTCAGCAGATTATATCCGCCCGTCCTCGTCTCGGCGATCGCGGCGACGTCGTTTTGCGGGAACGCGTGCAGCAGATTGACGCGGGCGAGCCAATGCCCGTCGCGCCAAAAGACGCCGCCGCCCAGACGCACGGGCGGAATGCGGGGAACGTTCGAACCGTCGGTGAAGGTCGCGCGCACGACATCGAACTGGTTTTCGACGCCGAACACTCCGCCCGAGAGTGGCGCGACGTCCCATTGGCTCTGGAGTTCGCCGCCGCGGAAGATCGCGTCGCGCTGGGCATAGACGGCCTGGCTCAGATCGCCGCCGGCGCCGCCCGGCGTGCAACCGGCGAAATCGCCTTCGCAGGTTTCGCCCGTCAGACGCCTGAAAATGAAATCGTGGAAGCGGGTGTAGAAGATGGCCGCCTCGAAGCGAAACGGGCCGCGTGCTCGCCGCAGCCCGATCTCGACCGTCTTTGCGGCCTCGATTCCGAGATGGGGATTGCCGATGTCGAATGTTCCCGTGGCCTCGTGGACGCCGCGCGAAAACAGCTCTGGCCCGCGCGGCGCGCGCTCCACATGCTGCGCCGTGAGGCTCGCGACCATGTCGAAGGGCAGATTTTGGAGCAGGCCGGCGGCGACGCTCTTCGGCATGAAGTCGCGATCGTAGCGGAAGGCGACGCTCGGGTCGGCGAACAGGTTCGGCGTCGAGCCCGTCGTCCGAACCTGCTCGATGCGGCCGGCGACTTGAAAGCGCAACGTATCGGTGAATTTCAACTCGTTGAACAGGAAGCCGGCGACGCTCGTCGTTCGGTTGGGATCGAACAATCCGCCATCGGCGCCGGAAGCGGTGAGCCGCTGATGCGCCGCCTGCGCGCCGAAGGCGCTGGAGAGCGCGGCAAAGCGCAGATCGACCGGCGCGAGCTGGACCTCGATGCGGCCTTCCTGTTCCTTATTGGCGAAGGTCTGCTGGATACCGTCGAAGCCGTTCTCGGCGGCGAGCTCGTGGTGCTTGTAATCGGTGACGCCCGCCCAAAAGCGCACAGCCTCGATGAAGGAGGACGGCGGCCGATATTCGCCCTTGGCGCTCACTCTGGTCTGGCGCATGTCGATGCGCGTGCGCGTCTCCGTCGCCTCTATGCCGGGGATGCGATAGACGCTGTCGAATTTCGTGATCGCGACGCCGAAGAAGCCGCGGTCGAAAATATAGGAACCGCCGAACGAGCCGCCGCCGGAGCGCAGATAGGAGTTCGGCTGCCGCCCAAGGACGATCGGCGGCGGATCGGGTGGAAACAGATAGGGATAGGCGGGGATGTGCGCGTCGCTGGCGCGTCGTCCATGCGCGTCGGCGTGGATCGCGAAATTCCCTTGGCCGGCGTCGAGCAGCGTCGCGCTTTCCAAGCCGTCGTCGACGGTCGAGATCGCGCTGCGCGTTTCCAACCTCGCGCAGGGACCGGCCGCTGTGGCGGCGGGCGCCTCGTCGCGGCAGGGCGAGGCGTCCGGAATGCGATTGTTGGTCGCGTTCACGACGCCGCCGATCGCTTGCGAGCCCCAGCGCAGCGTCGCCGGCCCGCGCACGACCTCGAGCCGGCCGACGCCGAGCGGGTCGACCGGTACGCCGTGATCCTCGCCGAGCTCCGAGACGCCACCGGAGCCGACGCCGTTCTCCTGAACGCGTACGCGATAGGCGTCGAGGCCGCGGACGATCGGCCGGCTGGCCCCGGGCGCAAAGCTCGAGCCGGTGATTCCCGGTTTCGCGAACAGGACATCTCCGAGCGTCGCGCCGGGCGAGCGGCGCAGTTCTTCGCCCGTGACCAGTGTGACCGTCGCGAACTCGCCCGTGACGACCGCCAGGGTTCCGGGCCGGGCGACCTCGGTTTCGGCGGGCGCAGGGGCTTCGGCTTCCTTCGGTTGCGTTTCGGCGCGCCGCCGAATCGGGCTCGGGGCCGCGATGACGATGTCGGGCAGAGCCGTTTGCGAATGCGCCGGATCGTCCCATCCAGCTGCGAAAGCCACGCTGTTGAACAGAACGGCGCCGATACGACGTCTTTGCATTGATCCTGACCCTGTCGGAACGTAAAATATGTTATAACATAACATATAGGGTTCCGACGCTGTCAATGCGAAGCTGCAGCATGACGGCGGACGTTCCGGGCGGGGGCTTCAGAAGGGGTTGAACGCGGCGCGAAAATGGGGCATAGGCTCGGGCCACGCGACGCTGGGCGTTCACCCCGGCCGTTAGTCTTTTGTCGAGGAAACGCCAATGAAAGTCCGCAATTCTCTCAAGTCCCTGCGCTCGCGCCACCGGGCCAACCAGCTCGTGCGCCGTAAGGGCCGCGTCTACGTCATCAACAAGGTGCAGAAGCGCTACAAGGCCCGCCAGGGCTGAGGAGACGTCGCGACGCGCGATGTTGTGCGAGCCTGAAGGCTCGCGGTCCAACGATGTCCCGGACCGCGAGCCTTTAGGCTCGCTTTTTCATGCGCCCATCAGCGCCAGCACATGGGCGGAGACGGAGCGGCCGAGCGCGTCGAGATCATAGCCGCCCTCGAGCAGCGACACGACGCGGCCTTTGGCGCTGCGGTCGGCGACATCCATCAGCCGCTTCGTCGCTTCGCTGAAATCGTGCTCGGTGAGCCGCAGTCCGCCCAGCGGATCGTTCTGATGCGCGTCGAAACCGGCCGAGATCAACAAGAGATCGGGCTCGAACCGCTTTACGCGCGGCAGCACGACCGTGGTCAGCGCCTCGTGGAAATCGTCGCCGCCCGCGCCGGCCCAGAGCGGCGCATTGACGATCGTGTCGAAGTCGCCGCGCTCGCCCGTCGCGCCCGTGCCCGGATAGTACGGCGCCTGATGCGTCGAGCAGAACAGGACGTTTCGGTCGGCCCAGAAGATTTCCTGCGTGCCATTGCCGTGATGAACGTCGAAATCGACGATCGCCACGCGCTCCGCGCCGTGGACGGCGGCGGCGTGGCGCGCGGCGGTCGCGACATTGTTGAGGAAGCAGAAGCCCATGGCGGTCGTCGGGCCGGCGTGATGACCCGGCGGGCGGACAGCGACAAAGGCCGTATCCGCCGAGCCGCTCATCACCTCGTCGACGGCGGCGACAGCCCCTCCCGCCGCATGGAAGGCGGCCTCCAATGTGTGCGGGCACAGGAGCGTGTCGGGGTCGAGCGCCGTGAGGCCTTCCCGCGGGACGCTGCGCTCGAGGGCGCTGAGATAGCTCTCCGGATGGACGCGCAACAGCGCTTCGCGCGGCGCAGCGACGGCGTCGACCCGCGCCAGCGCCTGGAACCGCTCGTTTTCGAGATGGCGCTCGATGGCGCGCAGCCGGTCCGGCTGTTCCGGATGGCCCGGGCCCATGTTATGGGTGAGCCCGCTCGCGTGTGTGACGAATAGGGTTCTCAACGTGGCGCGCCGCTCGTGAGGAGAATTTGGAGCAGTCTCGATTTTCCTGCCCGCTCTGTCCACGAAAATTCGCGACGCCGACCGCTCTCGCGACTCTTTCCATCGGGGAGCGTCGTTTCGCCGATCGAAAAGGCCTGAGAAGCGCGGGCCGTGGCGCCCTTGCCACAGATGGCGGAAATATTCGGCTGCAAACTTTTCGCTGCGTAAGATTATGGTAATCAAACTGCTAAATATCTAGTCCCGAGCGGCGGAAAGAGGGCGCATTCATGAATTCGAGGCTCTTGGTCGTAATTGCATGTCTTGGTTTCGGTTTGGCTGGCTGCAATGTCGGGGGGACGCGCTTGCCCGACCCGAAGCTCAGCGGGAGGGACGCGCAACTGATGGCGCTTGTGCCGACCGCCGACGTCGGCGCGGTCTACGAGCGCTATCAGGTCGACTACAAGACGAGCGAGCCCGTCGGATCGATCGTCGTCGATACGAAAGCCAAATTTCTCTATTTCGTGCAGCCGGGCGGCAAGGCGATCCGTTACGGCGTCGCCACGGGGCAGGAGGCCTATGGCTGGGCCGGACGCGCCTATATCGGCTCCATGCAGGAGTGGCCGCGCTGGATTCCGCCCAAGGACATGCTGGAGCGCTGGCCCCATCTGCAGCCCACCGCCGACGCCGGCGGCCTGCCGGGCGGTCCCGACAATCCTCTCGGTTCGCGCGCCCTCTATCTCTACGAGAACGGCAAGGACACGCTGTATCGCATTCACGGCACCAATGAGCCGGAGAAGATCGGCCAGAGCGTGTCCTCCGGCTGTATCAGAATGCGCGACATCGACGCGATCGACCTCTACAACCGCGTGCAGGTCGGCGCGAATGTGCTGGTGATCTGAGGCGGCTCTCGATCGGGCGGAGCGGACGGATCGATCCGTTCGCGGCTGCGCCTTGCGCATCGGAGGCCCGAGTCGCGTAGCCCGCGCTCGCGGCGGGCCGCCGGCCTCCGCCGCCCGCTTCACTCCATCGGCTCCACCGCGACGATCTCGATGCCGAAGCCGGACAGGCCGACATAGGTGCGGGGCTTGGCCTTCGCCGTCCGCAGCCGGATGGACGTCACGCCGAGGTCTTTCAGAATTTGCGCGCCGAGCCCGACGTCGAGCCACTGCCTGTTGCGCGCCCCTTCCGAATTCTGCTCTCCGCAAGCGACGGCGTTGACGGGCACGCCGGCGGCTCCGTCGCGCAGATAGACGAGAATGCCGCGCCCTTCGGCGGCGAAGCGCTCCAGCGTTCGCTTGATCGAATCCGCTCCGCCGAACACATCGGCGATGATGTCGGCGCGATGGAGACGCGCCGGCACCTCGCGCCCGTCGCCGATATTGCCGACGACGAAAGCGAAATGCTGCACGCTGTCGAAAGCGGTGACATAGGCGTGGCCCGTCACGTCGCCGGCGAAGGTCTTCACGGGGAAGGTCGCGACGCGCTCGACCAGTTTCTCGCGCGCCTGCCGATAGGCGATGAGATCGGCGACGGACACGAGCTTCAGCCCGTGCTCGCGGGCGAAATCGACGATCTGCTGTCCGGCCATCACCGTTCCGTCATCATTGGCGAGCTCGCAGATCACGCCGACGGGCGGCAGGTCGGCGAGCCGGCAGAGATCGACGGCCGCTTCCGTATGGCCGGAGCGCATGAGCACGCCGCCGTCCTTGGCGATGAGCGGGAAGACATGGCCGGGGCGCACGAAATCATGCGGTCCCATATTGCCGTTGGCGAGCGCGCGCACCGTATTGCAGCGCTGCTCCGCCGAAATGCCGGTGGTCAAGCCGTGGCGGGCGTCGACCGACACGGTGAAGGCGGTGCCGAGCGGCGCGTCGTTGGCCGCGACCATCGGCGCGAGATGAAGCCTTCGCGCATCCTCGAGCGTCAGCGGAGCGCAGACGATGCCGCAGCAATGGCGGATGATGAAGGCCATTTTCTCCGGCGTGCAGAGCGAGGCGGCGACGATGAGGTCGCCTTCGTTTTCGCGGTCGTCGTCATCGGTGACGACGACGATTTCGCCACGGGCGATCGCCTCGATGGCTTCGGTGACGGAGTGGGACAAGGGAATCTCCAGGGAAGGCGCATGGTTGCGGCGCTTGCCGCGCGTTTGGAAGACATCTACCTCTATGGCGTGGGCGATTCAAACAATAGAGCGCCGGCCTGTCGAATTCGCCTCGTCGTGCTATGAGCTTCACAAAACGATTGCTTTCGGTTTTCTCATGAATCGCATTCGCCTCTGGTTGATCATCTTCATCCTGCTCGCTTCGCCGGCCTGGGCCGCCGGCAAAAATCCTTGCGAGGATGTGGAAGAGGCGGGCGCGAGCTACGCCGTCTGCGCTTTCGACGCGCGCCAGGCCGCCATTCGCCTGTTCCTCGCGGATGACAAAGGCGAGGTCTATGGCGGCTTCTCGGCGCTCGAGGCGGCGCTGGCGCGCGCCGGCGAAAGGCTCGTCTTCGCCATGAACGCCGGAATGTATGACCAGGATCATTTCCCCGTCGGCCTCTATATCGAGGACGGTCGAACGGAGAAATCCGCCAACACGCGCTCCGGCGCCGGCAATTTCCACATGAAGCCGAACGGCGTGTTCTGGGTGGATGGGAGCCGCGCCGGCGTGGCGGAGACGTCGCGCTTTCTGAAAGAGCGCATTCGCCCGGCCTATGCGACGCAGTCGGGGCCGCTGCTCGTCGCCGCCGGCCGCATCAATCCGCGCATCCACGACACCGGCGCTTCCGCCAAGATCAGAAACGGCGTCGGCGTGCGCGACGGACATCTCGTCTATTTCGTCATCTCCAACCAGCCCGTGACCTTTCACGAATTCGCCCATCTCTTTCGCGAGCGCTTGAAATGTCCCGACGCGCTGTTTCTCGACGGCTCGATTTCGTCGCTCTACGCGCCGACGCTCTCGCGTCACGATCGCTTTCGGCCGATGGGACCGATCGTCGGCGTGGTGGAAAAGGGCAGGTGAGGCCGTAACAGATTCAAGCGGTAACCTCGCGGATCGTCCAAGCGCTCACGAAATCGGGATCGGCCAGGATTTCGCCCGTCTCCCACAACAGATAATCGCCCGGCCCCGCCGAGTGAAAGGAGTCGAGATCGGGCGGAAGTCTGGTCGTTTGCCCGGCCTGCGCGCCCTCGAGCTCGATGTCGACGCCCTGGCGATCGATCGACGCGATCGTTCCGAACATTTGCCGAATGACCTTGCCATGCGGCGTAACGCGGGTGATGCCGATGAGCACGCGCTTCCCGACCATGGCTCGCGCGCGCTGTTCGTTCCATTCGATGGATTCAGGGTTCATGGATCGCTCCCGTCTTCACGATCGGGAGAGAATGTCATCGCCGTCGTTTCGTCGATGTGCGCTCGCGCACATGCTGCTCACGCCTCCATCAGCGCGCCGAGATGGGCGGCGACGGAGGAGGCGAGATCTCGAGGCCGGTAGCCGCCTTCGAGCAGCGACAGGATGCGTCCGCCGCAGCGGCGCGCGGCGATCTCCATGATGCGCAGCGTCACCTCGCGGAAATCGCGGTCGACGAGCCGCAATCCGCCGAGCGGATCGTGCAGATGCGCGTCGAAGCCCGCGCAGACGATGACGATGTCGGGCCGAAAGGCGTCGACGCGCGGCAGGAGTTCGTCCCGCCACGCCTCGGAAAATTGCGCGCCGCCGTCGCCCTTGCGCAAGGGCGCGTTGACGATGTTGTCGTGCTCGCCGCGCTCGCTCCTCGCGCCCGTGCCGGGATAGAGCGGCGCCTGATGCGTCGAGCAATAGAGGACGTTTCTTTCCGACCAGAATATCTCCTGCACGCCATTGCCGTGATGCACGTCGAAATCGACGATGGCGACACGCTCGACGCCGTGGACGGCGATGGCGTGACGAGCGGCGATCGCGGCGTTGTTGAAAAGGCAAAAGCCCATCGGCGCGGTTCTCGTCGCATGATGGCCGGGAGGGCGCGTCGCGACGAAGGCGCTTCGCGCATGGCCGGCGATCACCTCATCGACGGCGAAGAGCGCGCCGCCCGCTGCGTGGAGAGCTGCGTCGAGCGAACCGGGACTCATGACGACATCGGCGCCGAGGCTCGCGAAGCCTCTAGCAGGCGCGGTCCTCTCGAGGAGAAAGAGATGCGAGGGCGCGTGAACGCGCAAGATCGCCTCGAGCGGGGCGAGGGGCGCGAGCGCGCGTCGCAGCGCCGCAAACTCCTTTCGGGCGAGACTATCGGAAATCGCGACGAGCCGCTCGGCCCGGTCGAAGCGGCCGGGGCCCATATCGTGGCTCAGCCCCGAAGGATGCGACACGAAAAGCGCGCCGCCGCCGGAGGGCGAGGCGCACACCGTCGCCGGGCCGGMAAGCGTCAGCGCCGCGCAGAGGCGCAGCRCGTCGCGGCGGGTCATACGAGAGCAGCGGTGCGAATCATGGAGCATGGGCTCAGCCCACCTGCCCCCTATGCCGCAGGAAATGGTCGGCCAGCACGATCGCCATCATCGCTTCCCCCACCGGCACGGCGCGGATGCCGACGCAGGGGTCGTGGCGGCCCTTGGTGACGATCTCCGTGTCATCGCCATGGCGGTCGACGGTGCGCCGGGGCGTAAGAATCGAGGACGTCGGCTTCACCGCGAAACGCGCGACGATCGGCTGCCCCGTGGAAATGCCGCCGAGCACGCCGCCTGCCTGATTGGAGAGGAATATCGGCCTGCCGTCATTGCCGGCGCGCATTTCGTCGGCATTGGCTTCGCCGGACAGTTCGGCGGCGCCGAAGCCCGCGCCGATCTCCACTCCTTTGACCGCATTGATCGACATGAAGGCGCTCGCCAGATCGGCGTCGAGCTTGCCGTAGATCGGCGCGCCCCAGCCGGCGGGAGCCCCTTCCGCGACGATTTCGACGACGGCGCCGATGGAGGAGCCGGCCTTGCGCACGCCGTCGAGATAATCCGCCCACAGCTTCGCCGCTTCGGCGTCGGGGCAGAACAGCGGATTTCTGTCGACCTCGTTCCAGTCGAATCGCGCGCGTTCGATCTTGTGCGGCCCGATCTGCACCAGCGCGCCGCGTATCGAGACGCCCGCCACGACCTTGCGCGCCACCGCGCCGGCGGCGACGCGCGCAGCCGTTTCGCGCGCCGAGGAGCGCCCGCCGCCGCGATAGTCGCGAATGCCGTATTTCGCGTCGTAGGCGTAATCGGCGTGGCCGGGGCGGTATTTCTCGGCGATCTCCCCATAATCCTTCGAGCGCTGGTCCGTGTTCTCGATGAGGAGCGCAATCGGCGTTCCAGTCGTCACCTGCCGGCCGGCCGGGTCGGTAAATACGCCGGAAAGAATCTTGACGGCGTCCGGCTCCTGCCGCTGCGTGGTGAAGCGCGACTGGCCGGGCCGGCGCTTGTCGAGGAAGGATTGAATTTCTCCTTCCGTCAGCTCGAGGCCAGGCGGGCAGCCGTCGACGACGACGCCGAGCGCTAAGCCGTGGCTCTCGCCGAAAGTGGTGATGCGGAAAAGATGGCCGAAGCTGTTGTGGGACATGGGCGAGCAATCTGGTTTACGAGACCGTGAGCTTGTATGGGGCGGTCCGTTCGGGGTCAAATAGGCTCGAAGCGCTCGCGCCGCATCGAGATATGAGTGAGGTATGATAATGAATGGGACCGTGAGCCGTTACTGGTCGGAGCAAGTCCGTCGCCTCTCGCCTTATGTGCCGGGGGAGCAGCCGTCGATCACGGGGCTCGTGAAGCTGAACACCAACGAGAGCCCGTTCGGACCGTCCCCCAGAGTGATCGAAGCCGTTCGCGCCGCCGCGGACGACACGCTCCGGCTCTATCCCGATCCGCAATCCAGCGCGCTTCGCGAGGCGCTCGCCGATTATCACAAGGTTGCGCCCGAGCAGGTCTTCGTCGGCAACGGCTCCGACGAGGTCCTGGCTCATGGGTTCGCGGCGCTGCTGAAACAGGCGGATCCGGTGCTGTTCCCGGATGTGACCTACAGCTTCTACCCCGTCTACTGCCGGCTGCTCGGCATTGATTACGAGACGATCCCGGTCGACGCCGGCATGCGCGTGCGCGTCGACGATTATCTTGCCCGCCGTGGCCCCGTGATCATTGCGAACCCGAACGCGCCCACAGGCGTCTCCCTTCCGCGCGCCGACATCGCGCGGTTGGCGAAGGGGCGGTCCGAGACGCCGGTCGTGATCGACGAGGCTTACGTCGACTTCGGCGCAGAGACCGCCATCCCATTGATCCACGACCATCCCAACCTCCTGGTGGTCCAAACCATGTCCAAGTCTCGGGCTCTCGCCGGCTTGCGCGTCGGCTACGCCATCGGCGCCGCCGAGCTCGTCCAAGCTCTCACCCGTGTGAAAGACAGCTTCAATTCATACCCGCTGGGGCGGCTCTCTCAAGCCGGCGCGATCGCCTCGCTCGATGACGAGGCCTACTTCCAGGAGAGACGCCTCGAGATCATCCGAAATCGGACGTCTCTCACGACGGCCTTGACGCGATTGGGCTTCGACGTTCTGCCGTCCGATGCGAATTTCGTCTTCGTGCGTCATCCGGACTATTCTGGCGATGCATTGGCCGCGGCGCTGCGCGAACGAGCCGTCCTGGTCCGACATTTCACTGGCCCCCGAGTGCGCGACTTCCTCAGGATCACGATCGGATCGAAGACGGAGATTCGGCGCCTGACTGACGCTCTCGCCTCGATTCTCGCAACATGGCGAGGACCGACTGTCGACTAGATTGCGATCGAACCGCGGAGATTTTGCCTCTGACGATGAAGTCGGGCGCGCGCGAAGGAAATTCGTCTAGGAGCGGCTCTGCTGCTCGCCACCACAGAGGATTCGAGCGAATGATCACCCCCGCCTTCGCGCAGAAGATGGCGCGCTACAATCGCTGGCAGAACGGCAGTCTCTACGCAGCCGCCGATGCGTTGTCGGACGAGGCGCGGCGCGCGGATCGCGGCGCCTTCTTCAAATCGATCCACGGCACGCTGAACCATCTGCTGTGGGCGGACGCGATGTGGATGAGCCGCATCGCCGACGCGCCGAAGCCGACCGTCGCCTTGCGCGCTTCGCACGCCTTTCGCGCCGATTGGACGGGGTTGAAGGAGGAGCGCGCGGCGATGGACGAGCGGCTGGTCGGTTGGGCGGACGGGCTCGACGAGACCGCGCTCGAAGGCGATCTTTCCTGGTTTTCAGGCGCGAAACAGGCGGATATCGTCATGGCCCGCAAGCTCATCGTCGTCCATGTCTTCAACCATCAGACCCATCATCGCGGACAGGTCCATGCGATGCTGACGGCGGCGGGGGCGAAGCCCGAAGACACCGACCTGATCTTCATGTGAGCGGCGGCGCGCCTTTTCACGCCGCCTTGCTCTTCTCCCGCGCTGCAGACGCCGCCGGCGCCTCCGCCGGCTCGGCCGGCGCCCCGACCCATTCGGAATGCGAGGGGATCGTCTCGCCCTTCATCACCACGGTGAGCGGGCCGAGACGGGCGAAATCGCCGACATGGGTGTCGTAGAGCACGGTGGAGCCGGCGCCGACCGTCACGCCTCTGCCGATCTGCACGCGCCCGACCTTCATCACGCGGTCTTCGTAAAGATGCGTCTGCAGGGCCGAGACCTGGTTGAGCGCCGCGTAGTCGCCGACGCTCACGCAGTCGAATTCGGTGATGTCGGTCATGTCCATGAACACGCCTTTGCCGAATTTCGAGCCGAACAGGCGCAGCGTCCATGGGAGGAACGGCGTTCCGCGCAGATGCTCGAGCAGGATCTTGCCGGCGAGGCCCCAATAGAGCACGGCGCAGGCTTCCGTCCGCATCGCCCAGAACGACCACATGGGCTTCACCTGCGGCTCGTAGCGCCCCATCGTCAGCCATTTCACCGCCACGACGACCAGCGTCATGCCGACCGAGATGAGCACCGAACTCAGAATGAAGAGTCCGGCCACGGCGAGATATTCGCCGTCGAGCAGCTTCTGTCCGAAGCTCTCCACCGCCCAGGTGCCGAAGGTGATGAACAGCATCGTCGGCAGCGAGACATTGACGGCTTCGTACGCCGCGCGCGCGACTTTTTTCCAGAACGGCGGCTGATAGGTCCAGGCGGCGCCGCCGCCGTCGAATTTCTGCCGCACCGGCAGCTCGAGCGGCGGCGAGCCGAACCAGGTGCTCCCTTCGGACATTTCGCTGTTCGCCGGCGGCTTCGATTTGATGCCGATCAGCGCGCCGTTCGGGATTTCGGCGCCCGGCGGCACGACGGCGTCATTGCCGACGAACACGCGCGAGCCGGTCTTGACGCGCTTCAGATACATCCAGCCGCGCCGCATGTCCTCGTCGCCGAGCACGACCTCGTCGGCGATGAAGCATTTCTCGCCGATCTCGACGAGATCGTAACGGCCGGAAAGATTGGTGGAGATTTCCGAATCCTTGCCGATCTTCGCGCCCATCAGCCGATACCAGCTGCGCATGTAGAGCGTCGCGAACAGCGAGGAGAGCGTCTCGAGCGTGACTTCTGTCGCGAGCGCCACCGCCCATTTGCGCAAGTAGAACCAGGACCAGACCGAATAGGTCCCCTCGCTGACGCGCGGCAGGACCAGCCAGCGGAACGCTATGATGAAGGCGACCGTCACCAGCACCAGTATGAAAGCCGTCGGCCAGGCGAACAGCGGGATCGCCGCCAGGTAGAAGGCGTGGTTGGCGTCGGTGAAGCCCATCCAATTGTCGAGCCGATCGAACACCCAGAAGGCGGGGAAGATCGGCAGCAGCCCGAGCGGCGGCAACGCCAGCACCGTGACGGTGAACAAAAAGCTCATCGCCAGCCGACGCGGCGCCGAGGCGGTCGCGGGCGCGTCGAGCGCCGCGACGTCGACCGAGCCCGTGCGCCGCGCGGGCGAGCCGTTCCAGATTTCGTGGGAGCCGATCGTCGAGCCGGCGGGAACCGAGGTCAGATCCTCGAGCGCCGCGCCCTCGCCGATGACGACATTCTCCTCGATGACGCAGGATGCGCCGACATAGGCGTCCGCGCCGATCTCCACCGCGCCGATGATCAACTCGTCGCCGACCACCCGAGCATTCGCGAGCTTGAGCTTGGAGCCGAGGCTCGCGCCCGCGCCGATGGTGACGAGATCGATCGCGCCGACATCGAGTTCGCCGATGAGCGCGTCCTCGCCGATCTTCGCGCCGAGCGCGGAGAGATACAGCCGCATCAGCGGCGAGACCTGGAACCATTTGGCGTGCGTCAGGCCGATGAGCCGCTGCGACAGCCACCATCGGTAGTAATAGACGCCCCACAGCGGGTAGCGCCCCGGTCGCGTGCGGCCGATGACCAGCCATTTGCCGACGATCGACACCGCCACCGTGGCGATGTTGATGCACATATAGATGCCGAGCAGCGCGACCGCTTCCTCGAGGATGCCGGCGTCGGGCGACGTCAGCAGCATGTAGGAGACGAACACGCCGAGCCATTGCGAGGTGACGAAGGCGAGGATGAACGGCAGCGCCGCCGCCTGCGCCAGGCCGCAGAGGAATCTGCGCAGCAGGGGCGGCGGCGAGAAGGAGAGATCGCGCTGGTCGCAGTCGTTCTGCGCCTTGCCGTCGAGATGGACGCCGAGCGCGCGCAGGGTGCGCTGCGCATAGAGGTCCTGCAGCGTGATGGCCGCGAGGCGCGGCGTCTCGCGCACCACGGAGACGAAACGCGCCGCGAGCAGCGAATGGCCGCCGAGATCGGTGAAAAAATCCGCGTCGAAGGGAATGGCGCCCGGCGGCAGCACGCGCTTGGCGGCCTCGAGGAGCCTCGCCTCCGTCTCGTTGCGCGGTTCCTCCTGCGCCTCGACGTCCATGAGCGGGGCGGTCAACTCCGCGCGCTTCAAGGCCTTGCGGTCGACCTTGCCGGACGAGAGCTTCGGCAGCGCCTCGACGATCTCGAATCGCGCCGGCACCATATAGGCCGGCAGCCGCTCGCGCAGCCGCGCGCGCAATTCGCGCGGATCGGGCGCGAGCGCCCTGTCGCCGACGAGAAAGGCGACGAGTTCGTCGAGCCCGTTCTCGTTGCGCAGCACGACGGCGGCCTGGCGGACATGATGCTGGCTCGACAGCGCCGCCTCGATCTCGCCGAGCTCGACGCGAAATCCCCTGATCTTGATCTGATCGTCGATGCGGCCGCGAAACGACAGATGACCCCGCTCGTCGAGCGCGACGGCGTCGCCGGAGCGGTAGAGGATCGGATCGGAGCCGTCCGAATGAAAAGGGTTGGGGATGAATTTTTCCGCCGTCAGCTCGTCGCGCTGCAGATAGCCGCGCGCGACGCCCGGTCCGCCGATCAGCAACTCGCCCTCGACGCCCGGTCCGACGAGCTCGAGATTTTCATCGACGACATAGCAGCTATAGTTCGGGATCGGCCGCCCGATCGTCACCGGCTCGTTGGCCCAGACCTCCGAGACGGTGGCGACGACGGTCGCCTCGGTCGGGCCGTAGCTGTTGAAGATCGTCCGCCCGGCGCGCGTCCAGCGTTCGGCGACGGAGGGCGGGCAGGCCTCGCCGCCGAGCACGATCGTCTGCAGCGTCGCGACGTCGCGCGGCAGCGCCGCGAGCAGCGTGGGCACCGTGTCGAGCACGGTGACGCCGGCCTCCTCCAGAATATCCGGCAGAGCCTCGGTCTCGCCGATGATCTGCGGCGTCGCCACGAACAGCGACGCGCCGGCGAGATAGGGAATCCAGATTTCCTCCATCGACAGGTCGAAGGCGACGGAAGCGCCCTGGAACACCACATCCGACGACGAAATACGATAGACCTCGTTGGCGGAGCGCAAATAATGGCAAATATTGCGGGAGGTTATGACGATACCCTTGGGCGTTCCCGTCGAGCCCGAGGTGTAGATGAGATAGGCCGGATGGTCCGGCCTCGCGCCGAGAGCGCGCGGATTGGGGAAGGGCGCTCCGCCGTAAACGGCGATCTCCTCGTCGATCAGCGTTTCGACGACGCCGGCCCGAACCTTGGCCGCGAACCTGGAGGAGGTCAGCAGCCCCTTGGCGCCGGCGTCGGTGAGGCAGACGGAGATGCGCTCGACGGGAGCGTCGGCGTCGAAGGGCAGCCAGGCGGCGCCCGTCTTGGCGACGGCGATCTGGGCGATGAGCAGTTCCGGCCCGCGCGCCATCCACAGGCCGACGACGTCTCCCGGCCCGATGGCGCGCTCGGCCAGGCCATGGGCGATCGCGCTCGCCTGCGCGTCCACCTCACGGTAGGTGAAGCGCCGTTCCAGCGTGGACATGGCGAGAGCATGGGGCGTCGCGGCGACGCGCTCGGCGAAGATTTCGCACAAGAGCTCGTCGCGCAGCAGATGCGGCATCGCCGCCCCGCGCAGCACCGCGCGCTCTCCGGCCGGCTCGTTGCGGAAATCGGCGTCGGCGGCTCGGGCCGCAATCGCCGAATTCTGCCTAAAAAGCGGGTTCAACTCATTCATTCCATGACATATCCGCAGCAATCAGGCTCGATTTGCGACAGAACTATATCGGCCGTGTAGCATGGGAAGGTAGATCGATCCTATCCCGCATCGCGGCTGAACGAGGGATGAATCCCCAGCTATGGGGAGGATTTTGTTACCAAAGGCGCCGCAGATTGCACAGGCGCGCCTAGTTGCGTCGATTTCATGACGGCAATGTTACAGTCGTGGGCCGTCACGACTTCGATCGCCTCGTTTTTTCGCTTTTTTCGAAGCGAAACGCCGGACGATCGATCGGGCGAGAGCGGCGTTCCGCGAAAAGAGAGAGCGCTGAAAATGCAGCGCATGAGCGACCTCGAAGCCGAAATGCGCGAGGCGAGATCGCCACTCCCGCAGACGCCGCCGCGCAGGCGCTCGAACCCCTGGCCGACGCCGAAGACCTGAGCCGGGACAGCGGCCCTTGTATCATTTTCGCGCGGCAACCATAATCGCGCGAGCCATATCTCAGCGGCGCGCCGGAGGAAGCGCGCCGCTCGCACGGAAAGGACTCGCGCGTGGCGGAAGACACGACGACGATCAGGACGACGGCGCCGAAGCGCAACTATTTCGCCCGCAAGTCGGTCGACGACATCCTCGCCGAAAGCGACCGACAGGAGGGCGGTCGGCTTCACCGGGCGCTCGGTCCCGTCTCGCTCACCGCGCTCGGCATAGGCGGGATCATCGGAGCCGGCATTTTCGTGCTCACGGGAACGGTCGCCGCCAAATTCGCCGGTCCGGGCGTCGTCATCTCCTTCGCCCTCTCCGGCGTCGCCTGCGCCTTTGTGGCGCTGTGCTATGCGGAACTCTCCTCGCTCATCCCTGTCTCCGGCAGCGCCTATACCTATACTTATGCGACGCTCGGCGAGCTCTTCGCCTGGATCATCGGCTGGGATTTGGTGCTCGAATACGGCCTCGGCGCCGCGACCGTGGCGGTCGGCTGGTCCGGCTATTTCAACCGTGTCCTGCATGGCTTCGGCGTCGATCTGCCGTCGCAATGGACCACGGCCTTCTTCTCCGACCCGAACCACGCCGGCTCCGGCCACGGCCTGTTCAATATTCCCGCGGCGCTGGTCATTCTGGGTCTGACAGCGCTGCTCGCGCGCGGCACCCGCGAATCCTCGCTCTTCAACAACATCATCGTGCTCGTCAAAGTGACGGTGGTGCTCATCGTCATCGTTTTCGGCGTCTCGCATGTGGATATCGCCAATTGGACGCCGTTCGTGCCGGAGAACGCCGGCGAATTCGGCCATTACGGCTGGAGCGGCGTGCTGCGCGGCGCGTCCGTCGTGTTCTTCTCCTATATCGGCTTCGACGCCGTCTCGACGGCCGCGCAGGAGGCGAGGCTGCCGCAGCGCGACGTGCCGATCGGCATCATCGCCTCGCTCGCCATTTGCACGGTTCTCTTTATCGGCGTCGCCGCCGTGGCGACGGGCGTCATCCCTTATGCGAAGCTCAATGTGCCGGACCCGATCGCCGTGGCGATGGATGCGACCGGCATCGGCTGGATCGCCTGGGCGGTCAAATTGGGCGCGCTCGCCGGCCTGACGACCGTCATTCTCGCGCTGCTCTTCGGACAGACGCGCGTCTTCTACGCCATGGCGCATGACGGCCTGCTGCCGCCGATCTTCGCCAGATTGCACGCCACCTGGCGGACGCCGGCCATCAGCCAGACCGTGGTCGGCGTGCTGGTGGCGCTGGCCGCCGGGCTGTTCCCGATCGAGATCCTCGACGAAATGGTCAGCATCGGCACGCTGTCGGCTTTCGCGCTCGTCTGCGGCGCGGTCATTCATCTGCGCCGCTCGAGCCCGGACCTCCATCGCCCATTCCGCGCGCCCGGCATTCCCTGGGTGCCGATCGTCGGCATCCTGTCCTGCTTCGCGCTGATGGCGGCTCTGCCGATCGAGACCTGGATCCGCCTGTTCGTCTGGATGGGCGCGGGTCTCCTCTTCTATTTCTTTTACGGCAGCCGACACGCCAAACACGGTTGAGCCATTCTCCATCGCCCCCTCGCCAACCCTCCGCTCCGCGGGAGAGGGAGCAGTCCCCGACCCTTCATCGAGGCGTATGTAGACGCCGATCGTGAGCCTCCCCTCCGCGAAGCGGGGGAGGGGCAGGGAAGGGGCCGACCAAATTCTGGAATCTCATGGACGATATTCATCCCTTCGACGAAATCCGCATGTTGCTCGCCAATCTCCCGCAGCCCTCGCGGGAGAGCGTCGAGGCTGTGCGCCGGCGCGACGCCGAGCTCACCAAGCCGCCTGGCGCGCTCGGGCGCCTCGAGGGGATCGTCGAATGGCTCGCCGCCTGGCAGGACCGAGCCGAGCCGACGGTCGAGCGTCCGCTCGTCGCGGTGTTCGCCGGCAATCACGGCGTCGCGGCCAAGGGCGTTTCGGCCTTTCCGGCGAGCGTCACCAGGCAGATGCTCGATAATTTCACGGCGGGCGGCGCCGCCATCAATCAGATCTGCAAGACTTTCGGCGTCGGCCTCAAGGTGTTCGAACTGGCGCTCGAGCGCCCGACGCGGGACATGACCGAGTCTCCCGCCATGGAGGAACGCGAAGCCGCCGCGACGCTCGCCTATGGCATGGAGGCGATCGACGGCGGGATCGATCTTCTGGCGCCGGGAGAGATGGGCATCGCCAACACCAGTTCGGCGGCGGCGATCTACGCCGCGCTCTACGGCGGGCCGGCGGCGCGCTGGACCGGGCGCGGCACGGGCGTCGACGACGCGGGGCTCGCGCGCAAGAATGCGGTGATCGATGCGGCGCTCGCATATCACGCCGGCCATTTGTCCGATCCGCTGGAAATCCTGCGTCGGCTCGGCGGGCGCGAGATCGCCGGCATGATGGGCGCGATCCTCGCCGCGCGGCTGTCCCGCGTGCCGGTCGTGCTCGACGGCTATGTCGCCTGCTCGGCGGCGGCGCTGCTCCATGCGATGGACGCGGACGCGATCGCCCATTGCGTCGCCGGCCATGTCTCGCCGGAGGGCGCGCATGCGCAAGTGCTGCAGCGGCTCGGCAGGGCGCCCTTGCTCGATCTCGATATGCGGCTCGGCGAAGGCTCCGGCGCGGCCATGGCCATCGGCGTCATAAAGGCCGCGCTCGCGTGCCACCGCGACATGGCGACTTTCGCCAGCGCGGGGGTGAGCGGGAAGAGCGAGCCTTGAAGGCTCCGCGGTCCTATGGGGCCGCCGTCACTCGGACCGCGAGCCTTCAGGCCCGCTCTTGCAGCCCGCCGGCGCGGATTTCATAAAAGAGGCACAGCTCCTCTCGTGCCCGCGCAGGGGCGTAGATCATCGCCTCGCCGACGGGCTCCATCCCGCAAGCGCGCATCACCGCGAACGACGCCGAGTTGTCGATCTGTGCGCCCGCGCGAATTCTGTCGAGATCGAGCAGCTCGAATCCGGCTGCGAGCGCGACCGGCGCCAGTTCTCTCATATAGCCTCGGCCTTGGAACTGTTCCGCCAGCCAATAGCTGAAGGAACCAGAAGAGGGATCCTCGTCGCGCTGGATCGTCGCCCAGCCGACCAGCTCGTCCGTCACTCTGCTTGTGATGGCGAAAGCGAGCGCGTCGCCGGCCTGCGTCCACTTCCGCCAGCGTTCGATGCGGTCGGCGGCCATTGCCGGCGTGAACGGGGTCGGCCAGGAGGCGAGCCAGCGGCTCACGGCGGGGGTCATCGATCGGGAGGTCGCTTCGGCGTCTCGCTGCGTCACGCAGCGCAATCGCAACCTGCCTGTTCCGAGTGGCTGAAAAAGATCGTTTTGCATCGCAAGGAAGTCGGGTGAGCCAGATGCAGGCGCGAAGACCCGTGGCCCGGTCGGCGCCTCGGACCGCGAGCCTCGAGTTCGCATTTTCAGCGAAAGCCGATCAGCTCCCGCTCTGTCAGCAGATAGTCCAGCCTCTGGTCGTGAGGCTCGGTCGGGACCGCCTCCGCCTCCTGGCAGGCGTAGGCGACGCCGATCGCGATCACGGTCCGGCGCGCGCGCAGATCGGCCAGTGTGGCGTCATAGATGCCGCCGCCATAGCCCAGGCGAAAGCCTCTGCGATCGAAGGCGGCGAGCGGCGCGAAGACGATGTCGGGGTCGAGCGCGGGCCTTCCATTGGCGGGTTCGGAGAGGCCGAAGGGGCCTTTCACCAGCTCGTCGCCCGGCGTAAAAGCGCGGAACACCAGCGGCTGTTTGACCGCCGTCATGACCGGCAAGACTGTCGTGATCCCGCCGGCCGCGAGCGCCTCGAGCAGCGGGCGCGTGTTGAGCTCGCTGCGGATCGGCCAGTAAACCGAGACGACCTCGCCCTCGTCTCGCGCTTGCGGCGCGAGTTCATGCACCAGCGCCAAGGCGCGCGCCGCGATCTTGGCGGCGGCTTCCTGGGCTTCGTGGGCGGAGATCAGGTCGCGGCGCGCCAGCGAGTGCCGGCGCAGGTCTGTCTTGACGTCGACGGAGGTCATGAAAAGCTTGAGCGCCCGATGAAAGAGAAGCGCGGGCCACGTGAGCCGTGGGACATCGATCCCGGGAACCTACAACGTAGGTGGGCGCCGTGGTGGCCGAGCCCACGGGCAAGGCCAGGGACAGCTCCCTTGGAGATCGATAAGGCCCCGGGGAATTAAAGTCCGCCACGCACCCCGCAGCGCCGCCCGGACAATGTAGTCCCGCCGTCTTGCGAACGCCAGAGGCGGAACGCGATTTCCAGGGGCGATCGGGTGAAGGACGTCCTCATCCTGAGGAGGCGGCGCAGCCGCCGTGCTTAAAAGGACGAGGACGTCCGCTCGCGACGTGTTTTCCTCTCCTTCGTCCTGAGGAGGCCTCGAAGAGGCCGTCTCGAAGGACGAAGGAGAGGAAAACACTCCTTCACCCGATTCCCCCTGCGCGATTTCCGTTCAGCCGGCCGTGTGTTCGATCGTCTCGCCGACGCCCGAGGGTTGCGGCCCGCTCCTGGCGAAGGCGGCGGTTCGCTCGATCCGCGTCAGCGTGAACAAGCCGAAGGGCGGCACGAGGCGCCGCTCGATCAGCCGCATGTCGGCGCGGGCCTCGATCCAGTCGCCGATGACCGCCCAGGGAAATTGCGGCCGCCAGCCGAGCGTCGAGGCGACGTATCGGCCGAGCCAGGACTCGAGCGCCGACAGCGCCGTGTCCTGCGAGCTGACGTGGTTGACGAGAATGATTTCCCCGCCCGGTCGAACGACGCGGGCGAGTTCGTCCAGCGTCGCCTCCGGATCCGGCACGACCGTCAGCATATAGGGCGCGACGACGCAGGTGAAGGTGGCGTCGGCGAAAGCGAGCCGCGTCGCATCCATGCGCGCGAGGCCGGCGACCTGGATCAGGCGCTGGCGTCTCGTGCGATCGGCCGCGCGCCGCAGCATGGGCTCGGAGAGATCGACGCCGAAGACGCGGGTTCCCCGCTTGAACATCGGCAGCTCGAGGCCGGTGCCGACGCCCGCGTCGAGGATTCGACTGTCGGTCCGCGAGGCGATCGACGCCACGGCCCGCCGTCCCGGCCGCAGCAGAGCGGCAAATAGCAGATCATAGACGGGCGCCCAGCGCGCATAAGCCGCCTCGACGGTCTGCATGTCGAGCGATTGCTTGTCGCGGAGACTGGCCTCGTGGCTTTCGCTCATCTCGCCGCTCCGCCCAGCCCGAGGGAAATATGCAGGGCGTTCGCGTCGACGGCGGGCTCGGCCGAGGCGATGAACCCGCCGCCGAGCACCCGCGCCCGCGCCTCGTCCCGGTCGTAGAACACGCAGGCCTGGCCAGGGGAGACGCCGTATTCCCCCGCCTCGAACGCGACCTCGGCGAGGCCGAGGCCGAGCGCGCGCAATCTCGCCGGAACGGGCGGCCGCGTCGAGCGCACCCTCGCCATGATGTCGAGACCGTCTTCGGGCAGATCGGCGAGATCGCCGACGCCGATCCAGTTCACGTCGCGCAGCAGGACGCGGCGCGTCTCCAGCGCCTCGCGCGGACCGACGACCACCTGCGCCTTCGAGGCGTCGAGCCTGACGACGAACAGCGGCTCGGCCGAATGGCCGGAGACGACGGCCCCGAGGCCGAGTCCTCGCCTCTGCCCGATCGTGTAGTGCATGACGCCGGCGTGGCGGCCCAAAATCCGCCCGTCGATATGGACGATGTCTCCCGGCGTCGCCGCGTCCGGCGCCAGACGCTCCACGACATCCGTGTAATGGCCGCTCGGGACGAAGCAGATGTCCTGGCTGTCGGGCTTTTCGGCCACGTCGAGCGCGTAGCGCCGCGCCAGCTCCCGCACCTCCGCCTTGGCGTATTCGCCGAGCGGAAAGCGCAACTGACGCAGTTGCTCGCGCGTCGTGGCGAACAGGAAATAGCTTTGATCGCGGCCGGCGTCGAGCGCGCGGTAGAGCGCGCGGCCGCCCTGCGCGTCGATGCGCGAGGAGATGTAATGGCCGGTCGCCAGCGCATCGGCGCCGAGGTCCTTCGCCGTCTCGAACAGATCGACGAATTTGATGAATTGATTGCAGGCGACGCAGGGCACGGGCGTTTCGCCGCTCGCATAGCTCGCCGCGAAGCCGTCGATCACCTTCTCGCGAAACCGGCTCTCGTAATCGAGCACATAATGAGGGATGCCGAGGCGCGCGGCGACTTGGCGGGCGTCGTGAATGTCCTGGCCCGCGCAGCAGGCTCCCTTGCGATGCGTCGCCTCGCCGTGATCGTAGAGTTGCAGCGTGACGCCGACGACGTCATAGCCCTCATCGCGCAGCAGCGCCGCGACGACGCTCGAGTCGACGCCGCCGGACATCGCCACGACGACGCGGGTCTCACGCGCCGGCTTGGGCAAATCGAGACTGTTGAGGACGGAAGACGCTGCCGCCATCATGAGAAACCGCCCGACACGCTTTTGCTGGACCATTGGCGGGAGACGCGTCCGCGCAGAAGGCCCGCTGCCCAGACTTAAAGCATTATCCGATTTGCGACGCAAACCGGCCATGCTCCCATCCTTCGCCGATTTCCCTATTTGCAGTTCACGATTGCCTGTTCAAGGCCGAAAGAGAAAGTTTCTGACGGCCGTTCGCATCGAAATTGCCCGGAGCGAGCCAGGCCTCGAAGGCCGCCCGCCGCGCCGGCCATTCGCGATCGAGCATTGAAAACCAAGCAGTGTCGCGATTGGCGCCCTTGACGATCATATGCTGGCGAAACAGGCCCTCGAATGCAAAGCCGAGGCGAATCGCCGCCTGTTTGGACCTTTCGTTCAAATTGTCGCATTTCCATTCGTAACGCCGGTAGCCCAGCGTCTCGAAGGCGTGACGCGCGAACAGATATTGCGCCTCGGTCGCGCCGATCGTGCGTTGCAGAGTGGGCGCGTAGAGGACGAAGCCCACCTCGATCGAGCCATGCGCCGGGGCGATGTTCAGATAGCCTTGCAAGCCGATGGCGCGGCCGCTCCGCTTGTCGAGAACCGCGAAGAACAAGGGGTTCTCACTCGCGGACCGCTCCTCGATATCGGCGAAAAAGGCCGAGCGGTCGGCGAAGGGGCCGACGGCCATGAAGCGCCACAGATCTTCACAGTCAGTTTCATGTGTGGCCGCGTAGAGATCGTCGGCGTGGGCGGGAGTGAGCGGAACGAGCGTGACGAACCGCCCGTCGAGGCCAACGCGCGCCGGGCGCTGCGCGGCCGAGAGAAGCGTCGAGCGAGCCTCCTCGTTCGGGGGGCGGGCTGTTCTCATGAGTTTCGGCGCTAGATGTGACATAATTGTCTCGTCGGAGGAGCGAATGCGGCGCACAAGCCGCGTTGGCATGACACATGCGATAGCGTTTCCACAAGTCGCGACCGGCGTCCACGCCGGCTCGAGGGAGGATTTGGAACAACAGCCTCGACTTCTTACGAGGAGGTAAGTCAATGACGCCTTATTCCATCCTCATCCTGATCTGCTCGCTCTCCACTTCGCCGAGCGAATGCCGGCCCGAGACCGCCATCGACGTCGTTCAAGGTCCGAAGGTGCAGAACCAGATGCAATGCGGCTTTCTGGGGCAGGCGACGATCGCCGGCACGGCGATCGCGCCGCGCGAAGGGCTCGAATATATGAAGATCGTGTGTCGGCGGGCCCGCGAGGCCTGAGGCGCCGGCGCCGCCATCGAAAACAGTGGGTCTTCGACTGTCATATTCCTGCCGTATTGTCCCACGGCCGCATCGCTGCTAATAGGCCGCGGGGACTTTGGGTGAGGAACAAGTCTATGGCGGCGATGAAAATTCTCGCTGGCAACTCCAATCGCGCGCTTGCCGAAACGATCGCCGGCTATCTCGGCGTTCCCTTGTGCCGGGCGCAGGTGCGGCGTTTCGCCGATATGGAGGTGTTCGTCGAGATTCAGGAGAATGTGCGCGGGCAGGACACCTTCATCGTGCAGTCGACTTCGGCGCCGGCGAACGATCACCTGATGGAGCTGCTGATCATGATCGACGCGCTGCGCCGGGCGTCGGCGCGACGCATCACCGCCGTTCTGCCTTATTTCGGCTATGCGCGGCAGGATCGCAAGCAAGGGCCGCGCACGCCCATCTCGGCCAAGCTCGTCGCCAATCTCATCACCCGCGCCGGCGCCGACCGCGTGCTCACCGTCGATCTGCACGCCGGGCAGATCCAGGGCTTCTTCGATATTCCGACCGACAATCTGTTCGCCGCGCCGGTGATGGTCGCCGACATCAAGGAGCGCCAAAACCTGAAGGACGTCATGGTCGTCTCGCCGGACGTCGGCGGCGTCGTGCGCGCGCGGGCGCTCGCCAAGCGCATCGACGCGCCGCTCGCCATCGTCGACAAGCGGCGCGAGCGCGCCGGCGAATCGGAAGTGATGAACATCATCGGCGACGTGACGGGGCGCAATTGCATCCTCATCGACGATATCGTCGATTCCGGCGGCACGCTCTGCAACGCCGCCGAAGCATTGCTCGCCAAGGGCGCGAATTCCGTCTCCGCCTATATCACGCATGGCGTATTGTCGGGCGCCGCGGCCGGCCGCATCGCGGCCTCGAAGCTGAAGGAACTCGTCCTCACCGATACGATCGCCCCGACGCGCGCCGTGCAAGAGGCGGAGAACATCCGCGTCATCCCGATCGGCCCGCTGATCGGCGAAGCGATCGCCCGCACGGCGAAAGAAGAGAGCGTGTCGAGCCTGTTCGATTGATGGCGGCGCCTCCCTTCTCCCGCTTGCGGGAGAAGGAGCGCGCGTTCTGAGAGGTTCGAGAGCATGTCCGACCCCGTTCCCGCACGTTTCAATCTCTCTCGCTATTGCCTCGCGGACCATGCGCG
>PQAN01000294.1 GCA_003105285.1 Methylocystaceae bacterium
GCAAAGCAGCTCGCGGGGCGGCTCAAGCAAGCCGCGACATCGCGTAAGGAGAGATAGGCCGAACTGACGAGGCGAATGGTGAAATCAGCGTAAGCGTCGTTTTGATCCCACATTCCAGTTCTCGGCGTGATTTGCGAGGCTTTGGTCTCAGATAAGGAGATCGGCTTGTGCATGCGCTTGACGATAAGCTCGAACCGAAAGCGGTCCGGCGGCTCGAGTTGATCACGGGGCCGGACGGCGGCGGGCATGGTCGCTCGAGGAGAAAGCGCGCATAGCGAAGAGACGCTGGCGCCGGGCGCCATCGTTTCGCAAATCGCTCGCCGGCCGCTTCCCTGGGTCGGCGATGTCGACGGTCTGGAAGCATGTGAACGCTTATCTGACGCGTAAATACAAAAGCCTCGCTCGACATAAGGTTCGAGCGTTGCGCGCCCTCGGGCGATTGGCGCAACAGTTCCCGCGCGCTTTCGTCCATTGGAGATTGGGATTTGTCCCTGCGGCCGGATGATAGGAGCCGGATGATTCGAGAGGATCACGTCCGGTTCTGCGAGGGGCCGAGGGTGGAACTCCTTCGGCCTACTCACCCCTATTTCTCCACTTGGCAAGGCTTCGTCTATCCGTAGATGAAAAGGGATCCGTATGCGACGCTTTGTCCACCGGACGAACCTCTTACATTTTTTGAGTCGTGGCGCGTCGCGTTAAAGCGTCACGAGTTCTTCTGGGCGGACGTGCAATATTTTTCCCACGCGGTCATGAGTTCTCGTCGCTTCTCGAGCAGGTAGCCGCGTCGGTAGGCGGCTTCGACAGCGTTCCCGATCGCGTGCGGCAACGCCATTTCGACAACGTGATTCGGAAAATGAGTTTCCTCGGCGGCCCAGTCCCGAAACGTCGAGCGAAACCCATGCGCGGTGAGGTCGCCCCATGCGCGCGCAAGCGATTGGCTTGAAAAGGGGTATTGGCGGAGACGGAGCCCGCCTCTCCGCCGTTTTTGCTGTCCATACCGTCACATATCGCATTGATATTGCCGTAAAAGGCGATATGGTCAATGCGGACGTTATGGCAACGGGGCAGCACATTGGCGCGACACAAGCTCTCGGAGTCCAACCTCAAACGGCTCGACAAGCCTGGAATTTATTCCGATGGCGACGGCTTGTTCCTGCGTGTCCGCAAGGGCGGCTCGAGGCAATGGTTCTTCATTTTCCGACGCGGCAAGGATCGCCGCGAGCTGGGCCTCGGCGGCTACGGGCAGGGGACGGCGCCCGTCTCGCTGGCGCTGGCGCGGGAGAAGGCGCAGGCGATCCGGGAGAAGCTGGCGAGGGGGCTAGATCCTGCCGCCGAGCGCAAGCCGCCGCGCGTCATCACGTTCAAGCACTGCATGGACGAATTGCTCGCGGCGAAGTCGACGGAATGGAAAAACGACAAACATCGTGCGCAATGGGAAATGACCCTGCGCGAGTATGCGAAACCGCTGCATGACCTCCCCGTCGCCGATATCGCCCTCGGCGATGTGAAGAGCTGCCTTTCCCCGCATTGGGCGGAGAGGCCGGAAACGGCGGACAGGCTGCGGGCGCGGATTCAGGCCGTCATAGACTACGCGATCGCTCACCAATGGCGCACGGCCGGCAATCCGGCTATCTGGCGCGGCTTGCTGGACAAGGTCATGCCAGCGCGCCGTAAGCTCGAGCGCGGACACCATGCGGCGCTCGCCTATGCGTCGGTTCCGGCGATGATGGTCGCGCTGCGCCAGTCCAGCGGCGTCTCGGCGCGCTGCGTCGAGTTCCTGGTCCTCACGGCCGCGCGAGCGGGCGAGGCCCGCGGCGCGACCTTCTCTGAAATCGACACAGACGCTCGCACATGGACGGTTCCGGCCGAGCGGATGAAATCTGCCCGCGCGCATGTCGTGCCACTTTCTGACCGCGCGCTGGTGATCATCGAGGCCATGCGCCAGCAGGCGACGGGAGAGCTGATCTTCGGAGGCGGCGTCGAGGGCAGGCCGATATCGGACACCGCTATGACGAAGGCGCTGCGGCTCGCCTCGCCGAACAAGGCGGCGACGCTGCACGGGATGCGCAGCGCCTTCCGCGATTGGTGTGGAGACAAAACCGACGCCGCACGAGAGACCGCCGAGGCCGCGCTGGCCCATGCAGTCGGGGACAAGGCCGAGCAGGCATACAGGCGCGAGACCGCCGTAGCGAAGCGGCGCAAGCTGATGGAGGCGTGGGCGGCCTATTGCGCGACCGTCAAGGACGAGAACGCGGTTGTGATCGGGGGGGCAATCTGATGGGAATTGATATTTCCGAGTTTGATAATCCCGACGCGGTTTGGAAGGCGGTCGAATGTGATCGCGATGAGCTTATCACTTTATTGCGCAGTGATGAAAAGCTCGGGCGGCTGTTTCGAGATACGCTCGCGGATTGGCTCGAAGGAAAGCTACTTCCGGTAAAACTGCCGAAAAGCAGGCCGAATGGTTATCATCCTGACCCGATTATACTCAAATTGTATTACGGACATAACCCGACAACAGACCTTGGATACGCAGGCGCTCGCTACGAACATTTTCGCCGGTTCATTCGAAAGAAGAAATGGCACCTCAAAAAAGCCGGCCGGTTCCATCGGTCCCCCGAATGGTTGCTTAAAAAGATCGCCGAGAGACATGGGATAGACCCAGATAAATTCGACGGCTACTTGAAACGGTCGCGGCCGAAACCTCAGGCCCGCTTGTGGCGAACCGAGGAATATGTCGAGCGGCGGCGGCGCGAAATCGCCCTTGAAATTCGCCGCGCAAAAAAGCGCCCGAAGGGCTGATTTTCATGCCGTAGAACCCACCGCGAGCATGCGCATAATGCGTAGCCATTCCAACCAAGCGAGGAATGGCAATGCCGCACACAGACCTTCCGACTCTCATCTCTCTTAATGACGCTTGCCGCCTGACGAGCTTGTCTCGCACGGCAATCAATCGCTATCGCGCCGAGGGCCGCTTCCCGCAGCCGGTGCCGATCGGCTTCAAGCGCATTGCCTTCGTCCGCGCCGAGGTCGTCTCCTGGATCGAGGCGCGCATCGCCGAGCGCGGCGCGAAGACGAAACAGGAGGCGGCGTGATGGGGAACCTCGCCGAAGTGCGCCGCCTCATCGACGCCGCGACCGAACTGCTGATTCACGCGACCGATCTGATCGACGGCGATCTTGAACTCGAGGACAGCGATCCCGCCGAGGATGACAATCCCGGCGAGGACGATGATCCGGCGGAGGATGACGACCCGCGCGAGGACGACGATCCGGCGGAGGACAGCGATCCCGCCGAAGACGACGACCCGGCCGAGGATGACGGCACGGCCGAGCCGGAGGACGAGGAATGACGCGGCGCGACAAAATTCTCGGCGACGCGCTCCGCGTCTTCGGCGCGCCGCCGCCCGAGCCTGCCGCCGGACCAGAGCTGCCGCAGGTCGCGGCGGCGCGCGAGCGCGACCGAGCGGCGCGAGCGCGGGTCGCAGCCGGGCAGGATTACAAGCCGAGCGCGGCCGAGCTGGTCGAGGGGCGCGCGTGGCGCCGAAGGGCGCGCCTATGACGGCGCCCTTCTTCCACGGGAGGCGCGCACATGCCACGACATAACAAGACGGGGCGCAGCAAGACCGAGGGCCATTTCGTGATCGTTCCCGAGTCCATGACACAGACGGCCGCTTGGCGCGGGCTCTCAGGCACGGCCGTGAAAGCCTGGGTCGACATAAACCTCGTCTACAACGGCAGCAACAACGGCGCTCTCGGCATATCGTCGAGGGCGCTCGGCGAGCGCATCGGTGTGCATTTCACTACCGCGGCCGCTGCTCTGCTCGAACTCGAAAACGCGGGCTTTCTCCGTCGAACCAAAGCATCGTCATACTCTCAGAAGCGTCTCGCCGCCGAGTATCGGCTGACACATAAGCGCGACGACCGCACGGGCGATCCGCCGAGCAATGAGTTCAAGCGCCCGCGCGTCGTCGACAACGTGGTATCGCTCCCGGCGAAAGGCGCATGAAACCCCGGCGATCATAGTAGGGCCTGCCCTACGCATAGAATGGCCTGCCCTACTATGTAGTAGCCTATACCCTACTATGGGCCTCCAATAGTAGCGTCTGCCCTACTGTAATGCCTATTTCCGCCTATCGCATAGTAGGGCCTGCCCTACACATATAGTATACCATCCGCTGGCGCAGCCGATCGGAGCGACCGAGCCCACCATCAACAGCGTCGCATTCGGCGCGAGTGAGCGGAGCGAAGTGTCAACGCAGCGCAGCGCAGCGAGTGAGCGCCGCAGCACGATCTATCGAAATAAAAAAAAGCGCGCGCAAGGCGATCGGGTCACGACCGGCCCAGCACAGGAAAGGGCGCAGCGGTCGAGCGCCCGTGAAGCCCATGGCGAGAAGCGTGAAGCCGTCGCGGTTCATGGCGAACGAACGGAATTCACGGCCCGGCTGCGTTTCGTCTGTGAATGGAACGAGCGTGAAGGCGCGAATTTCGGCTGCCGATTTTTCGGCAGCCAATGATTTCAAAATGTTATCGATTGCTTCCAAGACATGGCGATGCTCCTTGCCGAAGATCGCCGCCAGCGTCCAGAGCGCGAGCACATCGGGGGTCATTTCGTAGTGCGACGTGCTTTCACCAGTTAAGTCTTTGATAAAAAACGGCGCAAAATTGCGCCGCTCCACACGCCAAAGCCCGCCCGCTCTTGATTGAACAGCGTTCATGAGATATCGTGAACGGCGTTCATGGATGGGTCACGCGAAATGGTCCCAATGCCGGCGAATCGTTTGGGGGGCGCTAACCGGGTTTCGCATTTTCGCTCGCGAGGGTCCCATGACCGACCGGGCGGTGAAATTCCTCGAAAAACTCGAGGTGCCAACGGGGCCGATGGCCGGCCAAAAGCTGCGACTGGCGCCCTATCAGAAAGCCTTTCTCTCCGGGTCCCTGGCCGATGGCATATCTGGCGCAGCTCTGAGCGTCGCGCGCGGCGGCGGCAAGTCGGCGCTGACGGCGGGAATCGCGCTCGGCCACTTGCTCGGCGAGGTTGATCCGCAAGTCAGACGAGAATGCCTTGCTGCGGCCCGCACGCGCGACCAGGGCCGAATCGTCTATGATTATGTTGCTGGACTTGCCCGCAGCCTGCCGGCGGCGAAACAGAAGGCGTTGACCTGGCGCCGTGCGCCGCGCCTCGAGGTCGAGTTTGATGGCCCCGGCGGACCGCATGTTCTCCGCATCCTTCCTGCCGATGGGCGGACGGCGCTCGGAACAAGTCCGACCCTGGCGATTGCGGACGAGCGCGCGCACTGGCGCGAGGCCGGCGACGATCTCGAGCACGCTTTGATAAGCGGCCTCGGCAAGCGCGGCGGGCGCTTCATCGCGATATCGACCTCGGCTCCGGATGACACGCATCCGTTCTCGCGCATGTTGGACGATCCGCCCGACGGCTACTATGTGCAAGAGCATCGTGCCGATGACGGTTGCCCGCCGGACGATCTCGAGCAAATCCGCAAAGCGAATCCCGGCGCTGAGTTTGGCGTCGGCGCATCGCTGGAATGGCTGCAAGCGCAAGCACGAAGAGCTATCGCGCGCGGCGGCTCCACATTGACGAGCTGGCGGCTCTACAATCTCAATCAGCGCATCAGCGGAGAGGCGCGCGACGTGCTGTTGCGCGTTGACGAATGGCTGACATGCGAGACCGATGATCTCCCGCCACGACAAGGCCCGGTTGTTATCGGCGTGGACCTCGGCGGCTCTGCGTCTATGTCGGCTGCGACTTACTTTTGGCCCGAGACGGGCCGTCTCGAGTGCAGAGGGTGGTTTCCTTCGAAGCCCGGCTTGCGCGATCGTGGCGAAATGGACGGCGTGAGCGGGCGCTATATCGAGATGCAGCAACGCGGCGAACTCGCGACGCTCGGCGAAGCGACAGTTCCTATTCCCGCATGGCTCGGCGAAGTTATGCGTCATGTCGCTGGAGAAACGATCGCCGCTTTCTGCGCTGATCGCTACAAGCAATCCGAATTGAGCGAGGCGCTACAAGCTGCAAGCATTCGCGCGCCGATCATTTGGCGCGGATTTGGTTTCAAGGATGGTGGCGAAGATTGCGAGCGCTTTCGACGCGCGTGCTTTGACGGCCGCGTTAAATCGACGCCATCGCTGTTGCTGCGATCTGCATTCGCCGATGCGATCGTTCTTCGCGATCCGGCTGCGAATATGAAGCTCGCGAAAGCAAGATCGCGCGGACGAATAGACCCTGCATCTGCATCTGTGATTGCGGTAGCCGAAGGAATGCGCATCGCCGCGCGTCCACAGAAGAAGGCGCGCGCATCATGGGTGTAGCAGGTCGCGCCTTCTATTCGAGCAAGCAATGGGAGCGTGCGCGCTTTCTCGCGAAGCGCCGCGATGATTTCAAGTGCGCGCAATGCGGCTCGCGTAACAAGCTCGAAGTGCATCATATGCAGCGCGTGCGCGATCGGCCCGAACTCGCGTTTGATCTCGCCAATCTTAAAACGCTCTGCCGCGACTGTCATGCGGTGGAGACCAACAAGGAATTGGGCCGCGCGCCCGATGCTACGCAAATTGCGTGGCGACACGCCGTCGCTGAACTCGCGCGGCCAACGGAAGGAAAGCACAATGCTGGAAAGTGTGAAAATCTCTCGACGCCAGAGCGAAATCCGACAAGCGCTCGCCGGACTTGCTGGCAAGACTGACGCCACTGCGGACGAAATCCGCAACATGGAAACGCTGGACGGCGAATATCGTGCGAACGAGACGCGATATCGCGCTGCGCTGATCTCGGAAGACACGGAACGACGCGAAGCGAAGGACGATCTCGAAACGCGCGGCGATCGTGAGTGGAGCGATCTCGTCTCGCGCTTCGAAATTCGACAGGTCGCGCTCTATCTCGATGAAGGCCGCGCGCTGAACGGTCCGACGAATGAAATCGTGAGCGAGCTGCGCAATCGCGGCGGCTATCGCGGCGTTCCCGTTCCCTGGGGAGCGCTCGAACAGCGCGCGGGCGAAACCGTCGCGGGCGGCGTTCCGAATCCCGTTCGCCTGGCGCCGATTATCGATCGGCTTTTCGCGGAAAGCGTCGCGGCGCGCGTCGGGGCGCAGTTCATCAATGTCGACTCGGGCGAGGTAGACTATCCCGTCAGCACGTCCAGCGTCGCGGCGGCGTGGGCGGCGACCGAAACGGGCGCTGTCGGAAGCCCGGCCGCTTATGCGACGACGCAAAAACCGCTGAAACCGACAAATACGCTCGGCGTGCAAATGAAGATCACACGCCAGACGCTCAAGCAAGCCGGCGATGCGATCGAACAAGCCGTTCGGCGCGATATGAGCGGCGCGATCGGACAAGCGCTCGATAAGGCCGTCTTCCTCGGCGCTGGCGCGAGCGGCGAGCCGGCCGGCGTGCTGGTCGGCTCGTACGGCATCACCAGCACGTCCATCGCCGCAACGGCGTCATGGGCCGCGTTCCGCAGCGCCGTTGTCCGTTTCATGACCGCGAACGCAGCGGCCGGGCCGGGCGACGTGGTTGCGCTGATCCGGCCCGAGGTGTGGGACACGCTCGATGCAGCGCTGATCGGAACGGGCGGATACAAATTCGAATACGACAAGCTGCGCGAAAATCTCGGCAGCGTTGTCATTTCGAGCAACGCGCTCGCCGCGCCGACCGGCGCGCCGGCCGCGACGAAGGCGCTTCTCACGACGCGCGCCAGCGGCGTCGCTCCGATCTTCGTCGGAACGTGGGGCGCTATCGACGTTATTCGAGACCCCTACAGCGACGCGGCGTCCGGCGGCTTGCGCCTCACCGCACTTGCGACGATGGACGTGACGATCTCCCGTCCTTCGCAACTGCAAATCCTGACCGGAATTCAATGATGGAACGGCGCGCGTTTCAAATCGAAGTGCGGGCGGCGGGGAGCAATCCCTGCAAGCTCGAGGGCTACGCCGCGACCTTCGACAGCGAGGCGCGCGTCGGCGATTTCGTCGAGAGGATCGCTCGGCGCCACGCGCGCCCCTCGACCAACTCGGACTCGCTCGGCTTGTAATCCTGCCCGGCTGCGACCCGCGCCCGCGCCGCCCGATCGCGCTCGCGGGCCGCCGCGACCTGCGGCAGGACGGGCTCCTCCTCGAGCGCCGACGCGGCCGGCTGAAAGATCGCGCTCGCGGCGATCATGTGGGCGAGAGAATTGAGTTTTTTGTCGCGCCGCGTCATTCCTCGTCCTCCGGCTCGGCGGTGCCGTCATCCTCGGCCGGGTCGTCGTCGTCGGCGTGATCGCTGTCCTCTGCAGGATCGTCGTCCTCGCGCGGGTCGTCATCCTCCGCAGGATTGTCATCCTCGGCGGGATCGCTGTCCTCGAGTTCGGGATCGCGGTCGATCAGATCGGTCGCGTGAATCAGCAGTTCGGTCGCCGCGTCGATGAGGCGGCGCACTTCGGCGAGATTCCCCATTACGCCGCCTCCCGCTTCGCCGCTTTCGCCGCGCGCTCAGCGATGCGCGCCTCGATCCAGGCGACGACCTCGGCGCGGACGAAGGCGATGCGCTTGAAGCCGATCGGGACCGGCTGCGGGAAACGCCCCTCGGCGCGATAGCGATTGATCGCCGTGCGCGACAAGCTCGTCAGCTTGCAGGCGTCATTGAGCGAGATGAGAGTCGGAAGGTCTTTGTGCGGCATTGCCATTCCTCGTATGGTTGGAATGGCAGTCCATTTACGCCCCGAAAAATCCCGAAAAAATCTCGCGGAGATTTTCAGCGATTTATTTTTTTTGGTCGGCCGCGTTTTCTCGCTGGCGCAACCGATTTTTCAATCTTTCTCGGCCGGCCGCGCTTGCCGGCCATTTTCCCCAAATTCGCCCAGTCGCTCGGGCGCATCCTAGCTTCGAGCGCAAGGATGTATTGGCCTTTGGCGGCTTCGTAGAACCTTTCCGCGTCGTGATTCTCGCCATAGTCCAGCGCCTCGATTCCCAACACTGCAAGGCGATGCGCCCACCCCATGTTCAATCTCCCAAATTTCGCATCATCACGCAGGCGGCACTCCTCGGCCCTGCCGCTCCAGAACCTGCGCGGTCTGATCTCCGCTGCGCCGTCTCGAGGTTTATAAAATTCGCTTTCCCCTATTCTCCAGAACTCGGGAGATCTGAGCGCCGCTGCGCCCGCAGTCGTTTCCAGTAGCTCCGTGAGAAACCACCGAAGGTTTTCAGCGCTATGCATTTCGCGCCTCCCTCCCGATCGCCACGACGTTCGTCGGCCGGACGGCCGAGCAATAGCTCGCCCAAGCCTCCATCAGCTTCCGGCGCTTTTCGAGCGCATCGCCGCGCCGATAGGCTTGCTCCGCCTTGTCGCCGACGACGTGCGCCAGCGCGGCCTCGGCGGTCTCTCGTGCGGCGTCGGTTTTGTCTCCACACCAATCTCGAAAGGCGCTGCGCATTCCATGCAGCGTCGCCGCCTTGTCCGGCGACACGTTTCCACGCCCCGCCGATCTCGGAGCCGTCCTCGTCGTCGAGGTGGATGCGGTAAGCCGGCGCATTGTCGGTGTCGTTCGGCTCGATGGCGACGAGCACAATTGCCTCGTCGATTCCGAACAGCCGGACGCGGCCGGCATAGCCATTGGCGGTAGGTTCAAAGATATTGGCAGGCATTGTCAGTCTCCTTGCGATTGGTTGGGGAA
>PQAN01000295.1 GCA_003105285.1 Methylocystaceae bacterium
GGTTGAACTCGGCCTGGGCGCGCACCACTTCCGCCGCCGCCTCGGCGAGACGCGGGGCGTTGCGGCCGGGCGTCGGCAGCGGCACGCGCAGGCGCACGCCGACCGTGTTGGAGTTCGATCGGATCGGGTCTTCGACGGCCGGGTCCGTGCCCTGCTCGTTGCGGCCGAAGATGCCGATCTCTGGACTTTCGATGAACGAGGCCTCGACGAGACGCGCCTGTGTCTGCGCGCGCGCGAGGCTCGCGAGCGGCGCGCGCAGCGCCGGATGATCCTCGACCGGGCGCGGCGGTAGCGGCGGCTCGAGCGTTCCGTCGGGATTCGCGCCGCCCGTCAGCACGGCATAGGCGGCGCGCGCCGCCTTGGCCGCCGCCTCCATCTGTGCGAGTTCGGTTTCCGCCGCGAGCGTCTCGTTGCGGGCGAGCAGGGCGTCTTGCGAGGCGTTCTCGCCGAGCTCCACGCGCCGCGTCATGTCGTTACCGATGTCGCGCGCGGTGGCGAGCCGGTCGCGCGCGATCGCCATGTCGCGAGCGGCGCGCTGCGCGCTCCACCAGGCGTCGCGCAGCAGCGCCGCGACGTCGAGCCGACGCAGCGCCACACGCTCGTCGAGCTCCAATATTCCCGCCGTGACATTGGTTTCATAGGCGTCGCGCTGGCCGGGCAGCCATAAGGGCATGCCGACCTCGAGCTCCGTTTCGCGGTAGCCTTTCACATTTCCGCCGACGCGCTCTCGACGCGAGCCTGCGAAATAGGGGGAGCCCGGAGTGATCGAGCTCGAGGTCGCATAACGCGCGGCGACGGCGCGGCGTTGCGCCTCCAGCGCGGCGCTCTGCGCGTCGATGACGATCGCCATGTCGAGATGGCGCGCCAGCGCGAAGCCGGGCGGCTTCGGTCTGGCCTTCTCCTTCGCGCCGGCGCTCGATGCGAGCAGCGCGAACGCCAAGACGCAGAGAGCGGGCGTGACGAAGCCTCGGCGCATGGAAAAAACTCTCATCGTCGGAGCGCCCGCGCCGGCGCAGGCGCCGCTTCCGCCGGCGGCTCCGCCGCGCGCTTCACGCGCCTCTGCAACAGCCGCCGCAGGCTGAATCGATCGTAGAGAATCGGCAGGAGCACGAGAGTGAGCACGGTGGCGGTGAGCAGGCCGCCGATCACCACAATGGCGAGCGGCCGTTGGATTTCGGCGCCGGGGCCCGTCGCGAACAGGAAGGGCATGAGGCCGAAGGCGGCGATCGTCGCCGTCAAGATCACCGGCCGCATGCGCCGGCGCGCGCCCTCGACGACGGCCTCGTGAACGGGGCGGCCTTCGGCGACGAGCTTGTTGATGTAGGAAATCAGCACGACGCCGTTCAGCACGGCGATGCCGATGAGCGCGATGAAGCCGACGGAGGCCGGCACCGACAGGAATTCACCGGATATCCATAGGCCGAGCACGCCGCCGATCGCCGCGAAAGGCACGTTGCAGAAGACGAGCGCCGCCTGCGAGACGGAATTGAAGGTGAGGTAGAGCAGCAGGAAGATGAGCGCGAGCGCCAACGGCACGACGATCGACAGCCGCGCCGAGGCGCGCTGCTGATTCTCGAACTGGCCGCCCCAGACGAATTTATAGCCTTGGGGCGCGCGCACTTCTTTGGCGACGGCGGCCTTGGCGTCGTCGACGAAGCCCACGAGATCGCGTCCGGAGACATTGGCGAGAATGGTGGCGAAGCGCCGCGCCTCCTCGCGAATGACCTGGATGGGGCCGTTCTCGGTGCGGACTTCCGCGAGCTGCGACAATTCGACGACCTTTCCGTCCGGCGACACGACCGGCAGGCGCGCGAAATCGATCGGCGAACGCCGCGACACTTCGGCGCCGCGCACGACGAGCGGCGTGCGAATCGGTCCTTCGAGCACGAGGCCGACTTGGCGCCCGTCCACCCAGACGCGCAAGCCGTCCTGAATCTCGCTGGCGTTCAGCCCGAAGCGGCCCGCCGCGAGGCGGTCGACCTTGGCGGTCAGATAGCGCATGCCGTCGTTTTGCAGGGCGAAGACGTCGCGCGCGCCCTTGATCTTGCGGAGAGACGCCGCCACCTCGCGCGCCAGGCGGTTCAATTCGTCGAGATCGTCGCCGAACACCTTCACCACGACGTCGCCGCGCGCGCCGATGATCATCTCCTGCACGCGCATGTCGATCGGCTGCGAGAAGGCGTAGGAGATGCCCGGAATGCTGTCGAGCACGGCGCGAATCTCGCCGACGAGCCAGTCCATGTCCTTGCCGCGCCACGTGTTGGTCGGCGCGAGCGTGAGGAACATGTCGGTCTCGTTGAGGCCGACGGGATCGATGCCGAGTTCGTCGGCCCCGGCGCGCGCCATGATTCCCTGCACCTCCGGCACACGCGACATGATCGCGCGCTCGATGCGCATGTCCGTTTCGGCGGCGACATCGACGCTGATCGTCGGATGCTTGCGCACGGTGACGACGGGCGTGCCTTCGTCCATGACCGGCATGAAGGTCTGGCCGATCTGGTTCGAGGCGACGAACGCCAGCGCCAGGCCGGCCATTGCGATGACGCCGACGACGGCCGGCCGTCTCATGGCGCGCTCGAGCAGCGGATCGTAGAATTGCGAAATTTTGCGCACCAGCCAGGGCTCGTCGTCGGCCCCGGGGCGCAGCAGAGTGGCGGCGAGCGCGGGCACCACGGTCAGGGACAAGATCAATGCCGAGGTCAGCGCGAAGGCGATCGTCAGGGCGACGGGAGCGAACAGCCGTCCCTCCAGACCTTCCAGCGACAGCAACGGCAAGAACACCGTGATGATGATGACGGCGCCGGAGATCAGCGGCGTCGCGACCTCGCGCGTCGCCTCCAATGTGAGCCGGATGCGATCCCGAACATCGGCCTTTCGCTCGCCGGCCAGTCGATGTTCGACATTCTCGACGACGACGACGGCGCAATCGACCAGAATGCCGATGGCGATGGCGAGGCCGCCGAGCGACATGATGTTGGCGGAGAGGCCCCAGAGCCGCATGATCGCGAAGGTCGAGAGAGCGGCGAGCGGCAGGATGAGCGAAACGACGATCGCCGCGCGCAGATTGCCGAGAAACAGGACGAGCAGGATCACGACGAGGACGATCGCCTCGATCAGGACTTTCTGCACGGTCCAGACGGCCTTGCCGATGAGCTCGCTGCGATCGTAGAAAATCTCGACGCGAACGCCCTCCGGCAGGCTCGCGTCCAGTTCGGCCAGCCTCGCCTTGACGCCCTCGACGACGCTGCGCGCGTCGGCGCCGCGCAGGCCGAGAACCAGCGCCCAGACGGCCTCGCTCTCGCCGTCGCGCGTCGTGACGCCGTTTCTGGCGAGCGACCCGTTGCGCACCTCGGCGATGTCGCCGACGCGCACGATGCCCGTCGGCCGCGCCGCGATGACGACGGAGCGGATGTCCTCGAGCGTCCGCAGGCGCCCTTCGGTGCGCACCAGCAGGGCCTCCTCGCCGTCGCGCACCCGGCCCGCTCCGTCGTTGCGGTTGTTTTCCGCCAGCGCGGTCTGCAACATCGCGACGGTGATGCCGCGCGCCGCCATTGCGGGCGGCGAGGGGACGACCTCGAAGGTGCGAACGAAACCGCCGAGCACATTGACGTCCGCGACGCCCGGCAGGCCGCGCAGCGCCGGGCGGATCGTCCAGTCGATGAGGCTGCGCTGCTCGGTCGGCGTGAGGTCGCCGCCGACGACGGTGAACATCAGCATTTCGGCGAGCGGCGTGACGATCGGCGCGAGGCCGCCGGACGTGCCTTGCGGGAGCTGGTCGGCGGCCGCCGCGAGGCGCTCGTTGACCTGCGCGCGGGCCCAGAAAATATCGGTCCCTTCCGAGAATTCGAAGGTCAGCAGCGCGACCGAATAGCGCGTCGTCGAGCGCATCCTGACGAGATTGGGAACGCCGCGCACGGCGATCTCGATCGGCGCCGTGACGCGGTTCTCGAGCTCCTCCGGCGTGAGGCCCGGCGCGCGCATGGAGACGAGCACCTGCACCGGCGCGACGTCCGGGAAAGCGTCGATCGGCAGCTTGGTGTAGGCGTGCAGTCCCCAGGCGGCGAGGCCGAGCGCGCCGAGAAAGACGAGAAGTCGCCGGCCGAGGGAGGCCTCGATCAGATAGTCGATCATGACGGATCGCTCACTTGTCGGTCGTGTCTCTTGCGGCGAGTTCCGCGAGCAAGGTCAAAATGCCGCGCGTCGCGACGCGATCTCCGGCGTTCAGCGGGGCCTGCACCGACGCATATTGTGGGGTCTCGGACACCAAAGTGACAGGCGTCGCCTGAAATCCTTCGGCCGTGCGCAAGAAAACCCAGTCCTTGTCGCGGTGGTGGATCACGGCGTCGCGCGGCATCCGCCACAGTGGACCGCCGACGCCGCGAAGCCGCAGGATCGCCTGCACGGCCTGGCCGGGCCGGATCGGGTCCTTGCCGGGGACGAATTCCGCGACGGCGGTCACGGACTGCGTCGCCGGGTCCGCCGTGCGTCCGATGCGGATGAGCCGCCCCTCCACCCCGACGCTCGGCAGAACGACGCGGTCGGCGCGCTCCAAGGAGGCGGCGCGGCCGAGCGGCACTTGAAGGTTGACCCATATAGGCTTCAGCCGCGCGATGGTGACGAGCGGCGCGGAGGCCTGCACGCGGTCGCCGACCGTGCCGTGGCGGTTGAGGATCGTGCCGGAGATCGGCGCGCGCACCAGCAGCGAGGCGGCGAGGCGGCGATCCTTGCGCAAGGCCTCGATCTCCTTCTCCGGCATGCCGGCGAGCGCCAGGAGCTGCGAGCGCTCCTCCAGAGCGGAGCGCGCCTGCGCGGCTTCCGCGCGCGTGACCAGCAGCCGGCGCTCGGCGATGATGCGCTCCTTGTGGAGCTGCTCGTCGCGCCGCAGTTTTTCGGCCGCCAGGGCGGAGTCGGCGGCGGCCTGCAGGAAGGCGCGCTGCGCTTCGATCAGCTCGGAAGACTTGAGCGTGGCGATGGAGTCGCCTTCCTTCACATCCTCGTCGGGGGAGACGAGCAGCGTCTCGATGAGGCCCGCGGCCGGCGCCGCCACCATGCGGAGCTGGTGCGGCGGAACGACGACGGTTCCAGGAACGACCAGTTCGTCGGTCCCCGATCCCTTCTCGATCGGCTGCGTCTCGATGCCGGCGGCGCGAATATCTTGTTCCTGCAAAGGAATGACGACTTGGTCCGCGGCGGCGCCCACGCCTTCGGCCCGCAGCGCGCCGAGCGCGCAGATGACCGATATGACGGTCAGAATAGATTGAAAAGTCGGATTTTTCATTCGGGGGAGGGACTCGTCTGGACGTCGCGGGCCAATTTCGCTTATCGAAGCTGACAGAAAGCTGACGGCTCGAACTCGAG
>PQAN01000296.1 GCA_003105285.1 Methylocystaceae bacterium
ACGATCTTGACGACCATCTGGCCGGGCGAGACCGATTTGACGACATTGGCGCCGACGGCCTTGGCCTGAACCCTGTCCGTGAAGGAGCGCACCACGTCGAGCGCGACATCCGCCTCGAGCAAGGCGCGCCGCACCTCGCGCAAAGCCTCGGCGACATCGGCCTCGGACAGAGCGCCGCGTCGCGTGAGCTTGTCGAAAATGCCGGAGAGCTTGTCGGAAAGGCCCTCGAACATAGGTCGTGTCTCCTTAGGGGAGTCGGGCGATCGGCAGTCGGCGGATCGGCGGTCTCGAGACTGCCTGCCGCCGACTGCCCATTGCCGTCTCTCCAAAACAAAGCGCGCCCGGGGGCGCGTCGCGCTGCCGGGCGTTGGCCCTCCGCCTCTCGGGCGAATAGGCTTGGTTAAGGGCATCTCTGGCGAGATTGCGGGTTTTGTAGGCGCGGTGGGGCCGGAAGTCAACGAGGAGGGCGCGGGGCGGAGGAGGCGCCAAACCGTAAGGGAGTTCCCCCCGCTTTGTCGGGGTGGCGGTAGGAGTTTGACGCCGCCGAGCACAAGATGAGGAAGTTCGACGATCGACGAGTATGAGAGCCTGCGCAAGCACGAAGCATTAAGCAGAGGGAATCCGCGTGAACTTATTCGTCTAAAATCGGTGAGTGCGAGTTCGCGATCCCGAGATTTTCGCTCGGTCCCCGCTGATCCTCCGCATGGGGTCCGAGCGGCGTGCTTCGATTGAGGCGTCAGGCGTCTCTATGGTCGCCACTCTTGCGTCCTTCATAGAGAGTGGGACCCGAACGATCGAGTTGACGCCAGCTTCACGCTTCTATATCGGTCGCTCGAAAGGCCGAGGCGTTACGCCGGGCCAGGGGATGGGGTGCCCCCTCTAACCGCCGAAAAGGCTGATGACTCCTGCTGAACGTCGACGATCACCCCGATCGTCGGAATGGGTAGTCTTACCCAAGAAGCAGGAGTGTCGCAGTATGAATCAGGATCTGGCGGTTTTCATAGTGCCATTCGCGGTCGTCATCGGCGGCGGGCTGGTGGCGGTAGGCGGTCTCTATTTCATCAATATTCGCTTCGTCAATAACGCGGGTCTGGCCGTCGCGTCTCTGGTTGGGGGAGCCGCCATCCTCGGCGTCCTGGAAATCATTCTGGCTGGTAGCGCCACCGCTTTCTTCAAAGCGCAGCAAGTTCAAACTTCGCTATGCGAACTTCAAGGCGAGTCCGCGCATCCGGAAGCGCGCCGCAGCGCTGACCGGGATATCATTCACAAGGCCATTGTCGCATGCATGAATGATACGGGTTACGAATGGTTCGCCGAACACCATCAGTGCAAGTCCGCGACGGTCGCGACCAATCCGTACTGCTATCTGCCGGCCTCGGGTTTCGACCGAGCGGTCACGGCGTTCCAACTGAGATTCGAGTGATCGCTCACATCGAGAGTTGGCGCGACAGGGCGGATCTCTGCTCTGTCGGCACACGTTCGATGTTGGAAAGATCGAATCCAATCACCAGAACCGAGAATGATCTCGGCAAAAAGGAGAGTGCTATGAATTTTAGAGCTATCTGGCTCGCTGCGAGTCTTGGAATAAGCGCACTCGTCGGCCCGACCCTAGCCCTGGCCGATGATCGCTTGCCGCAGGCGATACATCATATGAGCGAGGCCGTCGTGCACGGCGGCAAACTACACGATGCCGGTCTGCTCGCGTACCATGCGGACTTGGCTTTAGAGAAGGTGGAAGGCCTCGAGAAATTCAAGCCGAATCCGCACACCGCCGAAGCCATCGTTCATATCAAAGCGGCGATAGAAGAGGCTCGCGCGAACCACTTGGACTCCGCGACGACGCACGCCAAAGAGGGTCTTCAGCACTTGGAAGACGCAGCTAAAGAAACGTCCAAGTAGGATCGGGTGGAGCGCGTGAGATCGGTTCGGTCTTGCGCGCTCCTATTCTCTTCGTTCCAACAGCGATCCGACAGGGCTGGCCTATCCAATGACGTATCTCTGGATCATGGTGGGAAGCGCGCTCGGGGGCGTTGCGCGCTACTGGTTCTCAGGGGTCGTCGCCAACCGGTTTGGCGAGACATTTCCCTGGGGTACGATCCTCGTCAATGTTTCGGGCTGCTTTGTGATCGGCTTTTTCGCCACGATTACCGAACCCGAGGACGGCCGACTTTTCGTCGGCGCTGAGATACGGCAGTTCGTAATGATCGGCATCTGCGGAGGCTACACGACCTTTTCATCCTTCAGCTTGCAAACGCTCAATCTCATCCGTGGCGGCGAAGCGATCGGAGCGTTGGCGAATGTCGGCTTTTCTGCCGTGCTGTGTCTTCTCGCTGTGTGGTTCGGGCATGTCGCAGCCGCTTTTCTCAACGAGTTGAAAGGAGCATGATCGATGAGGATTCCACGCGACGCCGTGCTCCTCAGGATATTCGTCGGCGAGGACGCCAAATTCGATCATCGTCCGCTTTATGAAGCAATCGTCCTGAAGGCTCGAGAGGTTCACCTCGCCGGCGCGACGGTCCTGCGCGGTCCTATGGGCTTCGGGCACAGCAGCAGACTGCACACGACAAAGATCCTCCGGCTCTCGGAAGATTTGCCGGTTGTCATAGAAATCGTCGACAGTCAGGACAAGATCGATGCGTTCTTGCCCGTTCTCGAAAAGATGATGGGCGGCGGACTGGTCACGCTCGAAAAGGCGCAGGTTCTGCAATACGGCGAGAACGCGACCTAACGGCATCGTCGATTCGATCAAGGTTCGAGGCCCCCCTCGAACCCACCTAGCCCGGCCAGAGCCGGGCTTTTTTCTGTATGCGCCGGGGACGATGAAAATTCGGAGTCCTTCCGTGTTTCGTTGAAACACGCGCTTCCGACGCCGAACCGGTTTCCACTTCGGCTGGAAACGCTCTGGTCGGCCGATTCGAAACTATGTCCGACAAAGGGCGGCAGGCTCCCCGGCAAGAAGGTCCACGAAACGCAGTACGGGGCTTTCGGTCGGCATGTCACGTCGATGGACGACGTGTAGATCCTTGACGAGCTCGACGTCGCGCAGCTTCAGCGTGGCGAGACGACCATCGCGCGCCTCGTCCGCTACCGAGGATTCGAACACGATCGAAACGCCTAGCCCGTTGCGCACGGCATTTTTTACGGCTTCGGTGCTGCCCAACGAAAGCGTTATACGGAGCGAGTTCACGAGTGGTCCCAGTTTCTCGCGCAGGATGCGTCCCGTCCCCGTTCCGGGCTCGCCGCCGATCATCGGTTCTTCCGACAGGAGGCCCGGGTCGATTTCTCGAAGCGCCGCCCAGGGGTGATCGGGCTGGGTGATCACGACCAGTTTTTCACGCCGCCAGATCCGGGAGACGAATCCCGGTCGGCCATTCCACCATTCGGTAACGCCGAGATCGATCTCGTCTCGCTCCAGCCTCCCCAATATTTCTTCGTTGCTCGCGATGACCAGGTCCGGCCGCGGAGAGGAGTTGTCCAGCATCGACCGAAAGGTCTTGAAGTAGGGTGACAGAAGATAGACGCCGATGTTCGAACTGGCGCCGATCACGATCGCGGGATGCTCGAGAGACGCGCGCGCGAACTCCGCGAAGCGCAGGAGAGCCTCGGCGCGGCGAACGAAAGTCTCAGTGCGGGCGGCCGGCAGGCATCGGGCGGAGCTCCTGACGACGAGCGTGGCGCCGAGGCTCTCTTCGAGTTTCTTGACGTGCTGCGACACGGTCGGCTGAGCGAGCCCCAATTCGCGCGCAGCGCCATGAAAGCTCCCAGTGCGAATGACGGCGAGATAAGAGCGCAAAAATTCGAGATTCATCTGCGAAAAGTCATTCTCATCGCCTTGCGAGTCCGCGTCGAGCGGCGCGAACGTAAATGTAACGCGTATCGCCAGCGGAAAGGTTCGAGGTGGATTTGTCGAGCGCCAGTCGCCCGTCGCGCAGCCATCTGCGTCGCGAGTTCGGCTTGATCAGACTACACAGAGTGGCGATCTTGCGTTCGTGTGCGATGTTTCTCGAGACGCGCAGCACGCCGAGCGCGGTTTCCGGATCGAGGCCGGCGATCGGCTCGAAGCGAGGAACGGGACAGGAGATGCGGAACATGGCTCTCATCCGGCC
>PQAN01000297.1 GCA_003105285.1 Methylocystaceae bacterium
TCGCCCGCCGCGCGCGTCGACGACGCCAACAAGGCGGCGACGCAGGAGCCCACAAAGTATGGCTACATCAACGCCATCCAGGTCTATCCCTTCTCCGGCGGCGCGCTCTACCGCCTCTATGCCGCCCCCGAGCGGGTGAGCGACATCTCGCTCGAGCCCGGCGAGAAGCTCACCTCCGTTTCCGCCGGCGACACCGTACGCTGGACCATCGGCGACACGCTGAGCGGCGCCGGCGACGGCCAGCGCGTGCATGTCCTCGTCAAACCCTTCGCGCCCGGCCTCGAGACCAATCTCGTCATCACCACCGACCGGCGCTCCTATCATCTGCAGTTGCAGAGCACCGAAAAGACCTCCATGGCCGCGATCTCCTGGATCTATCCGCAAGGCGAGCTCCTCGCGCTCCAGCGTCGCAATGCCGAGGCGGCCGCCGCCTCGCCCGTCGCGTCCAATGTCGCGCTCGAAAATATTCGTTTCCGCTACGCCATCTCCGGCGACGATCCGCCCTGGCGGCCGCTGCGCGCCTTCGATGATGGACACAAGGTCTATATTGAGTTCCCACGCCGCATCGATCAGGGCGAGGCGCCGCCGCTCTTCGTCGTCGGCGTCGACGGCGGCAACGAGCTCGTCAATTATCGGATGCGCGGCAATTACTACGTCGTCGATCGTCTGTTCGCCGCCGCCGAGCTGCGCCTCGGCGCCAAGAACCAGCAGGTGGTGCGCATCTCCCGCACCGACGGGATCGCGTTCGCCGACGGAGGGCGGCCATGAACACGCCCCCGAAAGCCGATCCCGAAAGGCTGCAATTGCGCGCGACGCCGCGGCGCGTCGTTCGCTTTCGGCGCGGACTCCTCATCGGCGTCACGGCAGTCGCTTCGGGCGCCGTCCTCGGCGTCGCCATGATGGCTCTGAGAGGTTCTGCGCCGCGTCTCTTCTATCAGGAAGAGCTATACGATACCGGCAAGAAGGCGCCGCCCGACGGTCTCGCGTCGCTTCCTTCCGATTATTCCGTCGTGAAGCCGCGAACGCCCGTGCTCGGACCGCCGCTACCCGGCGATCTCGGACGCCCCATTCTCGCCCACCAACGCGCCCTCGGCGGCGAAGCGCTTTCGGCCGAGGAGCAGCGTCTCGCCCAGCAGGCGCTTCACGCGCGCGAGGCCGGCGTGTTTTTCAGGATCGAGAACAGGCCGATCGCCGGCGGCGCCGCTCCGGGCAAGGGCGCGCCGTCGTCAATAGCCGCGGCGCCTTCGCAGCCCGAGTCGAACCGTCTCGCGCTCGATCCCGAGCGGGACCAGAACAACCAGCAACGCAAGCTCGATTTTCTCCGTCAGCGCGACACGAGCGGGATCTACAATCCGCATGCTCTTCAAATTCCGGCGTCTCCCCATCAAATAATGGCCGGCAGCGTCATCGCCGCGAGCCTCATCACCGGGATCAATTCCGATCTGCCTGGATTGGTCGTCGCGCAGGTCACGGAGAATGTCTACGATACGGTAAGCGGTCAGACCTTGCTCGTCCCGCAGGGGTCGCGTCTCGTCGGCACGTACGACAGCGTCGTCGCCTTCGGCCAATCCCGCGCGCTGCTCGTCTGGCGGCGCATCGTCCTCCCCGACGGCTCGTCCGTCGAGATCGACAATCTGCCGGCGACGGATGCTGCGGGCTACGCCGGTCTCGAAGACGAGGTCGACCATCACACCTGGACGCTCCTCAAAGGCGTAGCGCTCTCGACATTGCTGGGCGTCGGCACGCAATTGAGCATCGGCTCCGGCCAGAGCGATCTCCTCCAAGCGATCAGGGAGTCGACGCAACAGAACGCCGCCACGGCCGGTCGCCGCATCACGGAGAAAAATCTCAACATCCAGCCTACGATCACCGTCCGGCCCGGATTTCCGCTGCGCGTCATCGTCCACAAGGACATTGTCCTCAAAGCCTATCGCGGAGGCTGATCCATGTTGAAGCTCGGCAAGCTGCCAGACCGCACGCCGGCGAAAATCACCGTTACCCTCACGCCCGAACTCACCGGCGCGCTGAGCGACTATGCCGCGGTCTATCGCGAGGCCTATGGCGAAGCGGCGTCGGTCGCCGATCTCGTTCCCTTCATGCTCGAAGCCTTTCTTCAAAGCGACAAGGCCTTCGCCAAGGCCCGCAAAATCGGCTTGCCGCAGGCCGACACGAGGAGGCCCATCCGCCAGCGGCGGCAGTCACGCAGAGTCGAGCGCGTTGCGCCGTCTTTCCCGACGCCGGAGACCTGAGCCATGCAGATCGGCACGTTCACGCCCGCCAAGGATGGAGGCTGGATCGGCTTCATCCGAACGCTCACCATCGACGCCAAAGTCCGGATCGTCCCCAACGACGATCGCAGTCACGACAAGGCGCCGGATTTTCGTGTCTTCGTCGGCGACAGCCGTGTCGGCGAGGCTTGGGTGGCCACGAGTCGAGGTGCCGACCAGAAGGATTATTTGCATGTCCGGCTCGACGACCCGGGCCTCGTCCATCCTATCGTCGCCGCCTTGTTCCCATCCGAAAATGGCAAGGCAGCACAACTCGTATGGAGACGACGGAATAACCAGTAGTGCGCCGATGCCGGCAAAGGATATGACATTATTCGGCGAACTACAGCGCAGATATTCAACATCTTTGCTCTTGCCAAAGATAGCGCTCGCTCGCAGTCGTCGCAGAGGCGTTGCAACGATTTTGCCATGCCGGCCGACGACGATCGCCTCGAGCACGGCACTGCCCCGAAAATATGCCTTTCCTCATGAGAATAAGCGCGTCTGGTTCTCTCCACGTGCAAAGTAAGAGACTCTCGCAAGAACGTAATCTCTACGAGTCGAAGTATGTGGTCGTCGATCCTCGTACATGAATAATATAAAAGATTCTTCCAAGATGAGCGATCCTTGTCCTCACAACGCAGGCGGTGACGCCAAGTGGTCTGCAGGACATCAGGATGGCGGGACGCCAATCGACTCCAAATTGCGGAAGCGCTCATGCGGACACCCACTCCGTCCCACGGCGTTGCCTGGATGATGCGTTTCTCGAACAGACGATTGCTTTCTTTCAGTCCCGCACCGAAAGGCGTCTAACGAGAGAAGATGCGCGGCAGATCGTCGAGAACCTGACCGGCTTCTTTCAGATTCTCGACGAATGGAACCGAGCAGAAAAAGCGGCCAAAGAACGAGGCGGTTCTTGATTTCCGATGGAACGATGTTATCATTGATGCCAATGATAACATCGTTCTTGGAGAATCCCGTGCCCGGTCATCTTCATGTCCGCAATCTCGACGACGAGATCGTTGCAAAGCTCAAGCGTCGGGCTGCGCGGCATGGCCGCTCGGTCGAGGCGGAGCATCGAGAAATTCTTCGCCAGGCGCTGAGTGCCGAGATCGAGCCCGATTTCGACAGCCTGGCCGCCGAGTTGCGCGCACTGACGGCGAAACGCCGCCAGACGCCGTCCGAGATATTGCTGCGCGAAGGGCGTGACGAGCGATGAGCATCGTCGTCATAGACGCCAGCATCGCTATCAAATGGGTGGTCGAAGAAGACGGCTCTGCGCAGGCGCTCGCCTTACGCGGCCACCGCAAGGTGATCGCGCCCGACCTCCTGGTTTCGGAATGCGCCAACGTGCTGTGGAAGAAGGTCGTTCGCCGCGAGCTCGAGCCGGATGAGGCGCGGATTGCAGCGAAGTTGCTCGCGCGGGCCGAGATCGAGCTTTTCGGAACCCGGGCTCTCTTTGAACCGGCGATAGACTTGGCCCTGCAACTCGAACATCCCGCATATGATTGCGTCTATTTTGCGCTGGCGATAGAACAGAGATGCCGCTTCATCACAGCCGATGAAGGTTTCGTCCGAAAAATTCAATCGAAGTGTGCGGCTGAAATGCACGAATACATACAATTACTAAATAAAACGCAGTTAGCCGCGCCAAAAACCGGATTTCGAGGGAAAAAGGGGAGGACGCATGAAGAAGAAGCCTGATCCTCTGATGGTTCGCGATGGAGCGGTAAAAGCGCTCCTCTACGCCCGTGTCTCGTCCAAGGAGCAGGAAAAGGAAGGCTTTTCAATCCCGGCGCAATGCAAGCTGCTCCGCGATTACGCCGCTCAGAACCACTTCACGATTGTCGAAGAATACATCGACATCGAGACCGCCAAAAGCAGCGGGCGAACCAATTTCGGCGAGATGGTCAAATATTTCCGCAAATATCCCGGAGTGCGTGTCTTGTTGGTCGAGAAGACCGATCGGCTCTATCGCAACCTCAAGGACTGGGTGACCGTCGACGACTTGGATATCGAGGTGCATCTCGCCAAGGAGGGCGTAGTGTTGTCGCGCGACTCGCGCTCATCGGAAAAGTTCATGCATGGCATCAAGGTGCTGATGGCAAAGAACTACATCGACAACTTGTCGGAGGAGGCCCGCAAGGGTCAACTGGAGAAGGCCGAACAGGGCATCTGGCCCTCCAAAGCGCCCCTCGGTTATCTCAATGTCACCGGCAAGGACGGCAAGAAGGTTATCGAGCCAGATCCCAAGCTGGCCCCCCTCGTCACCAAACTTTTCGAATGGTACGCCACGGGCCGCCATTCGCTGAAATCAGTAGCCAAGGAAGCGCTTACCCTCGGTCTCGTCTACCCCAAGAGCGGCAATCCGGTACCGGTCAGCACGCTCCATACTATCCTGCGCAATCGCTTGTATACTGGGCAATTTCAGTGGAACGGCAAGCTGCATCAGGGCAAGCATGAGCCGTTGGTCTCGGTCGAGCTCTGGGAGCGGGTGCAGGGGGTGCTCGACGGTCGCCACGCTACCCCGCTCCATCCGTTCCGTCACGAGTTCGCGTTCTCCGGCCTCATGACCTGCACGGAGTGTGGCTGTGCTGTCGTCGCCGAAGTCAAGAAAGGGAAATACGTTTATTATCACTGTACTGGCTATACCGACAAAGGTGCAGACGATCCCGCCGACTGCCGCCGCAAATATGTGCGCGAGGAAGTGTTGGAGGAGAAATTTGCCGCGCTGCTCGATCGCCTTCACTTTGATGACGAGGTGCTGGAGTGGGTCCGCGCCGCGCTCAAGGCCAGCCACGCCGACGAGCGGCGCGAGCATGAGCAGGCCCTTCAGCGCTGTGAGGCGGAATACAAGCGTCTCGAGGACCGTATCAACGCCATGTATCTCGATAAACTCGACGGCCGAATCGACGCCGGGTTCTACGACCGCATGTCAGCCCAATGGCGGGTGGAGCAGAGCCGGTTGATGCGGAACATCGAGCGTCATCGCGAGGCCGAACAGTCCTATATGGAGGACGGCGTGCGGCTCTTGGAACTCGCTCAGAGCGCCAGCCGATTATTCGCAAAACAGGCCCCGCACGAGAGAAAACGGCTGCTGAATTTTGTGCTATCGAACTGCGAGTGGCTTCGGGGTGAGATCACCGCGACCTATCGCCAACCTTTTGATATTCTGGTAGAAATGACCGCAGTCGCGGCAATGGAAAAGGCCCAGGGAAGCGAGTTATCCACAGGGCATCCGGTTTGGCTGGGGAACCTGGATTCGAACCAAGATTAACGGAGTCAGAGTCCGCTGTTCTACCGTTGAACTATTCCCCACCGAGGCGGTTCGCGCCGAAGCGAGACCGTCCGGTTGATCTAATGAGCGGCTCGGGGCCTGTCAACATGATCGCGGCGCGAGGCGCGAAGAGTCCCCTAGGCGTCATTTCGTAAGGCTCCGTTCGCGCCAAAACCTGTTCTTGGCATTCCTGCGCGCCTTGCTACACTTCTCGCGATCTTGCATGAGGACGCGAGTGGAAGGACGGACGGCTCGAAGACGCGTTTGTCGCGCTCGAAGCCGGTTGGGAGGAGCGTTGAGGAAGCCGGATCGAGGGGGCGAAGCCGCGGGCGCCGGTCGCGTGGAGGCGCGGCGACTTCTCGAGGGTCGCGACTGCGCGCCTCGGGACTTGTCGTCCCGAGGGCCCGTGCTTCGAGGCCCGACGCTCCACGGCCTGGCGCTCGCGGCCGAGGCGCGAAACTGCGACCGCGCTGGCGATCACATCTACGCGGCTCTCGATCTCGGCACCAATAATTGCCGCCTGCTGATCGCCAAGCCCGAGCATCGGCCGCGCCGCAAAGCCGACATGCTGCGCATCGTCGACGCGTTTTCGCGCATCGTCCGGCTCGGCGAGGGACTGGGGCGCGCCGGCCGCATCAGCGAGGAGGCGATCGGGCGCACGCTCGCCGCGCTGGAAATCTGCCGCGACAAGATGGATGCGCGCGGCGTGACGCGATCGCGCCTCGTCGCCACGCAGGCCTGCCGGGCGGCGGTGAACGGCGAGGAGTTCGTCGCGCGCGTCCTCGAGCGCACGGGGCTCTCGCTCGAGGTCATCGACCGCGAGACCGAGGCGCGCTTCGCCGCGCGCGGCTGCGGCTCGCTCGCCGACCCCTTGGCCGAGAGCGTCCTGCTGTTCGACATCGGCGGCGGCTCCACCGAACTCGTGTGGCTCGCCCGCTCGTCCGATGGGGCCGGCGCGTCGTCCTATGAGCTGCGCTTCTGGACGTCGCTGGAGCTCGGCGTCGTCTCGCTCGCCGAGCATTTCGGCGGAAAATCCGTCAGCGAGACGACCTTTTCGGCGATGACGCGCCACTCGCTCGAGGCGCTGTCGCCCTTCGCGGAGGCGACCGCCGAGCAGCGCCGCTGCCAGCGCTTCCATCTGCTCGGCACCTCCGGCACCGTCACGACGCTCGCCGGCGTCCATCTCGGCCTCGAGCGCTACGATCGCTGGCGCGTCGACGGCCTGTGGATGTCGAACGACGACGCCACGCGGGCGATCGACCGCCTGCGCGGCATGGATTTCGACGCGCGCGTCGCCAATGGCTGCATCGGCCCGCAGCGCGCCGATCTCGTGCTCGCCGGCTGTGCGATCTTCGAGGCGATCCGCCTCGCCTTCCCGGCCGAGCGCACGCGCATCGCCGATCGCGGCCTGCGCGAGGGCATTCTGCTCGAGCTGATGGAGCAGGACGGCGCGCTCGCCTGAGGCGAAAAGGGGCGAGCGCCGCGACTCCCTCTGGCTCTGCCAGAGCGTTTCCAGCCGAAGTGGAAACCGGTTCGGCGTCGGAAACGCGTCAAAACAAGAAGCTGGAGTCTTTCCGTGTTTCAACGAAACACGGAAAGACTCTAAGGCTGCGAGGATGTCTTGCGCCGGACCGCGGCGCGCATCAGATCGAGGCACTCCTTCGTGGACGCCATGTCGAGCGCCGTCAGTCCGAGATCGGTCTCGAAAAGCGGATCGGCGCCCGCCGCCAGCAATTGCGCGACGGCTCCGGCGCGCCCGGACGAAGCCGCGAACATCAAGGGCGTCGCGGCGTTGACGTTGACATGCTGAATRTCGATCCCGGCGTCGACGAGAAGCCGGATGTTCTCGGAAATCTCGCCGACGCAGGCGAGCCATAGCGCTTGATTGCCATCGGCGTCGACGGCGTGGATGTCGGCGCCGGCGCGCAGCAGCTCTTTCACCAATGCGGGCGGCGCCAGCCGAGCCGCCAGCATCAGCGGCGTCGCGCGATCCTTGCCGTGGGCGTCGATGTCGCCGGGCGCGAAGCCATGTTCGGCGAGAAAGGCCCGAAGCTCCGCGCCGAGCTCCATGGATGCGGCGGGCGCGGGCTTCGGCGCGGCTGTTTCCGCCGCGGTCCAGGCCTCATAGCCGCCATCGAGACTGGACACGTCGGAAAAGCCCCGATCGGCGAAGATCTTCGCATAGGCCTGGCTCGAATTGCCGTGATAGCAGCAGATGACGACGGGCGTCTCTTTCAGCGTTTCCGAGAGATAATAGGAGAGGTTCTCCTTCGTCGCGAGCTCCGCTCCTTCGATATGTCCGCGCCGATAGGAATCGGCGTCGCGCACGTCGAGAACGAGCGCGACGCCGCGGCTCATGATGTCGCGCGCGGCGGCGACGCCGATCCTGCGGAAACTTTCGGCCTGCGCCATGATCCGTCCTCCTTCTCCCGCCTCGTCGGGCTCCGTCTGGTCGCCCGCCGCGGTTCGGCGGGAATGCGCTCGCCGGCGGGCGGCGGCCGTTCATGCGAAGTCGGGGCCAGAGCAAATCGGGTGAAGGACGAGGACGACGCGTTTTCCTCTCCTTCGTCCTTCGAGACGGCCTCTTCGAGGCCTCCTCAGGATGAAGGAGAGGAAAACACCCCTTCACCCGGATGCCCTGCCGCGCCTGCATTGACATCTATGATTGCAATATGTGCTTTAAGAAAGTATAAGTAGTATCGTTGCCTCGGAGCCGAGCGCTGGTCCGTCGGGACTCCGTTTCGCTCGGCGCCGCTCCTCGAGCGTCGCTTTCGCAGTCCGAATTTCAAGAAGAGCTTAGGACCATGACACAGCAGACGACGAGTTCCCGCCCGGACCTGGTCATCAGAACGATTCCGTTCGATCTCGCCACGGCCTTGCGCCGGAACGGCGCCTTCGATCTTCACTGGTTCGACGACAAAGGAATTTCCTATCTCGCGATCGGCTATTCATTCGCGCTCGAATATGCCGAGCGCTTCATCAACCTCGCCGATACGGTCTTGCCGCGCTTCATCAAAGACGAGGCTCTGCGTCGGCGGGAGGGCGCGTTCAATCGTCAGGAGGCCAATCATGCGAAATATCATCGCGTCCTGAACGATCTGACGGGAAGCGGATCGCCGACGGCGGAACAGTACAATCCGCGCGTCTATGATTTTTTCTACGCCGACTACAAGACCTTCCGAGAGCCGTTGATGAAGCGGCTGTTCGAGCCGAAAAATCAGCATGAGCTTTTCGCCGCCGTCAACGAGACGATCTTCCGCAGAGCCGCTTTCGAAACCGTGACCTGCCTGACCGGACTGACCTATTTCGACTATTTCTTCGACGCGGGGCGGTTGTCGCAGACGCTGTCGGCGACACGGACTCCGGCCGTGCTCTATCTGTTCGGATACCATCTCGCCGAGGAGCTCGAGCATTGCGCCACGGCTTTCGAGGTCTATGACGAGATTTTTCACGAACCCGTATGGACGGCGCAATCCCTCGAGCTGGCGTTCGGCAACCCGGCTCGATCGATCGAGCGGGAGGTCGAAAGCGCCGCTTTTTTCGCCGCACGGCGCCGCGGCGACGATTTGAGCCTGTCGGATCTGCACGACAACGAATTCGCGGCGAAGCAGCGCGAGACTCAGGCGTCCACGCTCGCGCCCGGCTTCCATCCCGCGCATGGCGCGGTGGCGGAGCAAAAGGATTATTTCATCGCCAAATGGGAGCGAGAGTGGGAGCCGCTTCTGCGTGAGAAAGTGCTCGCGCAGATTTCCTGAACCTGCTTCCGGTCGATTGCCGTCATTTCCCGGCGACGCGAAACGGCTGCCGGAATTGACTATGCGCATTGTTCCATCGGAAGCGCGTAACGCCGAGCCGCGCCCGCGCCGCTATGACCGTGGAACCCGCTCGAGCCGCGCGATGAGGCTCGACGTGTCCCAGCGGCGTCCGCCCATCTGCTCGACCTCGGCATAGAGCTGGTCGACGAGCGCCGTGACCGGCAAAGTCGAGCCGTTCTTGCGCGCTTCTGCGAGGAGAATAGCGAGGTCCTTGCGCATCCATTCGACCGCGAAACCGAAATCGAATTCGCCGGCGAGCATCGTCTTGTGGCGGTTCTCCATCTGCCAGGACTGCGCCGCGCCATTCTTGATGAGGTCGATGACCGCCGCCGCGTCCAATCCGGCGCGGGTCGCGAAATGCAGCGCCTCGGCGAGGCCCTGGACGAGTCCGGCGATGCAGATCTGATTGACCATTTTGGTGAGCTGGCCGGCGCCTGGCGGACCCATCAGCCGGCAGGCGCGCGCATAGGCGGCGATCACCGGCGCGACGCGCGCGAAATCCTTCTCCTCGCCGCCGCACATCACCGTCAGGGCGCCGTTCTCCGCGCCCGCCTGGCCGCCGGAGACCGGCGCGTCGACGAAGCCGAAGCCGGCGTCCCGCGCATATGCGTGCAATTCGCGCGCGACGTCCGCCGAGGCGGTGGTGTGATCGACGAAGATCGCGCCCGGTCTCGCGCCGCGGAACGCGCCCTCGGCGCCGATCGTCACCTGACGCAGATCGTCGTCATTGCCGACGCAGGCGAAGATGACGTCCGCGCCCTCGGCCGCCTGTCGCGGCGTCGGCGCCGCCGCCGCTTCATATTGTTCTGCAAAGCGGCGCGCCTTCTCGGCGGTGCGATTATAGACGGTCACACGATAGCCGCCTCTCGTCACGAGATGCCCGGCCATCGGATAACCCATCACGCCGAGCCCGATGAAGGCGACTGCCGGAGTGGAAGCGGTCATCTGGTCTCTCTCGTTGCGGCCTCGGCTGTGCGGAATTCCTACCGAATGTCGAAGGCGAAATATCGGACGCGAATTTTTTGATAGGTCCCGTCGGCGATGACGTCGTCGAGCGCCTTGTCGAAGGCCGCCCTCAGCGTCTCGTCGCCCTTGCGCAGTCCATAGCCGAGGCCCCCGCCGAAATAGGCGGCGTCTTGCGGCAGATCGGCGACGATGCGGCAGCAGCGGCCTTCCTTGCGGTTCGCGAGGAATTCGAACGCCACGAGCTTGTCTTCGGCGACGGCGTCGATGCGCCCTTCGGCGAGATCGAGCATCGCCTCCTCCAGCGTGGCGTAGCGGCGGACCTCGCTCGCCTGGTATTTGTCGTCGACATAGGCTTGCTGGGGACTGTCGGCCTCGACGCCGATGCGCGATCCCTCGAGCGCTTTCGGATCGGCGCTCGCGAGCGGTGAGTCGTGGTGGGCGATCAGCGCCGACGGCGTATGCGCATAGGGTTGCGAAAAAGCGATCTTCGCGAGCCGATCGTCGGTGATCTCCATGGCGGCGGCGATGACGTCATATTGCTTGGCGAGGAGGCCGCCGATCAGGCTTTCCCAATCCTGCGTGACGAAACTGCATTCGACGCTCATGCGCCGGCAGAGCTCGCGGGTCAGCTCGATCTCGAATCCGGCCAGCTGGCTGGAGGCGTCGAGATAATTGAACGGCGGACGCGCGCCCTCGCTGGCGATGCGCAATTGCATCGGCGGAGCCTGCTGCGCATGCGCCGGCCCGACGACGAGGGCGCCGATCGCCGCCGCGACCGCCGGCGAAAGCCGGCGCGGCCGGCGTCGTCGACTCGCGTCGCGGCGAAGGAATGCGAGGCGGAGGCTCATCCGCCCGTCGTGCTCATATGACGGGAGACGGCCGGCGCGCGCGTCGCGCGGTCGATGACGAAATCATGCCCCTTGGGCTTGCGGAGAATCGCCGCGTCGATCGCAGCGCGCAACGAGGCGTCGCTGGCGTCGGCGCGCAGCGGCGCGCGCAGGTCGGCGGCGTCCTCCTGGCCGAGGCACATATAGAGCGTGCCGGTGCAGGTCACGCGCACGCGATTGCAAGATTCGCAGAAATTATGCGAGAGCGGCGTGATGAAGCCGACGCGTCCGCCGGTCTCCGCGACGCGCATGTAGCGCGCCGGTCCGCCGGTGCGGTAATCGATTTCGTCGAGCGTGAATTGCTCCGCGAGCCGCTCGCGCACGCGCGACAAGGGAATATATTGATCGATGCGCTCCCCGCCGTCGATCTCGCCGAGCGGCATGACCTCGATGAAGGTCATGTCCATGCCGCGCCCATGGGCGAAGCGCGTCAGCTCGACGAATTCGGTCTCGTTGACGCCTTTCAGCGCCACGGCGTTGAGCTTGACGGCGAGACCGGCGCGAAGCGCCGCGTCGACGCCGGCGAGCACGCGGGCGTGCTCGCCCGTGCGCGTCAATTGCCGGAAGCGCTCGGGATCGAGCGTGTCGAGCGAGACATTGACGCGCTCGACGCCGCAATCGGCGAGCGCTTCCGCATAGCGTTCGAGCTGCGAGCCATTGGTGGTGAGCGTCAGCTCCCCGAGCTTTCCCGAGACGAGATGGCGCGACAACAGTCGAAACAGGCTGAGAATGTCGCGTCGCATCAAAGGCTCGCCGCCGGTGATGCGCAGCTTCCTCGCGCCGCGTTCGATGAAGACCGCGCACAGGCGATCGAGCTCCTCCAGCGTCAGCAGATCGCGTCGCGGCAGGAACTGCATATGTTCGGACATGCAATAGACGCAGCGGAAGTCGCAGCGGTCGGTCACGGAGAGGCGAACATAGGATATCGCGCGCCCGAAGGGGTCGATGAGCGGCGCCGCGGCCGTCGGGTCGAAGGCGATTTTCGGATGCGGATTCATTCTCGACCGGGTTGCTGGGGGCGCTGTCGTGCGTTTAACCTGTATCGGACGCTCGGCTTATATATTGGTCCGATGGTGGCGCGTGAAGCCCTGTCGAAGCGTGCGCGACGGCTGTCGGGGAGAGGCGAAGATGGGCGACGCCGGTATCTGGCCGAGTGAAATCCGCCTGCTCGAGGCCGGGAGGCGGCTTCGGGTGAGCTTCGAGGACGGCTCGAGCTTCGAGCTCTCTTCGGAATATCTGCGGGTCAGGAGCCCTTCGGCCGAGGTGCAGGGACATTCTCCGGAGGAGCGCAAGACCGTGGGCGGCAAGCGTAATGTCGCCATCATCGGCGTCGAGCCGGTCGGCAATTATGCGGTGCGGCTCGATTTCGACGATTCTCATCGAACCGGCATCTACACTTGGCCCTATCTCCATGAGCTCGGCGTCGGCCAGGACGAGGATTTCGCGCTCTATCTGCGCGAGCTCGAGGCCAAGGGCCTCGATCGCGACCGGCCCGGCGAGAGATGAGGGGAGCCGAAACGCGAGCCTTCCGGCGCGCATGAGAACCCCGGCCGCGGGGCTGCGCGGCTGGGCTTTTTCTTTCTCCACGCCGTTTTTAGCGTGTGACGACGACGCGCGTGCCGACGCGCACGCGCTCATAGAGGTCGACGACATCGTCATTCGTCATGCGGATGCATCCGGACGACACGGCCTGGCCGATGGTTTCCGGCTCGTTGGAGCCGTGGATGCGATAGAGCGAGCCGCCGAGATACATCGCCCGCGCGCCGAGCGGATTGGCGACGCCGCCGGCCATATGGCGCGGCAGGTCGGGACGGCGGCGCAGCATTTGCGGCGGCGGCGTCCAGTCCGGCCATTCGCGCTTGTTGGAGACGTAGCGCGTGCCCGACCATTCGAACCCGGGCCGGCCCACGCCGACGCCGTAGCGGATGGCCTGGCTGTTGTCGAGCACGTAATAGAGGCGTCGCTCATTGGTCGAGACCACGATCGTCCCCGGCGCATAGCGGCTCGAGAAAGAGACGATCTCGCGCGGGATGGCCGTCGCCTGCGGGCGGCCGTCGGCGCTCTGGCCGGGCGCCGGCGTCATTTGGAACAATCTGCCCCAGGGGTCCGCTTCATAAGCGAAGCCGGCGGAAGGAGCGGCGCAGGCCGCGAAAAGAACAAACAAAGCCGATGCGAACCGCCGCATGATACTCCCTCATTCGCACGAATTATGAAAAAGCGCGGCTCTCGAACGGCCTTCCGGGCGAGGTCGGGAGCGAGCTGAAATATTACTCTCGCACGCCGCTTCGCGACGCAAGAGGATGAAAGGAATTCAAAACGATTTTGACGGCTGCGAGTGGCAGTTTTGCAACAACCGCCGCGAAGGCCGCGGCCGCGATTTTCGTCGGCTTCGCGAAAGCGCCGCCATGCGACAACCGAAGGTCGCGGCGGCGCGCTCCGTCGTCAGCGCCGGCGCCGGCGTTGCTGTCCGAGCCCCATCTGCTTGGCGAGATTGGAGCGCGCCTTGGCGTAATTGGGCGCGACCATCGGATAATCGGGCGCGAGGCCCCATTTTTCGCGATAGTCTTCCGGCGACAGGCCGTATTGCGTCCGCAGGTGGCGCTTCAGCGATTTGAACTTCTTGCCGTCCTCGAGGCAGATGATGAAGTCGTTGGTGACCGACTTTCTGACCGAAACGGCCGGCTTGGGAGCCTCGGCCGGCTCGACGACCACGCCCGCGCCGACGCGCACCAATGCGCCATAGACTTCGTTGATGAGACCCGGAAGATCGCCCGCGGGAACCGAGTTGTTGCTCACATAAGCGGAGACGATGTCGGCCGCGAGTTCTATATTGTTGGTCGAGGTCATAGGCTCACTCTTCACTTTCTCTTGCTTCGATCAGACCGGATATCTCCTGTCGGCCCGGCGAGCAGCCAGGAGAAGGACCGAACAAAGACTCGCATAGGAAAATCGACGTCGATTCGGCCACAAAGACATGGGCTGTGTACATCAATGTTTTGACTGTTGCAACTAATCGATAGGCGTGCGCGACTAGTTGCGCCCAGAATTATTTGACGACGACTGCTAGGTAGAAGTACGTGCCGCTTTGGACGATCTGCATTAGAATGTGATCTTACGATTTTGATGCTGCAGCGCAACAAGCGCCGGCCGGCTGTCTGTAAGGATTTAAAAATAATTGACTTTACGTATTGTTCTCGGACGAGACTATTCGATGTCTTTGCTTCTCTCGAGACTTTGATCGAAAGACCTTCGCGTTTGCGAAGTTTCATGCGCTTCGGCGCCGTTCACGCATGCGAATGGCGGCCGTCTGCGCGCCTTCGGGCGTGCTGACCGGACCGTTTTCGCCGTCTCGTTCGACGCGTCTTCCGTGGAGATGAAATCGAAGGATTAACGGCCGCTCATGCGGTCGTTTGGCCGTTCGTCACGCCCGGACGCTCCAGTCGGCCGTCAGTTGCTGCGTGACGCGGCGGGCGTAGGCCTGCAGGTCCGGATCGTGGCGTCGGCGCGGGCGAGGCGCGCCGATCGTCAGCGAGGCCTTCACCTCCGCCGGACTGCCGCCGAGCGCGACGACGCGGTCGGCGAGATAGACGGCCTCGTCGATGTCATGGGTGACGAACAGGATCGTCTTGCCGAATTCGCGCCAGACGCGCGTCAGCTCGTCCTGCAGCGCCTGACGGGTCGGCGCGTCGAGCGCGCTGAAGGGTTCGTCCATCAGGAGGATCGACGGCCTGACGGCGAGCGCGCGGGCGAGCGCCACGCGCTGCCTCTGTCCGCCGGACAATTGATGCGGAAAGCGCCGCGCCAGATCCTCCAGCCCGACGCTGCGCAGCGTCGCCAGCGCGCGCTCGCGACGCTCCGCCTTGCCGAGACCGGTCTTTTCCAGGCCGAAGGCGACATTGGAGACGACGCGCCGCCAGGGCAGCAGGCGCGCGTCCTGAAACACCAGCGCCATGGCGCGTTCCGCGCCGTGATCGCTCGCGACGCGAACCTTTCCCGCGGAGGGCGCCGAGAGCCCCATCAGCACGCGCAGCAGAGTGGATTTGCCCACCCCCGAAGAACCGACGATCGCGACGAATTCCCCACGCTCGACGCGCAGGTCGAGGTCCTTCAATATCTGCGCGACGACGCCGTCGTGGCGATAGGCGAGGCTCAGGCCCTCGATATCGATCATGAGGTCCATGGCGTCAGGCTTTCCACGACAGGATGCGCGATTGCGCCAGCATGAAGCCCGTGTCGACGAGGCCGTAAAGCGCGGCCATCGTCAGCATGTAGACGACGACGATGTCGGTCGCGAGCAGGCTGGAGGCCTGGTTCATGCGCTGGCCGAGGCCGGCGACGCCGAACAGCTCCGCCGCGACGACCGCCATCCAGGCTTGCCCCAGCGCCGTCCGCACGCCGACGAGAACGCCCGGCAGGCTCGCCGGAAGCAGCACTTTGACGAGCTTCTCCCAGCCGCTCGTGAAGCCGAAAGCCTCGGCCACTTCGACGAGGTCGCGGTCGACATTGCGGATCGAGGCGTGGGCGGCGAAGAACACGATCCAGAACACGCCGATGGCGATGATGAACACCGCCGCCTTCTGCTCGACCCCGAACCACAGGATCGCGAAAGGAATCCAGGCGAGGCCGGGAATGGGGCGGAGGACGCGGTTGATCCAGCTCATCGTCCATTCCAGCCCTTCGTGCATGCCGGTCGAGATCCCGCAGCCGACGCCGAGAGCGACGCCGAGGGCGAGCCCATAGAGATAATGCGACAGGCTCTGGCCGACGCTGACGAACCAGACGCCGCTCTGCAATTCCCTTAAAAATGCGCTCGGCAATTGGCTCGGCGTCGGCAACAGGTTGCGCGCGTCGGGGCCGATGGCCGGCGCGATCTCCCAGAGGAGAAGAAAGCCGGCGAGCCCCAGCGCCGGCAGGAGGTAGCGGTTCAACGAGCGCATCTTCCTATGTTTCTCGAGAGAATGTGATGAACAGCGCCGAGGACCAGACTTTCGCGTCGTCGCGCTGGCGCCCGGTGAGATAGACCGGCCGGAAACCGAAAGGTCCATTGACCGGCTCGACGGAAAAACCGCCTGCGACGTCGCGCAGCGGCGGCGCATCGGACAATCGTTCGAGCGCGAGGAACAGATCGACGCCGCCGAGATCGAGCCGCAGCTCCCCCCTTTCGAGTAATTCGGCGCCCGAGACCTCCCAGTGGAAGTTCGGCGCATGCACGAAAGGCGCGGGCTTGCGCGGATCGCCCACTTTCACGAAGCCGCCGATCGTCCCTTCGACGACGAAGCGCGCCCCGGCGAGATTGCCGACGTCGACGACGATCGCGTCCGCGTCGCCATAGGTTTCCGAGCGAAAGCCGATATCGGTCGGCCCCGCCCGCCAGGCGGTCTCCTCGCTATGCTCGAAGCCGCTCGCGGAGAAGCGATGGATCGCGCCGTTGAGAATGCGCAGCCGACCGTCCCAGCTCGCCCAGCGATAGCGATCCTTTATCCGCGCGCCGCCCCAGCGCAGGCGGATGAGGCTTTTCGAAAAGCCCTGCTCCTCATGGAGGTTGCGCCTCCAGAGCAGGCCGTTGTGATCGAAGGCGGCGATCTCGTCCCAGCCGGCGTCGCCGAGAAAGCGATAATCGATCGTGGCGGGACCGCTCTGCTCGAAGGCGTCGCCCTGCAGATGCGCGCCGCTACGCACGATGAGAGCCGTGCGCTCGCCCGTCGTCGCGAATGTGTGGCGGGCCCGCAGCGCAGCGCCGACCGCAGCGCGATCGAGTCGCTCGGCGAAAACGCCGGTCAGGCCGCCGCGCACGCCGAACACCTGCACGCCGGGCGGCCCCCCGCCCGGTCGGCCGCGATGCTCGTCGCTATTGGCGCAGACGCCGAGCCTGTAGCCGCGCTCGACGACATCCTGGTAGAGCCAGGGGAAATGGCCCCAGGACGAGGCGATCTCGACCAATCTCTCGAGCTCGGGATGATGCCGGTCGGCGATATAACGCCGACCGCCGACATGCGGAATGACGAGATGCCGCTCGGGCGCGTCGACATAGGCGTCCCATAGCTCCTCGATCGGCCAGCGGCCGAGCTCGACCGCGGCGCCTCTCATATCCTCGTTCCATCGCAGCGTGCGATTATGCCGCCCTTGCGCGTCGAAGGGGAATTGCGGCGCTTCGTCGCCGAGGAAGACGACCTTGTGATCGCCGCCCGCCGTCGAGCCGCCGCACCACTCCTGCACCGGGAAAGCGACGAAACGCCCCGGCTCGTTATAGGCGCCGACGGTGGCGACGCCGTCGCGCCAATTCTCGTCGGTGATCTGGAAATCATTCGCCGTATAGCCGTAGACGTCGACTCCGGCGACATCGCGCGCGAAGGCGGCGTTATAGGCGGGACTGTTCGTGCCCACCGTGTCATGCGCGTGGACATGCAGGTCCGCGTAGACGGCGCGCGCGGCCGGAGCGTCGGGCAGGATCGACAGAAAGGCCTCCGTCGAGGGAATGTCGCGCGCGCCGGGCCGCTCGGCGACGAGACGCAGATCGCCGCGATCCGTCGGTAGGTCGTCGACGGCGATCGCCGCCCAGCCTCGCGAGGGCAGGACGAGATCGCGCGCTTCGACGAGCTCTTCGCCCGCATGGATCGTCAGCCGCAGCGGCCCGCCGGCGTCGCTGACGATATTGCCCCAACGGTCCTGCAATGAGATGCGGAACGGCGTCGAGGCGCCCGGCCGCGCGAAACGTGGGCCGTTCAGGAGGATGCGCGCCGCCGGGCCGGCGACGATGCGCAGCGCGACGTCGCCCGGCACGGTGACGAAGCGCGACGTGCCGAGCGGGTCGACATAGGAGCGAAAACGAAAATTATCCTCGACGAAAGTCTGCACGCGCGCGCCCGGCCCGCCGCCGCGCCGGTCGCCGAGGCGGATGACGATGTGATCGCCGGCGTTCAGATAGCCGTCGACGATATCGACGATCACCGCTTTCTGAAACGGCCGCTCATGGCCCTTCTGATCGAAGCGGACAGACAAATATTGCACGCTCGCCGGCGATTGGCCGGGCGCGAGCGGCCCCGCTTGATATTCGGCGGAAAGGAAATTGGCGGCGGTCGGATCGACGGTCTGGAACAGCGCCCAGTCCGAATAGAATTTGAACGTCGCCTTGAAGGTCGCGCCGTCGGCGACGCCGCTCGCGCCGACTTCATAGTCGAGGATGATCTCCTGCCAGGAGCCGGCCTCGATCGTTTCGACATTGCATTGCAGGCGGCCGGCGAAAGGCAGGCCCTTGCTCTTTCGATAGAGGCCCGGCGGCGCGACATGCGCGCCGAGTCGCGCGCGCAGGGCGTCGAAGGATCGGGCGTCTTCGTCGTTCTGCGGCACGCGGCGAAATCTCGTCGGTCGGAGGGTCGAGCCGAGAAAAATTTATACATAGAAACCATAGAATTGACAGAGCTTATAAAATTCATCCACACTCCGACTGTGAGTTTGTCAAATCTACGGACTATGTCCGTAAATCATTCGGAGCGTCTGATGGCACGGTGGCGAATTCCAGGGGCCGCGGCATTGGTTTGCGCGCTGGCGACAAGCGCGGCGGCCGAGAACATAAAGGTTCGGGTCGGCGTCATTCCGGTCATCGGCGCCGCGCCGCTGTTCGTCGCCGACAAGGAAGGATGGCTCCGCGAGGCGGGGCTCGATCTGTCGGTCGCCACCTTCGAATCCGGCCCCAACATCATTCAGGCGGCGGCCAGCGGCAATATCGACGTCTATGTCGCCGGCGTCGCGCCGGTCGCTGCGGGCCGCGCCAAGGGCGTCGACCTGCGCGTCGTCGCGGCGACGGCCGTCGACGAGAATGTGCTGGTCGCCGGCGCGAAGCTGAAGAGCTTTTTCAAAGCGGGCGTGAAGCCGGCGGAGGCCTTCGCGAAATTCCACAAGGACGTCGGGCGTCCCGCGAAGATCGCGACGCAGCCGCCGGGGTCGGTGCCGGCCGCCAATCTGCAATATTGGCTGCGCGACGTGACGCACGCCGACCTCTCCGACGTCGAGATCGTCTCGATCGGCATAGACGCGACGCAGCAGGCGCTGCTCGCCGACGCCGTCGACGGCGCCACGGTGCGCGAGCCGACCTTGACGATCATTCAACAGCGCAATCCGAAGATCGGACTGCTCGCCAAGGGATCGGAATTGTTCCCCGGCCAGCCCGGCACCGTCGTCGCCGTCTCGGCCGCCTTTCTCGAGCGGCATTCCGACGCGGTGCAGGCGATCGTCGGCGGCGTCGTGCGCGCCGTCGAGGAATTGCAGAAGACGCCCGACCGCGCCGCGCCGCATGTCGAGGCGGCGCTCTCCAAGGGCATCGTCGACGGCGCGACGATCCGCAAATCCCTGTCGTCGCCGGCCGTGCATTTCGTCGTCGATCCGCAGGCGATCACCGAATCGACGAAGGCGCTGCTCGCCTATCAGGTGACGCTCGGCGCGGTCCCGCAGGCGCCGCCGGTGGACGGCCTGTTCGACCGGCGCTTCTATGAGAAGGCGGTGAAACGCTGAGCCCGGCGACGCGCGTCGAGGGCGCTCGCGCTACTTGCGCAGCGCCGTGACGCCGGGAAGCTCCTTGCCTTCGAGCCATTCGAGAAAGGCGCCGCCGGCGGTCGAAATATAGGTGAATTCCTGCGCCGCATGGGCCTGGTTCAGCGCCGCCACAGTGTCGCCGCCGCCGGCGACCGACAGCAGCTTGCCCTCCAAGGTCAGCCGAGCGGCCGTCTGCGCCACGGCATTGGTGCCCTCGTCGAAGGGCGGCAGTTCGAAGGCGCCGAGCGGGCCGTTCCAAACCAGCGTTTTCGTCTGCGCGAGCAGGCTCTCGATATGGGCGATCGATTTCGGCCCCACGTCGAGAACGAGGTCGTTCTCGCCGACGTGATCGACCGAAACGATATGCGACGGCGCGTGCGCCCTGAACTCCTGCGCGACAGTCGCGTCGACCGGCAGCACGATCTGGCAGTTCGTTTTTTTCGCGTCCTTGAGAATGGCGCGCGCCGTGTCGAGCAAATCCTTCTCATGCAGCGACTTGCCGATGGGCTTGCCCTGCGCCGCGAGGAAGGTGTTGGCCATGCCGCCGCCGATGACCAGCAGATCGACCTTTCTGATCAGATTGCCGAGCAGCTCGAGCTTGGTCGACACTTTGGCGCCGCCGACGATCGCCATGACGGGATGTTCGGGATGGTCGAGCGCCTGGCCGAGCGCCTGCAGCTCGGCCTGCATCGTGCGGCCGGCGAAGGCCGGCAGCGCATGGGCGAGCCCTTCCGTCGTCGCATGGGCGCGATGCGCGGCCGAGAAGGCCTCATTGACGTAGAGGTCGCCGAGTTCGGCGAGCTGCGCCACGAAAGCCGGATCGTTCTTCTCCTCGCC
>PQAN01000298.1 GCA_003105285.1 Methylocystaceae bacterium
GAGCGCTGCATCGCCTGCAAGCTCTGCGAGGCGATCTGCCCGGCGCAGGCCATCACCATCGAGGCGGGTCCGCGCCGCAACGACGGCACGCGCCGCACGACGCGCTATGACATCGACATGGTGAAATGTATCTACTGCGGCTTCTGTCAGGAGGCCTGTCCCGTCGACGCCATCGTCGAGGGGCCGAACCAGGAATTCGCGGTCGAGACCCGCGAGGAGCTCTATTACAACAAAGAGCGCTTGCTGGAGAACGGCTCGCGCTGGGAGCGCGAGATCGCGCGCAACATCGCGCTCGATTCTCCGTACCGGTAATCGCGAGGCGAGAGCAACTTCGTTTCGGGCCGAAACAACGAGGCTCTAGAGAGGGCGACAAAGTGGCTACGGCATTCTTCTACCTGTTCTCGACCGTTTTGATCGCATCGGCCTTCGCCGTGATCGTCGCGCGCAATCCGGTTCACTCGGTGCTGTTCCTCATTCTCGCCTTCGTCAATGGCGCGGGGTTGTTTCTGCTCGCGGGCGCCGAATTCCTCGCGATGATCCTCATCGTCGTCTATGTGGGCGCGGTGGCGGTGCTGTTCCTCTTCGTCGTCATGATGCTGGACGTCGACTTCGCCGAGCTGAAGCAAGGCTTCGCCAAATATCTGCCGGTGGGCCTCGGCGTCGGAGCAGTCGTGCTCGCCGAGCTCGGCTTCGTCGCCATCGGTTGGCAGACCGCTCCGTCCGCGCATGGAGCGGCCGCGGCGCCGATCACAGCCGGCCTTTCGAACACGGCGGCGCTCGGCCAAGTGCTCTACACCAAATATTTCCTGTTCTTCCAGGCGTCCGCCCTCGTGCTGCTGACGGCGATGATCGGCGCGATCGTGCTGACGCTGCATCACCGTCCGAGCGTCAAGCGGCAGAACATCGCCGAGCAGAACGCACGCACGCGCGAGAATGTCATCGAAATCAAGAAAGTGCCCTCGCGGGCCGGCATCTGAGAGGATCGCAAGCCAATGGTCATCGGTCTTACTCATTATCTCGTCGTGGCGGCGATCCTGTTCACGCTCGGCGTCGCCGGCATCATCCTCAACCGCAAGAACATCATCATCATCTTGATGTCGGTCGAGTTGATCCTGCTCTCCGTCAACATCAATCTCGTCGCTTTCTCAACGTCGCTCGGCGATCTGACGGGGCAGGTCTTCGCCCTGTTCGTATTGACCGTCGCGGCGGCGGAGGCGGCGATCGGTCTCGCCATTCTCGTGACCTACTTCCGCAACCGCGGCACCATCGCGGTCGAGGACATCAACATTCTGAAGGGCTGAGCGCCGATGATTCAACTGATCGTCTTCCTGCCGCTGGTCGGCTTTCTCATCGCCGGCCTCTTCGGATACAGGATCGGCGCGCGCGCTTCGGAACTGGTGACGACGAGCCTGCTGTTCGTCGCCGCCGGCCTCTCCTGGGCCGTCTTCCTCGACGTCGGCGTCGGCCATGGACACATCAGCACGCCGGTGCTCGCCAATTGGTTCACCTCCGGCAAGCTCAGCGTCGACTGGGCGCTGCGCGTCGACACGCTGACGGCCGTCATGCTCGTCGTCGTGAACAGCGTTTCGGCCCTCGTGCATCTCTATTCGATCGGCTATATGCACGAGGATCCGCATCGTCCGCGCTTCTTCGCCTATCTGTCGCTGTTCACCTTCGCCATGCTGACGCTGGTGACGGCCGACAATCTGCTACAGATGTTCTTCGGCTGGGAAGGCGTCGGCCTCGCTTCCTATCTGCTCATCGGCTTCTGGTATCAGAAGCCTTCGGCCAACGCCGCCGCCATCAAGGCTTTCGTCGTCAACCGCGTCGGCGATTTCGGCTTTGCGCTCGGCATCTTCCTCGTCTTCCAGTTGACGAATTCCGTGAGCTTCGACCAGGTGTTCGCAGCGACGCCCGGCGTGGCCGGGCAGAAGATCCATGTTTTCGGCGTCGATTTCGACGCGCTGACGCTCGCGACCTTCCTGCTGTTCACCGGCGCGATGGGCAAGTCCGCGCAGTTCCTGCTGCACACCTGGTTGCCGGACGCGATGGAAGGTCCGACGCCGGTCTCCGCGCTCATCCACGCCGCGACCATGGTGACGGCCGGCGTCTTCATGGTGGCGCGGTTGTCGCCGATCTTCGAATATGCTCCGGCGACGCTGACCTTCGTCACCACCATCGGCGCTATCACTGCGTTTTTCGCGGCGACGATCGGCCTCGTGCAGAACGACATCAAGCGCGTCATCGCCTATTCGACCTGCTCGCAGCTCGGCTATATGTTCGTCGCCGAAGGCGTCGGGGCCTATTCGCTCGGCATATTCCACCTGTTCACGCACGCCTTCTTCAAGGCCCTGCTGTTCCTCGGCGCAGGCTCGGTCATTCACGCCATGCACCATGAGCAGGACATGCGAAACATGGGCGGCCTGAGGAAGGACATTCCCTTCACCTTCGCCATGATGACCATCGGCACTCTGGCGCTCACCGGCTTCCCCTATACCGCCGGCTATTTTTCCAAGGACGGCATCATCGAGGCGGCTTTCGCGGCCGGGGCGCATGGCAATGCGGCGCTGTTCGCCTTCGCTTCGACCGTCATCGCCGCCGGTCTCACCTCCTTCTATTCTTGGCGTCTCGTGTTCATGACGTTCTTCGGCAAGCGCAAAGAAGCGCATGAAGACGCTCATGCGCATGGCCACGCCCATTCGGACGACCATGCGCATGCGGACGTCCACGGTCACGGACATGACGATCACGCCCACGACTCTCACGGACATCACCCGCATGAATCGCCGATCGCTATGCTGATCCCGCTCGCCGTGCTCTCCGTCGGCGCCCTGGCGGCGGGTCTCGTGTTCGAGGGCTTCTTCGCCGGCCACGCCTATGAGGAATTCTGGAAAGGCGCGCTGTTCACCGGGCACGAGAATCATATTCTGCACGCGATGCACGAAATCCCGCATTGGGTTTCCTACGTCGCGACGGTGATGATGGTTCTGGGCTTCGTTGCCGCGGTCTATGTCTATCTGCTGGCGCCCGGCGCTGCGCAGAAGATCGCTCA
>PQAN01000299.1 GCA_003105285.1 Methylocystaceae bacterium
GCCAGGGACTTGGGCGACCGCAAGCTCGCCGTCGCGGTCTTCGCCTCGGACAGGCCGGGCTTCTCCGATCCCGTCCAGACGGCGTTCGGCTGGGTGATTTTCGAGGTCGAGAAAATCATCCCGGGCGTCATCGGCAAGAGCTTCGAAGACGCCAGCGCCGAACTGCGCAATGAGATCGCCAGGGAGCGCGCGGCGCCCGAGATTCGTAAACTGCACGACGCCGTCGAGGATCAGCGCACCGGCGGCAAGCCGCTGGCCGAAGCCGCCAAGGCGGCCGGCCTCGAGGTCGCGTCGATCGAGGCGACCGACTCGACCGGCCGCGACAAGGCCGGCAAGGAGATCGCCGGCCTGACGGCGGCGGAGGATGTGCTCAAGGCGGCCTTCGCCTCGGACGTCGGCGTCGACAATGACACCGTAGCGACCAAGGACGGCGGCTATGTGTGGTTCGAGGTCGCGGGCGTCGAACCAGCGCGCCAGCGCACATTCGACGAGGTGAAGGACGCCGTCGAGACGGCCTTGCGCGCCGAAAAGCTGCAGAAGGCGCTCGCCGACAAGGCCAAGGAGCTGACCGACAGGCTGCAGGCCGGAAAGACCATCGACGATCTCGCCAAGGAGCTCGGGCTGACGGTCGCCCATGCCGCGGACGTCAAGCGCGCGCAGCGTCCCGACATTCCAAATGCGGCGATTCTCTCGATCTTCGAGGTCCCCGTCCACGGCGCCGGCTCCGCCGCTATCGACGCCGGACGGCTCGTGTTCTTCGTGAAGGAGGCGACGACGCCGAAATTCGATCCGACGTCGCCGGAAGCCAAGACGATCGCCGACCAGATCCGCCCGGCCTTCACCAACGACATATTGGAGCAATATGTCGGCGCGCTCGAGAAGATCTACGACGTCGCCATCAATCAGAAGGCGCTGCAAGCGGCGACCGGAGCGGAACCAGGCCAGTGAGCGGCGCCATGTTCGAGCCCGCCTTCGAGGCGTTTCGATCAGACTACGAGGCGGGACGCGCGTCGCTCGTCGCGACGCGCCTCGTCGCGGACCTCGAGACCCCCGTCTCGGCCTATCTCAAGCTCACGGGCGAACGGCCCGCCAACGCCTTTCTTCTCGAATCGGTCGAGGGCGGCGCGACGCGCGGCCGCTATTCGATGATCGGTCTCGATCCCGACATCGTCTTTCGCGTCGACAACGGAACAGCGACGATCAATCGCGACGCGCTGCGCGCCGCCGCCGCTTTCACGCCATGCGAAAAGCCGCCGCTCGACGCATTGCGCGAATTGCTCGCCGAATCGGCGATCGAGCAGCCCGCGCATCTGCCGCCGATGGCCGCCGGAGTGTTCGGATATCTCGGCTACGATATGGTGCGGCTGATGGAGCGCCTCGGCCCCGCCAAGGACGACAAGATCGGCGCGCCCGACGCGATATTGCTGCGGCCCACCGTCATGGTGGTGTTCGACAGCGTGCGCGACGAAGTCATCGTCGTCACGCCGGCGCGCCCGCAGCCGAAGCAATCCGCCAAGGCCGCCTATGAGGCGGCGCTGTCGCGCCTCGACAGGATCATCGCGACGCTGGAGGCGCCGCTCGACCACCGCGAGGCGCAGGCCGATCCGTTGCTGCTGTCGCAGGAGTCCGTCTCGAACACGCCGCCGGAGCGCTTTCTGCAGATGGTGGAGCGCGCCAAGGAATATATCCGCGCCGGCGATATTTTTCAGGTGGTGCTGTCGCAGCGCTTCACCGCGCCCTTCGCGCTGCCGGCTTTCGCGCTCTATCGCGCGCTGCGGCGCGTCAATCCGGCGCCGTTCCTCTGCTTCCTGAATTTCGGCGACTTCCAGATCGTCTGCTCGTCGCCGGAGATTCTCGTGCGCGTCGCGGGCGGCAAGATCACGATCCGTCCGATCGCTGGCACGCGCTGGCGCAGCGCGATCCAAACGGAAGACGAAAAACTCGCGGCCGATCTTCTCGCCGACGAAAAGGAGCGCGCCGAGCATCTGATGCTGCTCGATCTCGGACGCAACGACGTCGGCCGCGTCGCCAAGACCGGAACGGTGACGGTGACGGAGAGCTTCGCGATCGAACGCTACAGCCATGTCATGCACATCGTCTCGAATGTCGAAGGCGAACTCGATTCGAGCCATGATAGCATCGACGCGCTGGCCGCCGGATTTCCGGCCGGCACGGTGTCCGGCGCGCCGAAGGTGCGGGCGATGGAGATCATCGACGAGCTGGAGACCGACAAGCGCGGCATATATGGCGGCTGCATCGGCTATTTCGGCGCCGGCGGACAGATGGACACCTGCATCGTGCTGCGCACGGCGATCGTCAAGGACGGCGAGATGCATGTGCAGGCAGGCGCCGGCGTCGTCTATGACAGCGATCCGTCATACGAATACCGCGAATGCGTGAACAAGTCGAAAGCGCTGTTTCGCGCCGCCGAGGAAGCCGTGCGTTTCGCGACGCGATCGAAGCGAGGGCAATGAGCGGGCTCGCACTCGAGAGGCGAGCTTGAGAAAGCGAGACGCCGATTGACCGAACACACGCTCTATGACGACGTCGACGATCCCCATCGGCCGATTCGTGTCGGCGACTCCAGCGCGAGCGCGGAGGCGACGCGCTGGGGGCAATTGCTCACGCTGTTCATGCGCATAATGGCGCTGTTCTGGCTGCTGCAAGGAATCATGCAGTGGCGCCTCGTGCTCACGGCGAGCCGCCCCATCTTCGAAGAAATTCCGTCGAGCTCGGCGGTCGCCGTCATTTTCTTCGCCGTGCTCGATCTCATCGCCGGCGTCGGCCTATGGCTCGCAACGCCGTGGGGAGGCGTGCTGTGGCTGCTCATCGCCAGCGCGCAAATCTTCGTGACGCTGAGCTTGCCGGGATTCTTCGCCGGCGGATATTGGCTCATCGCGCTCGACCTCGTGCTGATCGGCTTCTATTTCGTTCTGACCTTCGAAGCAGGGCGCGACTTCGAGGCTCAACGCATGCGCGACAAACGTCTTCGGCGCCGCTTCGAGCCGACGCTCGACCTCCCGGCGCTCGACTTGCCGGCGCGTGTCGACGAACATCTGCGCAAAGCGGCGCGCGCCGCGCTCGCACGACTCCGCAGCCGCTGAACGTCATTCTTATCGAATTGTAACGAATTGATTTACGCTCCGTTCACTGCAAAGCCTGTAGTGGAGGTAAACGGCGGATTCAGTCTGTTGTTTAAAGCGGTCTTCATTCGCGCCCAGTAGGTTCGCATCCATGATGAGACCGGAAAGCGACATCCGGCGCATTTCGACGAGACGGAGTTGATCATGAATACGTCGACGAAGATTGATGCGGCGCAGGCCCGTGGAGAGAAGATCAACGAGATACGGCCGATCTATCTCGAATCGCTGACGCTGGTCGAACGTCTTCATCGACGTCTTCTCGACGTGATCAAGGATGAATTCGATCGCCGCAATCGCGGCGACGTCAATTCGGTCCAGGCTCTGCTTCTCTACAATATCGGCGACAAGGAGCTGACCGCCAGCGAGTTGCGCACGCGCGGCTATTATCTCGGCTCCAACGTCTCCTACAATGTCAAGAAGCTCGTCGAAATGGGCTATCTCCACCATGCTCGCTCGCGCATCGATCGCCGCTCGGTGCGCATCAGCCTCACTCCCAAGGGCAAGGAAGTGCACGACATCGTCGCCGCCCTCTACGACAAGCATGCGACGACGGTGGAGCAGATCGGCGGCGTCTCGTCCGCCGAATTCCGCACCGTCAACACGGCCTTGTCGAGGCTCGAGCGCTTCTGGACCGACCAGATCCGCTATCGGCTGTAACCTCCGCAAACTCCCGCCTCCGCCTCTTTTCAGGACGATCGCGCCAACGCCGATCGTCCTTTTCTTGGGTGCGCCGAGGAGCGACGCCTCGGGGGATATTCACAGCCTTCCGCCTCGAGGTGATCCGTCATCGCGAGGAGCGAAGCGACGGCAGCGGCGACGCGACGACATATCGGCGCGCGTCTTTTCCTGATATGAATAAACCAATCGCTAACGCCGACGCTCTCGAAAAATGAGACGCTCCCCATGCGCTGGTCGCTCACTCTCGGCAGCTTCAAAGGCACGGCCGTTCGAATCCACGTCACCTTCCTGCTGCTGCTCGCCTGGATCGGCTTTTCCGCTTACCGCAGCGGCGGCCTCGTCGCCGCGCGCGACAGCCTCGCCTTCATCACGCTGATCTTCACTTGCGTCGTTCTCCATGAGTTCGGGCATATTCTGACGGCCCGACGCTTCGGCATCGTTTCGACCGAGGTCACGCTGCTGCCGATCGGCGGCGTGGCCAATCTCGACCACATGCCGGAGACGCCCTCACAGGAACTGCTCATCGCCGTCGCCGGCCCGGCCGTGAACATCGTCATCGCCCTAGGGCTCTTTCTCGCCCTGGGGGCGTTCCACCCCGAGGCGCTGACTCAACTCGACGATCCGCACGTCAATCTGTTCGCCCGGCTCGCCGCCGCCAATCTGTTTCTCGCCGTGTTCAACATGATCCCGGCCTTTCCCATGGACGGCGGCCGCGTGCTGCGGGCCGCGCTCGCCATGTGGCTGCCGCGCGCGCGGGCGACGCGCATCGCCGCCATGATCGGCCAGGGCTTTGCTTTCGCCCTCGGCTTTCTCGGCCTGTTCGGCAATCCCCTGCTCGTTTTCATCGCCATTTTCGTCTACATCGCGGCGAGCGGCGAGGCGCAGATGACCGCTGCGAGCGAAGCGACGCGCGGCCTGACGGTCGAGGACGCGATGGAGACGCGCATCGCGGCGATCGATTGGGGGGCCGATATCGGCGAGGCCGTCGAGACGCTGCTCGCGACCGCTCAGGACGAGTTCCCCGTCGTCGACGGAAGCGGGCGCCTCATGGGCCTGCTGAGCCGTGCCGACATCATCGAGGCTCTCAAGACCGAGGAGCGGCATGCGCCGATCGCGCCTTTCGTGCGCAGGGACGCGCCGACGATCGCGAAAAACGCGCCGCTCGACAGGACGATCGAGAAATTCACGAGCGCCCCGGCGATGGGCGTCGTCGACGAGGACGGCGCGCTGGTCGGACTGCTGACCCGTCAGAGCGTCGCCGAAGTGGTGTTGATCGCCAATATGCGGCCTGACTGGCGCTTCCGGCGAGGGTGATCGCGTCTCGCATTGTTCGGAGCCGCCGGGACCGTCAGGTCAGAATTGACATCCCTTTCCGATCGGTCGAGAAAAGGCGCTGCGGCCGTAGGGACCGCGGCGGCCTGGCGCTCCCGGCGCGCGAGGCGAAATCGGACCGGACGAATGGCCAACGTCACGCTCATCGACAATTACGACAGCTTCACCTTCAACCTCGTGCATTATTTCGGGGCGCTCGGAGCCGACGTCACGGTGCATCGCAACGACGCCGTCTCGGTGGCCGAGGTCCTGGCCGCCGGCCCCGACGCCATCGTCCTGTCGCCCGGTCCCTGCACGCCGAAGGAAGCCGGTATCTGTCTCGATTTGATACAGGCTGCATGGGCCGATATTCCGATTTTCGGCGTCTGTCTCGGCCATCAGGCGATCGGCCTGTCGTTCGGCGGCGACGTCGTGCGCGCTCCCTTGCCCGTCCACGGCAAGATGGCGACGATCCTGCACAAGGGCGAAACCATTTTTCGCGGCATCGACGGACCGTTCCAGGCGACGCGCTACCACTCGCTGATCGTCGCCAGCGAGACGCTGCCTGCGAGCTTGCGCGTCACCGCCGAAACGCCGGACGGGCTGATCATGGGACTGTCGCATGAGAGCGCGCCCGTGCATGGCGTGCAGTTTCACCCCGAGAGCATCACCTCCGAGCATGGCCACAAGATATTGGGCAATTTCCTCGATCTCGCCCGCGAGTGGAACAAGACGCATCGGCGGTGCGCCAAGGTGGCGTGAGAGACGAGCCTGAAGGCTCGCTCAGCCGTAGCGATCGACATCACATGACCGACTTCAAGCCCTTCATCGCGACGATCGCCGACGGCCAGAAGCTCTCGCGCGAGGATGCGCGCGCGGCCTTCACGATCATTCTGCAAGGCGGCGCGACGCCGGCGCAGCTCGGCGCATTCCTGATGGGGCTGCGCCTTCGCGGCGAAAGCGTCGAGGAGATCATCGGCGGGGCCGAAGCCATGCGCGCCGCCATGGCGCCGGTCGAAGGCGCCGAGAA
>PQAN01000300.1 GCA_003105285.1 Methylocystaceae bacterium
CGCTTCAAGGTGCGCGTCGCCGCGCTGACGCCGCCCGACACGCTGCGGGGCGACGCGCGAGAAGCGGCGCAAGGCTGGGACGGCCGCGTCGACGACGCGGCCAATTGCGACTTCACGGGCGTGGACCTCGTCATCGACGCCCTGTTCGGCACGGGGCTGGCGCGCGACATCGACGGGCCCGCCGCCGCGCTCATCGAGCGCCTCAACGCCTGGCGCGAGGAGACGAAGCAGAAAGTCATCGCCGTCGATATTCCCTCCGGCGTGGACGGCACGAGCGGCGCCATTCGCGGCGTCGCCGTGCAGGCCGATTCGACCGTCACGTTCTTCCGCTTGAAGAGCGGCCATCTGCTGCTGCCGGGAAGGCTGCGCTGCGGAGCCATTTCCTGCGCGCATATCGGCATAAGATCTTCGGTGCTCGAACGGATCGCGCCGAACACCTTCGTCAACGAGCCGGCCGCCTGGCATAGAGCCCTTCGCCCGCCGCAGGTCGAGGGACATAAATATTCGCGCGGCCACGCCGTCGTGCTGTCCGGCGGCGCCTCCTTCACGGGCGCGGCGCGGCTCGCCGCCGCTGCCGCGCTCAGGGCCGGCGCGGGGCTCGTGACGCTCGCCACTCCGCAAGACGCATTCGCCGTCAACGCCTCCGCGCTGACCTCCGTCATGGTGCGCGTGTCCGACGGGCCGGCCGGCCTCACCGCTCTGCTCTCCGACACGCGCAAGAACGCGGTCGCGCTCGGGCCGGGCCTCGGCGTCGGCGAGGCGAGCTGCGAACTGGTCGAAACGGCGCTCGCGCCCTCGGCGAAGCCGCGCGCGGTCGTGCTCGACGCGGACGCGCTGACGAGTTTCGCGCTCGCGCCCGATCGATTGAAACGCGCGATCGAAACCGCCCCCGGTCCCGTCGTGCTGACGCCGCACGCCGGCGAATTCGGACGCCTCTTCCATGGCCAACGCTGGGAGAAGACGCTGCGCGGCGCGCCGATCTCCAAGCTCGAGCGCACGCGCGACGCCTCCCGCGAGATCGGCGCGACCGTGCTGTTCAAAGGGCCGGACACGATCGTCGCCGCGCCGGACGGTCGCGCCTCGGTCATCGCGGAAGCCTCGCCATGGCTCGCTACCGCCGGCTCCGGCGACGTCCTCACCGGCATTGTCGCCGGCCTGCTGGCGCAGGGCATGGAGCCCTTCGCCGCGACGTCCTGCGCGGTCTGGATGCACGCCGCCGCGGCGGAAGCCTTCGGCCCCGGCCTCATCGCCGACGACCTCATCGCCGCGCTTCCTGCGGTGTGGCGGCGGCTGCTGGGGAACTAGAGCGTTTCCGGTTTTCCGACCTCGCGCGCGGACAGTGGGTCAGCTTGAAATTCGCCTATGCGCCAGGAGCGGTCATTCCCATTTGATCGGGGCATATTCCGGTCGTTGTCACGCATGATCCGCTCTGACGCCGCGCTTCGGCCTTCGAAAAAGCCCAGTTTCGACCAATCTTACGCTCGAACCCGAGTTCATCTGGCGAATTCAGGTTAAGATATTGGAGCCGACCTCGGCGGCGGGAGGCGCATATGCGTAAGCTCATTTGGGGTCTAATCATTTTCTTCATCGCGATATTTGTGGCTGTTTTCGTGATCGGCCCCATCTGGGAGCAGATCGAACGCCTACGGGTGGCAGAGGCTTTTCCCGCGCCAGGACGGCTTGTCGATGTCGGCGAACGAAAAATCCAGATCGATTGCCGGGGCGAGGGCGCCCCGATGGTTGTGTTCGAATCCGGTCTCGGGCCGAGCGGCGCGACGGATTGGTTCAAAGTCCACGACGAGGTCGCGAAATTCACGCGAGCCTGCGCCTACAGCCGCGCAGGCATCATGTGGAGCGACGACAAACCGGGCGTCCATGACGGCGAAGGCGTCGCGCGCGACCTCCATGCGGTGCTCGAGGCGGCGGGCGAGAAGGGGCCGCTCGTTCTCGTCGGGCATTCGATCGGCGGGCCCTATATTTCGATTTTCACGAAACTCTACAGCGACCGTGTCGCCGGGCTCGTCTATCTCGATGGCTCCTATCCTGAGCAGGAAAAACGCTTCGAGGCGGCACTGGGTCGCTCTTTGAAGTTTCCGCTTCTGGATGCGAGTCTGAAACTCGCCGCGTTCCTCTCGTGGACGGGCGTTCCGCGCGTCGGTTTGATGGCGTTCGGTTCGTCCTTGGCGGAGGGGCTTGGCGATTCTCAGATCGAAGTCCTCAAGGCGCTTGCTCCGTCTTCTCTCGCGGCGATGCGGGCGGAAGCCGACGCGCTACCGCGGACCTTCGCTGAGGCGAGTTCGGCGCGATCGCTCGGCGCGCGGCCCTTCGCGGTGCTGACCGCGGGAAAGCCGCCGTCTGACAAGATGCTCTCAGTGATGGGGATGACGCGAGAAGAGGCGACGAAGCTCGAAAACGCTTGGTTCGAGATGCAGAACGAAATCGCCTCCTGGTCCTCGCGCGCGTCTCATCGGACGCTAGGGGATTCCGACCATGTCGTTCAATTCGATCGCCCCGACGCGGTTATCGAAGCGGTGCGCAGCGTCGTCGAGACCGTTCGAGTGGATGATCGTTCAAAGGGATCGTTGCCTTGACCGGATTTACAGTCGGTGCTCGGCGATGGTGATTCGACTGTCGCCTTGTCGCGCATCCTCGAAGGAAGCGTAGGGGCGATGGCGTTACGCCGAAGTCGGCGCCTGGATCATTTTTGCGCCACACCGAACGTCCGCTCAGGGTCAAAAGCGGAAAATTCAAACTCTCCCACTGCCCGCGCGCCCCGACGCTTTTCAAACGCCCGGGGCTCGGGTAGATGTTCATCTTGAGGGTCCCGGTAGCTCAGCAGGATAGAGCAGCGGTTTCCTAAACCGCAGGTCAGGGGTTCGAATCCCTTCCGGGACGCCAAATTCGTGCGCAACGCCATCGACGGCGTTTCCGCCGGCCGAGTTCGAAACGGGAACTCACGTCACCGGCAGGTCGGGCCTCAGTCCGCCCGAGGCTCGGCCTTTCTCGTTGACTTCAAATGCAATACGTCCTCATACTTCGGTGAATTCGACCGAGACCGTAGGGTTGGAGCCATGCGATTCTCTAGGCTATTCGTTGCGATCGGGGCCGCGCTCCTGGTCGGGGCCTGCGCGACGACGTCGCCCGCCGAGAGGCGGGCCGCGGACGATCTTCGCTGTCGGTCCTATGGTTTTCGTCCCGGAACCGACGCCTTCGCCAAATGCCGGCTCGATATCGATCTCGATCGGGCCGCCGAGCGGCGGTCGCGCGACTATCCCTATGGCTTCGGGCCACGGGCTTGGTACTGGGGCGGTCCCTGGTGAGACGGCGGATATAGGCGCGCGTGTCAGCGAAAGAGTTTCTTCGACAGCGCCGATCGACGGATCATCGCAGCCAATGCGCCCGGCTCGAGCTCGTCGCTCATGCGAGGCGCCCGAGGGCGATCGGGTGAAGGCTTCCTCATCCTGAGGAGGCCCCGCAGGGGCCGTCTCGAAGGACGAGGAAGCCTTCATTCCGCAATCTGGGAAAATCCCCCCTCGTGCTTCGAGACGGCTCCTGCGGAGCCTCCTCAGCATGAGGGGAAGGACTATTATCTTTCACCCGATCGTCGTTCCGGCGCCGCTCACGCCGCCAGAAACCGCAACACCATCCTCCTCATCGACCC
>PQAN01000301.1 GCA_003105285.1 Methylocystaceae bacterium
TACGGCGCGCTCTCCAACGCCGATTTCGTGACGCGGCTCTTTCTCAATGCGGTCGGCCGCAATCCGACTGCGCAGGAGAGTTCGACCTGGGTGGCGATGCTCGACAACAATACGGTCACTCGCGCCGACGTGCTATATGCGATCGCCGAGAGCCCGGATCATCTGTCGTCCGTCGGCGCCGAGGCCGGTCAGGCCGTCACTGCGTCGTATCAGACGCTTTATTTCGGAGCCAATGCGACTGCGAATATCACCGGCGGGGGCAACACGATCTATGGTTCGGGCGGCGACATTTTGACGATCGGCGGCAATGGCGCGACCGGCGTCGACAACTTCGTCGATCTGTCGAATGGCGCGGCCAATCTTTCCGACGATTCTCATATGGACGTCTTCGGTTCCGGGAACGCGATCCACGTCGGGAAATACAGCAATGTCGGGATCGACGGCGACAACAATTCGCTGACGGCCGGCAGCGGAAACGGGATCTGGGTCAACGGCGGCGTCGGGAACGTCGTGAACGCGTCGGGAGACACCATCTTTGTGGCCGCGAACGTCGGCGTCGGCGTTATCGGCGGCGGGGACGCCATCTACGGCCAGAGCGGCAGCCGCATCGATCTCGCCGGCAATGGTCCCGACGGTTCTTCGAACACCGTCAATGTTTCGAACGGCTTCGTGAATCTGGCGGACCATACCCGCGCGGATGTCCACGGAACGAGCGACACGATCGGGCTGGGGAATAATGACGTCCTCAGCGTCGCGGGCGACGGCAATCGAATCACATTCGGCGCCGAGGACAGGGTCGGCGCCACGGGCAATTCCAATACATTCGTGTTCCACTCGAACTTCGGCCACGACGCGATCGACGGCTTCAATTCGACGGATTCGCTGCAGTTCGACCAATCGGTCTTCGCGGACTGGGCGCATCTGCTGGGAGCCGCGCATCAATCGGGGGCCGATACGATCATCGCGGCGGATGCGACGAACACGATCACGCTGCAGAATGTCGCGCTGTCGAGCTTGAACCAAAATCAGTTCCATTTCTCGTGACGCATGCTCGGCGTGGACTTTTCCGCGCTTGGCGACGATCGAATTGCTCTCGTTGAGTTCGTGAGGATGCTGCAATGCCCGCTGCGAGTAAGTCGAGTTTGAAAACGTCTGGCGACGCGGCCGGCCAGAAGGCGATCGGGGCGACGGAGGAGGACGCCGTTCCTTCGGCGGATTTGTCGATCTCGCCGGCGGCGCCGGTCACCGGCTTTCTGGCGAGTTCGACGTCCGGCGGGCAAAGCAGCGCCTCCAATGGCGGCTTTGTCTCCAAACTCGTCCAGGATGCGGCGCCGGCGGCGCTCGGCAATGCGGCGCTGCAAGAGAAGCTCGGCTCGCCGACATTGGCGAGCGCGAGCCCGTCCTTCGCGGAAATAAAGGCCAAGCTCGCGAACTCCGGCGCCGTCTCCGACGCGGGGCCGACGCAGTCCGGCCAGTCCTCCGACCGGAGCGCCGTCGTGGGAGGAAGCGAGAAAGGCCAGGCGAGCGCGCCCATTCAAATCGACAGTTCGGCGTCCAAAATTCCATCGGACGCGACATCGCCCTTCGTTTATCGTGACGCCGCCGCCGCCGATCCGTTCTCAGATGCTTCTCAGAAAATGGCGGCTTCGGGCCTGGACCAATCGTCGTTCGGCGTTTGGGCCGATCTTCTCGACGTCTATCGCCCGTCCGGGCAGGCGACGCTCGGGGCCGATCCGGCGAGCAATTCGTCCGCCTCCCAACTCGCGGCCAGCAGCCTGGCGCAGAGCCCGACAGCCCCGTCCTTGTGACGAAGCCTTAGGGCGATCCCTATTCGAGCGGCTCGGTCCGCCCTCGCGCATCGGCGGCCGGACGGTCGCCAGTGAGGCCGGTCCTCGGGAACCCTCTCGCTTTCGGCCATCGACCGGCGTCGGCCGCGTGCTGAAAGGGCCTCGGTCCCCGGCGTCTCGTCGCAAGAGGATCGAGGCGCTCGGCGCCAAATCATCGGATTGACTCATGAATGTCGCGGCGGCGCCGACCCTGGCGCCCGAAAATATCGATTCGGGGCTGCAGGCGCTTTGCGGAATCGCCGCTTACTACCGGATCGCCGCCGATCCCGTGCAGATTCGGCGCGAACTCGCCCTGCGCGATGGACCCGCGAGCTCGCAGGACATCGTACGCGCCGCGCAGCTCATCGGCCTGAGAGCGCGTATCGTGTCCCGATTGGAGAAAGGCCGTCTCGCCGCTCTTCCCGCGCCATCGATGTTGCGCATGCGTACGGGCCGTTTCGAGGTGTTCGGCGGCCGAACGCCTTCTGGGAGTTTTCGCCTCGTCGACCCGATCACGCGCATCGATCGCCAGGTCGCGTTCGATCGTCTCGTCGAAGACGCCGAGCCCGAGGCGATTCTGATCTCGCGCCAAATCGGCGGCGCCGGCGTCGAGCCGCGAAGCTTCGGGCTCCGCTGGTTTCTGCCGTCGATCTGGCGCTACCGTCGTCCGCTCGCGCATGTGGTCGTCGCATCTTTCTTCGTTCAGATATTCGCTCTGGTCACGCCGCTGTTTTTCCAGGTGGTGATCGACAAGGTCCTCAGTCACAAGGGCTACGACACCTTGTTCGTGCTGATCGGCGGTCTGGCCGTCATCGGTCTGTTCGACGTGGCGCTGCAATATCTGCGGTCTTACGCGCTCTCGCATACGACGAATCGCATCGACGTCGAGCTCGGGCGGCGGCTGTTCTTTCATCTCTTTCGTCTGCCGATGAACTACTTCGAGACGCGCTCGGCGGGACAGACCGTCGCGCGGGTTCGAGAACTCGAGACGATCCGATCGTTCCTGACAGGGCAAGGATTGTTCTCGGCGCTCGACATATTCTTCACCATCGTCTTCATTCTCGTATTGCTCGCCTATTCATGGAAGCTGACGTTGATCGTCCTCGCTTCGATTCCCTTGTATCTGCTCATCGCCATATTGGTTCGCCCGCCGCTGCGCGAAATGATCGAGGAGAAGTTCAACCGCGGCGCCGAGAGCCAGCAGATGCTGGTCGAAGCGATCGTCGGCGTGCAGACGATCAAGGCGGCGGCGGTCGAGCCGTCGATGCAGGCGCAATGGGAGGAGAAGCTCGCGGCCTATGTCTCCTCCTCCTTCACGGCGGGGCTGATCGGATCGGGCGGGCAGAGCGCGATCCAATATGTCACCAAGCTGACCAACGCCGCTCTGCTGCTGTTCGGCGCCAAGGCGGTCATCGACGGCGAATTGTCGGTCGGCGAGCTCGTCGCCTTCAACATGATCTCCGCTCAAGTGGCTCAGCCGATCTTGCGGCTGTCGCAGATCTGGCAGGATTTTCAGCAGGTGCAGATTTCCATCGATCGGCTCGGCGACATTCTCAACATGCCGACCGAGCCGCTGAACGTCGCGCATGGCAATCTGCCCGCCGCCAAGGGCGCGATCGATCTGCGCAATGTGACGTTCCGCTATCGGCCCGGCGCGCCGGAAGCGTTGAAAAACGTCTCCTTGTCGATCCGGCCGGGAGAAGTCATAGGGGTGGTCGGGCGATCGGGATCGGGAAAATCGACGCTGACCAAGCTCATCCAGCGGTTCTACATTCCGGAAGAAGGTCAGGCGCTCGTCGACGGCGTCGA
>PQAN01000302.1 GCA_003105285.1 Methylocystaceae bacterium
GGCGCGCTGAGCCGTTATCTCGACTTCATGGACAGCTATCTCGCGCCGGGCGAGACCAACCATCCATCCGACAATCTCGGCGCGGTGCTGGCGGCGGCCGAAATGAAGCGTGCGAGCGGCGCCGAATTTCTGACGGCGCTCGCGGTCGCCTATCAGGTCCAAACGAGACTGAGCGACGTCGCGCCGGTGCGCGCCAGAGGCTTCGATCACACGACGCAAGGCGCCTATGCGGCGGCGGCGGGCGTCGCCAAGGCGCTTCGTCTGACTCGCGGCGAAATCGCCAACGCCATCGCCATCAGTGGAACCGCCAATAATGCGTTGCGCGTCACCCGCACAGGCAGGCTGTCGCATTGGAAGGGTCTCGCTTATCCCAACACTGCCATGGCCGCGACCCACGCCGCTCTGCTCGCCGCCCACGGCATCACCGGACCGGAAGCGGTCTTCGAGGGCAATAAGGGCTTCAAGGAGACGATTGCCGGCCCGTTCGAGATCGACTGGCTGAAAGAGGATCTGGAGCGCGTCGGACGGACCATCCTGAAGAAGCACAATGCCGAGATCCATTCGCAGTCGGCGATCGACGCGGCGCTGGAAATTCGCGCGCAGCCGGGTTTTTCGGCGAAGGCCGTGCGCGCCGTGCGCCTCGACACTTTCGCCGTCGCACATCAGATCATCGGCGGCGGCGAGGAGGGCGACAAGCGCGTCGTCCGCACCAAGGAGGAGGCCGACCACAGCCTTCCCTACATGCTGGCGGCGGCGCTCGTAGACGGGGAGGTGCAGCCGGAGCAATATGCGCCGGAGCGCATCGTCGCGGCCGATGTGCAGGACTTGCTGCGCAAGGTGAAGATAACGCCAAGCGCCGAGCTTTCCGCGTGCTTCCCGCAGTGGCTTCCCGCGCGCCTGCAGGTCGAGCTCGACGACGGCTCGACATTGACCGCGTCACGCAAAGACTATCACGGCTTCTACACGAATCCGTTCGATTGGGCGGCGGCGCGCGCCAAATATGATCGTGTGACGCGCGCCTCGACGACCTCCGCCGAGCTCGGCGCCTTAGCCGAAGTCGTCGCGACGCTCGAGGAACGGCCCATTGTCGAACTGACCGCTCTGCTCGGCCGCGTCAGGACGATTACAGGCGAGACGAAAGCGGGATAGGCGATCCGAATGCGCTTCCCGCACCGCTGTCGCGCAATGGCGGATATCGCAGACAGGCCAGAGAAAGAAGGAGAAGCCCATGATTGAAACCACCTTTTCCTTCATTCCTCGCGCCGCGCGGACAGATAAGCCGCGCAAGACGGGCGTGACCGAAATTCGCGGTCCCTACTACAGCGCCTATGGCCGCCGCCATCTCGCCGATCTGCTCGACACCATGGGAGCTTGGATAGACGGCGTGAAATATGCCGGCGGCTCCTTTGCGCTCATGCCTCCCGAGACGGTGAAGGAATTCAACAAGACGGCGCATGATCACGATGTCTATGTGTCGACGGGGGGCTGGATCGAGAATGTCGTGCGATTTGGTCCCGAGGCCGTCGAGCGCTACATCGACGAGTGCAAGGCGCTCGGCTTCGACGTGGTCGAAATCTCCGCCGGCTTCATCAGTCTGCCCACCGACAGTCTGCTCCGGCTCGTGCGAATGGTGAAAAAAGCCGGGCTGAAAGCCAAGCCGGAAGTCGGCATTCAGTTCGGCGCCGGGGGAGGCACGGCGGCCGAAGAGCTCGAGGCGGAAGGAACGAAGGATGTCGGCTGGCTGATCGGGCAGGCCGAGCTCGCGCTGGACGCCGGCGCCGACATCGTCATGATCGAAAGCGAAGGCATTACCGAAAATGTGAAGAGTTGGCGAACTGGCGTCGCCGCCGGCATCATCGACGCGCTCGGCCTCGAAAATGTGATGTTCGAGGCCGCCGATCCGCCGGTGTTCGAATGGTACGTCAAGAATTACGGCAACGAGGTCAATCTGTTCGTCGACCACAGCCAGATCGTGCAGCTCGAGGCTTTGCGCGCCGGCATCTGGGGCACCAAGAGCACCTGGGGCCGCATTCAGAACATCGGGACCTGATCGTCACCGCAGGCGATAGGCGGCGTGGCAGGCGGCGCAGTTTTGCGTCACCTCGGCGAGGGCGGCGAGCGCCGGCTTCAGATCGCCGCTCTCCTTCACTTTTGCCGCCTGCGTCGCGAATTTGCCGGCCGCCTCGTGCATCGCGAAGCCATAGGCGCGCATCTGCTGCGGCATGTGTTCGCCCATCATCGTCGCCATGTGGTCGGCGCCCTTCGCCGCGGCTTTGGGGTCGCAACTCGCCGCGCCGGGTGACGCGAGACCAAGGCGCGCATCGGCGATCTCGCCGGCCTTGGCCGGGTCGTTCGCGGCCAGCGCGTCGAGAATGGCGTGCAGCGTCTCGACGTGATCGCGCATATTGGCGAGCATGTGCTCGCGCATCGGCGGCGGAAAATCGAGCAATTGCCGGGCGTCGGGCGCGGGCGTCATCATATGCGTGTGCGAATGGCCGCGCTCCTGCGCCGCCCCGCCGGCCATGCCGAGGAGAAGAGCGGCGCCGAACGCCAGCGACAGTCGCGTGACAGACGTCATTCGTTTCATGATTTCCTCTCTGCGACGAGCGCCAAAGACGCCGTGATCCGCTTAAGCAAAGCGAAGTCTTTATCCCTTAGAGCGTTTCCAGCCGAAGTGGAAACCGGTTCGGCGTCGGAAACGCGTCGAAACAAGAAGCTGGAGTCTTTCCGTGTTTCAATGAAACACGGAAAGACTCCAGTCTTCCGGGGAGGAAAAGCAGGGGCCTTCGCAATGTTCGGGTCCGTCCTCAAACTGGCGACCGGCGTCGCGAGGCTGCTTCCTTTCAACGCGGCGAGGCCCCCGCGTCGGGCGAAGGCAGCGGCAGCCGTTCGAGCGTGACGGTCGCCGTGCCTCTATTGTTGAGATAAGTGGATTGCGGCGATCCGCCCACGGGGAAGAACACCGCATCGTTCACGAATAGGAAGAACTCTCCAGTCTTCGTCGCGACGAAGTCGGAGACGAGCTTCTGGCGCGGGAAGGCCGAGAGGCAGGGGCGAGAATTGGAGGAGAAGCGCCGGTTCGACCAGGCGGCTCTGGCTGCGGTGAGCTCCTTTTCAGGTAGCTGGTCGGCCATCGAAAGCGCCAGATCGTCCGTCGGGCACGCCCGCGGCTCGATCTTGTTCAATTTGCAATATTCCTCGGATCCGTAGCGAATGGGCAGTTGCGTGCATTTCTCGCCGCGCGTCTGGAGCGGTTGCGCGCCATCGATCGATATGAGCGGCCATTCGGCGTCGCCGGTCGCGCCGATTCTGGCGACCGGATGAAACCAGCCGATCGACGGCCATCGGCGGAACAGAGTGGAGACGCCGAGCGACAGGCTGTCGCTTTCGAAGCCGGCGACGTCGGTCATGATCAATTGATCGAACCAGGGTTCGTCATGGCCGCTCTCGGCGTCGATTTCGATCGATACGCGATAGGCCGCGCCTTTTTCCACGGCCCAGCCGCTCGCCCAGCAGGGATTGCTCGTCGCGAAGCCGTCGCTCTGATCGTCCGCGGACCAGCCTTTCTTCCTCACGGCGCCATAGGGGCCGATCCATTGCAGCGGCTTCGTCGCCGGCATTTTGCGCGGATCATTGGTGCCGATGCAGATGTCCCCGGCTCCGACCTGATAATTGAAGAATACGCGGTTCAAGGCGACGATCGACGGCAGAAGAACCAGCAGCAGCGTCACGGGCGGCAAAATCCGCACCGAGAAAAATCCGTAAATCGCTCTGGCGGCGCGGCCGCGACGCATACGGCGCGCGACGAGGGAGAGAAATCCGCGTCGCCTCGACTCGGCGGCGAGCTGCTCGTCGATCTTGCGGCCCTCGAACCTCCAGGCGAGCCGCGCATGGTCGCGAATGCTGTCCCGCAGCCGGGCGTTGCTCAGCAGCAGCGCCCCGATGAGGGCGAGCAGAGGAAAGCCGATCAGCGGATGATGCCCGAGCGCCTCTATATGAGGCCTGACGTAAGACGGGGCGATCGATTGAAGCGCGTCGCCGAAGCCGCGGAAGACGTTTTCGACGCCGGACGTCGGCTTGGCGACGACGGCGTCCCAGAGCCGTTCGTCGAGCGGTCTCGCCGCGCCGGCGATGGCGTCGCTCAGCCAATCGGCGGCGAAGGGGAAGATCGCGAAGAAAAAAATGGAGCCGACGAGAGCGAAATAGTTCACGCGCCGCCACCACACGAGATCCAATGTGAGGCTCGCATATTCCGGCTCGGGCTTGCAGAGCTTCGCGACGGCGTCGCGCGCGACGGCCGATTTTTCCGCGACCGAGCGTATGAAGGCGGAGGGAATGCGCGCTTTGACGACGAGGCTTTCCGGCGGGAAGCCGTCCTTGGCCATGTAGGTCTCGTCCGGCATCAGGATTTCGGCTCTGCGCGGCAGGGTGATCGGCGCGTAATTGTCGGAGCCGTTGACCATCCGCTCGATGACGGAGTGATGCACGGTGGCGCTATGCTCGCCGTCGTCGGCGATGCGGCGCGGATCATAGCGGTAGAACACGCCGAGCCCCGCCCGCGAGTCGTGCAGCGGGCCATAGGCCGAGGCGGCGGCGCGGAATTTCTCCGTCTCGCCCGCGAGCAGGCGCAGGCCGGCGTCGCCCTGCGCCGGATGCGTCTTTCTGGCGGCGCGCTCGACCTCGTCCAGCATCCAGACGAGCGGCGCATGGGCGAGCGAATCGTCTGGATAGCCGCCGCCGACATCCGAATGCACGCCGGCGAACCAGACTTCGCGCACGCGGTCTTTCGTCTGATCCTCTTCGGATCGATCGATGCGGATCGGATGGAACGTCGTCCGCTCGTCGTCCAGCGAGAGCGCATGGCGCACGCATTGGACATTCCGCGACATTTTTCCGTTGCGGAAGGAAATCGGCCAGACCGCCTTGTCGATCGCCAGCCGCAGTTCCTCGATCGGCACGCCGAACGCTTCGACCGTGTCGAACAGGCCGACGAAGGCGATCGGAACGTCGACCCGGCCTTGGCTTATCGTCTGCTCGCGAATGGCGTCATAGGGACGGCGCCGCAGCAGCGCGTCGACGAGCTTCAACCAGAGATCGCGAATCCAGCGAGCCGCCCAGACCGTCGGCCAGGTCTCGCCGAGCGCCGATCTGACGGTCTTGGCGCGATAGGAGCGGTAGGCCGCCCTGGCGTAGCGCTGCATCTCCCGGTGCGAGAGGACGATATCCGTGTCGTCCGCCCGAGCGGGATCGCGAAATGTCGGCGGTATCAATCCTTCATGATGCATCAAGCCGACGAGCGTGCGGATCGTGAAGGCGCCGCGGCTGAAGCCGAACATATAGATCTCGTCGCCCGCCTCCCAATTCCAGCACAAGAAGCGATAGAGCTTGCGCACGTTGGAAGGGACGCCGAACCCGGTCGCGCCGTCGACGATGGCGAAAGGCTTGAAGGATTGCGTGCCGACGCCCTGGATATAATAGGCGATCTGATCTTCGCGCGCCGTGTCGAGCGCCTGAAAAATGCGCCAGACGTTCGACTCTTGCGTCGAGAAAGCGTTGCCGGTGCCATCCGCGAAAACGACGATTTTCTTGGCCATTGGGACATCTCTTCGAAAAGACGAATAGATAAGGACGAATCCGTGGCGCTCTGCCGGCGGCGTGCCGGTGAAGCAAGAGCAAGGCCGACCCCCGCCTGCCATGCCCCGCGACGTCCCGGAGGGCAATCGGTTGAAAGACGATAGTCCTTCCCCCTCGTCCTGAGGAGGCTCCGCAGGAGCCGTCTCGAAGGACGAGGAAACCTTCACGCGATCGCCCCGCGCGACGTCCCGCCGGCCATTGGCGCGGCGGCGTTTTTCCTCTATGTCCTCGGCGGCCGAGCTCTTTCATCTTTCAGGAGATGCGATGTTTCCGAAACCCGTCGCCGATCTGAAGCCGAACAGCTACGCTTACGAGACGACGCCGCTCGTCAAGCCGACCGGCTTTCGCGAGTATGACGCACGCTGGCTGTTCGAGAAAGAGCTCAATCTGATGGGCGTGCAAGCGCTGGGACTGGGTCTCGGCACGCTGCTGCGCGAACTGGGCGTCGCGCCCGAACTCGTGACCGGCCACGATTATCGCGCCTATTCCTCGTCGATCAAATTGGCGTTGATCACCGGCCTCATGGGGGCCGGCGTGCGGGTTCACGACATCGGCCTCGCGCTCTCGCCCATGGCCTATTTCGCGCAATTCGCTTTGGATGTTCCGGCCGTCGCCATGGTGACGGCCTCGCACAACGACAATGGCTGGACCGGCGTGAAGATGGGCGCGCAGCGCCCCGTCACCTTCGGCCCGGACGAAATGGGCCGGCTGAAGGAGATCGTGCTCTCCGGCAAATTCCGCTTCGCCGAGGGCGGCTCCTATCGCTTCGTCGATAATTTCGGCGCGCGCTATCTCGACGATCTCGCCTCCGGCGTGACGCTTTCGCGCCGGCTGAAGGTCGTCGCCGCCTGCGGCAACGGCACCGCGGGCGCCTTCGCGCCGCAACTCCTCGAGCGTCTCGGCTGCGAGGTCGTCCCGCTCGATACGGAGCTCGATTATACCTTCCCGCGCTACAATCCCAATCCCGAAGATCTGCACATGCTGCACGCCATCGCCGACAAGGTGTGCGAGACCGGCGCCGATGTCGGGCTCGGCTTCGACGGCGACGGCGATCGCTGCGGCGTCGTCGACAATAATGGCGAGGAGATTTTCGCCGACAAGATCGGCGTGATGCTCGCGCGCGATCTGGCGAGGCTCTATCCCAAAGCGACATTCGTCGTCGATGTGAAGTCGACCGGCCTGTTCGCGACCGACCCGGAGCTCGTCGCGCGCGGCGTCACGGCCGATTATTGGAAGACCGGCCACTCCTACATCAAGCGGCGCGTCAATGATCTGAAGGCGCTCGCCGGATTCGAGAAATCGGGGCACTTCTTCTTCAATGCGCCGATCGGGCGCGGCTATGACGACGGGCTGCTGACGGCCATTCATGTGTTGGAGATGCTCGATCGCAATCCGTCGAAGTCGATGGCCGATCTCTATGGCGAACTGCCGAAGACCTGGGGGTCGCCGACGATGTCGCCGCATTGCGACGACGAGAAGAAATATGCGGTGGTCGACAGAGTGACCGCGCGCTTCGAGCGGATGCGGGCGGAGGGCGCGCTGTTTACCGGCCAGCCCATCCGCGATCTCGTGACCGTGAACGGCGTGCGCGTGACCGTGGCGGACGGAACCTGGGGGCTGGTGCGCGCCTCGTCCAACAAGCCCGAACTCGTCGTCGTCGTCGAGAGCCCGGTGTCGGAGGCGCGGCTGCGCGAGATGTTCCACGCCGTCGACGCCGTGCTGCGCGAGAATGCCGAGGTCGGCGCCTATAATCAGACGATCTGAACGTCACGGCGTCGACAGGCAATTCGCGCCGGACGTCATGTAATATTGGATGTGGTTGGGACTGTATGAGTTGCGCACGGGCGCATAGCTCGTGCGCGCGATCTCGAGAGCGGCCGACGCGAGCCAATGATAGCTCGCGAAATTGAAGCCCGGCCGATAGCTGTAGATCACGTCGCTGACAATGACGGCGCCTATGGTCGGGGCGACGGCCAGACTGGTCGTCGAGCCGTCGGCGTTGGCGATCGCGACGGTCTTCGACTCGGTATAGCTCGTCGGCATCGAATTGGGGGCGACGGGCGCGACATCGGCCGCGTCGAGCCGCGCGACGCCGCCCAGTTTGCAAGGCCGCGGCGTCCCCGAGTTTTTCGTGACGCTCCAATTCACGCTGGCCTTGTAGCCGCTCGCCTGCGTCGAATCGGCGGCGATGGCGACTTCCGAGATCGTCATTTTGAGATTGGCGGTCGGCAGAGGCGCCATCAGCGCCGTCGCCGCGGAAAAAATGCTCTGGATCGCGGCTTCGCTCATCCCGGCCTGGCCGGAATTCGCGCCGCCGGTCGTCTGCCGAGCCGTCAGATCGGACAATGTATGCGTGACGAGATCGACCTTCTGACTCGCGCGCAGGCCGAGCGCGAGCTCCGCGAGTCCGACGTAGAGAGCCAGCATGAACGGCAGGATCAAGGCGAATTCGACGGCGGCGACGCCCGTTTCGTCCGCCCGCAGCCGCCGTATCGCGGCGCGCGAGCCGCTCTTTGCGTCGACGGACGCGGAGCGGAATTCTCGCGCGTCCCGGTCCGCGTTCATTTCGGCTCGACCTTGAACGCATAGACGCCCATCAGCATATGGGTCCAGGCTTCGTTGAAGGAGACCAGTCCGGCCGTGCTCCTGCCGAGCGTCATGCCCTTCAGCACGCCGCCTGTCAGAACGGCGATGGCCGTCGGCAGCGGATAGGCGATGCGCACCACGGCGACGCTGTCGTAATCCGGCATGGCGATCGTCGAGCCGGGCGAATTCGGATTCGTATAGAAGTCGTTGGCGGTGCTGGCGCTCGCCCAGTCTGTCGGACTGCCGATGTCCACCATGAGCTTCGAACAGTCGAAAGCGGTGGAGAGCGTTCCAGGAGCGACGGTTCCGGAGCTCTGCCAGGTGCAGACATAGGTGTCGATGAATTGCCGGTAGGTCATGTTGCCGGCGCTATGCGTCAGCACTGCGCGGCTGGCGATTTGCGTCACATATTGGAGCTGCTGGCTCCTGAAATAGACGAGGCCCGCCTCGAATATCGCGGCGATCAGTCCGAGAAGCGGAATCGACACGATGACGAATTCGATCGCCGCCGAGCCGCCGCGATCGCCGCAGAAGCGGCGAAAGTCGACGCCGAGCAGGCGCTGTGCTCCGCATCGCCATAGTCGCTTCGTTCGCATCGTCCTCTTCGGTCTCGTCCTCGCCGCTTCGGCCCTCCACTCTAGGGGAGCAATTCTTGCGGCGCCGTTACCGGAAAAGCGAACCCGCATGGCGCATAGCGATCGGCCGTGCGAAATCGCTGCGCGCGTCAGCGCTTGGAAGACGACCCGTCATGCAATTTCATGGCTTCGATCACATGCGTCGAATAGTCATGGTCGTCGGCGAGGTCGATCGACGGCGCGCAGTCCGGGTTGCAGGAATAGGATTCTCGGCGCGCCCCGCGCTGCACCACCAGCTTGTCCATCGGCGGAGCGACGGTGATCAGCGATTCCCCGACTTGATTGCCCGTCTGGTCCAGAACGATGAGATTGGTGGACCCGAAGCTCTTGCCGGTGACGACCATCAGCCGATTGCTCTTCAGCATCGTCACATCGGCGATCAGCGGATTGCCGATGATCAGCGTCTGAGCGTCGTCGGGCATTCTCACGACGCGCGCGCGATCGAGATCGACGAAAATGGCGCCGTCCTTCGCCGCCGCGCCTCGCTCGAGACCGCATTCTCCGACCGCCGCGAAGGCCAGCATCAGGAGCACCAGAGACATTCGCCGACAAGACACCACGCACCTCTACGCACATTCTCGAGAGTTTCGACGGATCGCCGCTCGTCCCGGCCTCGGTGGGCGGCGCGCGCCGCATGCCGGGAAGGCGGAGAGAGCCGGACATCCATACTTCTCACGAGAGAAGCATCGATAAAAGAAAAACATTCAATCGTGAATCTTTATTGAAAGAACCGGCGCCCGCGTCGCGTGATCTTGCAAGAGCGGCGAAGGCGAATTCACCAAAGGCGCTGCATTCGATTAACCCGTTTGCAATGACTTCTACTTACGATCACGGCCGATCTGGTGAGTGCGACGATCGAGCGAGCCGCCGGACGATGCGAACAGGAATGAGGAGTACGTGTCATGAAAACATCGATCTCGCGGTTCGTCGGAGACGAATCCGGCGCGACCGCCATCGAATATGGTCTGATCGGCGCTTTGATCTCGGTCATCATCATCGTCGCGGTGAAGAGCGTCGGCACCAATCTCTCGGCGACCTTCAACAAGATCGCACAGAATCTCACCTGACCGCTCGTTTCACGGCGGCTGCTCGCACGACCGGAGCGGCCCCTCGAGGGCCGCTGCTTCTTGGCGACGGGAAAGCTTTCATGATCGAGGTCGCAGCGCTCGTCGTCTTTCCGATGCTGATGGCGTTTTCCGCCTTCTCCGATCTGCTCACGATGACGATTCCCAATCGCGTGTCGCTCGCTCTGGTCGTCGTCTTCGCCGTTCTCGCCGTGTCGTTGCAGATGCCGTTGGCGATCGTGGCGTCGCATGCATCCTGCGCGCTCGCGATGCTGATCGCGACATTCGTCCTGTTCCACTTTCGATTGATGGGGGGCGGCGACGCCAAGCTCGCCGCAGCGACGGCCTTGTGGCTGGGCTGGGAGAATCTCTTCGATTATTGGTTCGTCGCATCGCTCGCGGGCGGCGTGCTGACCTTGGCGATCCTGGAGCTGCGTCGTCGGGAGCTGCCGACGGCGCTCTCGAATTCGCGCTTCCTCACGCGCCTCGGCGACAAGAGCGTCGGCGCGCCCTATGGGATCGCTCTCGCCGTCGCCGGCCTGTCGGTCTATCCGCAATCGGGCGTATGGACGCGCCTCGCCGGCGGCTGAGAGCGCCGCGGGCCGGCGCATTCTCCCATGAGCAAATCGTCTGCCTTGCAAGAACGAACCGGGACGTCCTCCGAAGGGAGCGGCCCGCGCCTTCTCTATGCCGCGACGGCATGGGCGGCGCTGGTCGCATGCGTCGCGATCTTTCGTCCCTACACCGGGATCGTCGGCGATTCCGTGCTGTATATGGGCCACGCCCTGGCGCGCCTCGATCCGGACGGAGCGGGGCAGGACTTGATGTGGAGCCTGGACGGGCAGATGCGCTTCAGCGCATTTCCGTTTCTGAGCGAATCTTTGGCCGCCGCGCTCGGCGTCGCGAAAGCGGCGATGGTCTTGTCGGCCATCGGACTCGTCCTTTGGAGCGGCGCTCTCGTCGCTCTGTCGCGCGCCTTGGTCGGCCGAAGGAGGGCGATTGCCGTCGTGCTCGCCTGCGCCTCATTCCCGGCCGCCTATAATTCTCACGCCACGGTCTATTTCGGCGAGCCTATCGCGACGCCGCGCGTCTTCGCGGAGGCGGCGATCCTTTCGGCGCTCGCGGCGCTGATCGCCGGACGCGCGGTCCTCGCCGTCGTTCTGTCGGCCGTGGCCGCCCTCCTGCATCCGATCATGGCGCTCGCCGGCTTTGCGACGATCTACGTCCATTTTTGCCTCGGCGACCGACGCTGGCTCTGGGGCGGCGCCGTGGCCGCGGCGCTCTGCGTCGGCGCCGCCGCTTTCGGCGTCCCGGTCCTCGATCGGCTGATATCGCCGATCGACCATGAGTGGCTCGCGATGCTGCGCGGACCGGACGACTATCTGTTTCCGACGACTTGGACGCAGAGCGCATGGTCGCTCAAAGTCGTGCAGGCTTCGACCGTCGCTCTGGCCGCTTTCGTCACGGAGGGCGCCGTCCGGCGCTTCTTCGCGGCCGTTCTCGTCGCCAGTCTCGTCGCCATGGCGATCACGCTCGTTCTCGGCGATCTCTTTCCACTTCTGCTGATCGTCCAAATGCAGCCCTGGCGCGCGACATGGCTATTGGCGCTCGCCGCCGCCGCGGCCTTCGCGATCTGTGCGACGACGCTGTGGCGGGAGGGGCCGCAGTCGCGTTTCGCTCTGGCTCTGCTCGGCGTCGCCTGGCTCATAGACGCGAGCGGCGTCGGTGCGCTGCTCGCGATTTTCGCGGCGGCGATGCGAATAGGCAGAATCGGCGCTCTCGACGTCATCGACGCGAAAGCCGTCGCCTGGGCTTGGAACGGCGTCGCCGCTCTCATCGTCCTCACCATCGCTTTGAACTACGGCCAAGCGGTCTCGTTCGGCGCGGCGGAGCCGCGAGGCGCGCGCCCGCCGCCGATATGGCTGATGCTCGATCTGCATGCGTTCGCCGTTCCGGTCGCGCTGCTGGGCGCCGGTCTCGCTCTCGCTCCGCCGACGCGTCTCGCGCCTCGCGCCATCGCGCTCGCCAATGTGGCGCTCTGCGCTCTCGCTTGGTCGCTCTGGCGCCAGGAGTGGGACCCTTATCGCGCGGCCATCGCAAAGGCCGGCCGTCAGAGCGAACTCGTGCGATTGCTCGACGCGCGGCCCGGACCGGTTCTATGGCTCGGCGGCAATCAGGAGGCGTGGTACTGGGCGGGGCGCCCGAATTGGGTCGCCGGCATGCAGGGCATGGCGATCGTCTTCTCGCGCGAGCTGACGTTCGAATGGTTCGAGAGAATGAGAGTTCTGATCGATCTCGGATGGATCGCCGACGGCGGAACGATCTCGCGAGTCCTGTCGAAACCAGACCCGGTCTTTCCGGATCTCTCGTCCGAGAAGGTTCGGCGTTTTTGCGCGCGGCCCGACGCGCCGGCCTGGATCATCGCGCCGGTTCGCTCGGCGGACGCTGCCGCTCACGCGAATCTTTGGCGCGCGCCGGCGGCGCGCTTCGCCGCCGATCCATCGGGCGGTCCGATGGTCGGCGTCGAAACCTATGCGGTTCTGCCCTGCGCGCCGGCGCGGAGCGAGCCTGAAGGCTCGCGGTCCGAGCGCACTTCTCGGCCGAGAGCCCGACCCGTCATTGCGAGGAGCGCGAGCGACGAAGCAATCCAGGAGTCGTGAGGAGGCCCCTGGATCGGGCGCGGCGACGACTCCCTCGGCCGCAAAAGCTACGTATCGATAACCGCTGATTAACCATAATTTGACGATTGTCGGCTTCAATTCGAAAGGCTCCGCTCTGGCCCGGGCTTTCGGATCGAAAAGATGAACAAGGCGCAAATCGTGGTTCTCGCCGTCGCCGTCTCCGCCGGAGGCGCGGCGTTCATGATGATGAACGCCGCGCCGCCCGACCAGGCGCCGATCGTCCAGGGTCCGCCGCCGCCGGCGACGGACCAGGTGCTCGTCGCGACGCGCGATCTGTCCTATGGAACGGCGCTCAACGAGCCGGACACGGCCTGGATCGAATGGCCGAAGAACGCCGTGCCGAACGGCGTGATGCGCAGGAGTGAGGCGCCCGACGCGAAGGACGACATCAAAGGCTCGTTCGTGCGGAATCCGATCTCGAACGGCGAGCCGGTGCGGCGCGAGCGTCTCGTCAAGGGGCAGACGGCCGGGCTCATGTCCACCATGCTGCCGGCCGGGCGCCGCGCGGTGGCGATCGACGTGTCGCCGAACACCACGGCCGGCGGCTTCATTCTGCCCAACGACCATGTCGACGTCATCCGCACGTTTCGCGATCAGGAGCAGGCCAAGGAGAGGGGCGCAGACGCCGTCGGCTCGGAAGTCGTCCTGGCCAATGTGCGCGTCCTCGCGATGGGCCAGACCATCGAGACGAAAAATGGCGAGTCCGTCGTCACCGGCGCGACCGCGACGCTCGAACTCGATCCGCGTCAGGCCGAACTGGTCGTTCTCGCCCAGCGCACCGGCCAACTGGCTCTGGCGCTGCGGTCGCTCGCCGACGCGCAGACGTCCGACCAGGCGAGCGTCGACCAGGGCGGCCCGGATGGCGCGATGACGGTGGTGCGCTTCGGCGTGCCCGCGACGGTGCGCCCGAGATGAGACACGCTTCATCCAAAGGATATGTCGATGCGACGCAATCTGCTCGAGGAGCTTCGCGCATGAAAGGTTCGATGCGATCTCTCGCCGGCGTTCTGGTCGCGGGGGCGCTCTGCGTCATCGCCGCGACGGCGCCGGCGAGACAAGCTCTCGGCCAGGAGAAATGGGGCGTCGAATCGGGCGCCGACGCGATCCTGTCGCGGCGCGTCGCCATGGGCGTCGGCAAGTCGATCATCGTGGATCTGCCGGCCGAGGCCGCCGAGATCGTCGTCGGCAATCCCAAGGTCGCCAATGCGGTCGTCCGATCGACCCGCAAGCTCTACCTCATGGGAGTCGACGTCGGCCAGACGACGATCATCGCCGTCGATCGCGCCGGACGGCAGATCGCCAATCTCGAGATCAGCATCGGCCGCGACGTGGGCGAGCTCGGCCCGCTGCTGCGCGCGGCGATGCCGAAATCGCGCATCGTGGCGCGCATCGTCAACGACTCGATCATTCTCACCGGAACGGTCGGCTCGGCCGCCGAGGCGCAACGCGCCGTCGACATCGCCAAGGGCTTCGCCGCCAAGGCGGCCTCGGCCCAAGGCGGCGTCGCGAGCGCGGTCGACGGCCTCGTCGTCAATGCGCTGACGATTCAGAGCCAGGACCAGGTGATGCTGAAGGTCACGGTCGCGGAGGTGCAACGGCGCGTGATCAAGCAGCTCGGCTTCTCGGCGCAGAACGGCGGCGAGACGATCCTGAAGGGCGGCTGGGGCGCGCTCGTTCAGGAGAATCCGTTCGCGATCAATTCGGCGCTCACCGCCGGCGCGCTGAAGATCAACGGCGCCAACAGCACGACCGCGACGCTGAAGGCGTTCGAGCGCTACGGCGTCTCGCGCGTGCTCGCCGAACCGACGGTCACCGCCGTCTCCGGCGAGACCGCGAAATTCACGGTCGGCGGCGAAATCGGCGTGCCGGGCAATTCGAGTTGTATCGGCGGCGTGAACTTTTGCGCGCCGAGCATCGCGTTCAAGCCATATGGCGTGTCGCTGAATTTTTCGCCGGTCGTGCTGTCGGAGGGGCGCATTCTCCTGCATCTTTCGACCGAGGTGACGGAGATCGACTATCAGGCGGCGCAGACCTACAACAGCATCACCGTTCCAGGCTTCAAGACGCGCAAGAACGAGACGAGCGTCGAGCTCCCCTCGGGCGGCTCCATCGCCACGGCCGGTCTTTTGACGCAGAAATCCGACCAGGCGATCAATGGCCTGCCGGGCCTTTTGAACCTGCCGATCCTCGGCGCGCTGTTTCGCTCGCGCGACTATCTGCGCGACGAGACCGAGCTGCTCATCGTCGTCACTCCCTATATCGCGAAGGCGGTTTCGTCCCACGAAATATCGCGCCCCGACGACGGCTTCGCCGACGCCAGCGATCCGCAGGCGTGGTTGCTCGGGCGAGTCAATCGCCTCTACGCGAGCCCGCAAAATCCCCAGGCGGCGCCGCGATTCAAGGGCCGTATCGGCTTCATTCAGGATTGAGCGAGGAGCCCGCAAGGGACGGTTCACATGTCGAAGCAATTCATCAGCGTGGAGCGTCTCGCCCACTCGTCGACGGCGCCTCGACTCGCCGCTCTCGGCGCGCGGGCGATCCTGCTGGCCGCTCTGGCGCCGCTCGCCGGCTGCGGCGCGAACAAGATCATGCCGCCGCCCGTCGTGGCGCACGACTATCGCGATCGGCATCCGGTCGTGCTCGCCGAGGCGACGAACATGATCGACGTGTTTCCGTCGCAGCGGTTGGACTATGCGACGGCCGGGCGCATCCACGCCTTCGTCGAGCGCTACCGCCGTTCGGGCCATGGACAGATCACGGTGCTGGCGCCGGTCGGCGGCGGAGACGGCGCCGCAACGCGCGCCGGCGTCGACCAGGTGCGGCGCCTGTTGGCGGACGCCGGCGTCGCCCGCGCGGTGTTCGTCGGAACCTATCCGGTCGCCGACCCGAATCTGGCGGCGCCGGTGCGCCTGTCGTTCCAGGGGATCAAAGCCGAGGTCGTCGGCCGCTGCGGCGAATGGCCGGCCGATCTCGCCTCCGCGAGTTCGCTCGAGGGGTGGAGCAACGACAGCTACTGGAATTTCGGATGCGCCAACCAGGCCACGCTCGCCGCGCAGATCGACGACCCGCGCGACCTCGCAGCTCCGCGCGGCGAGTCGGCGGCGGATATCGAAATGCGCATGCGCGCCATCGGCAATGTGCGCAAGGGAACGGATCCGTCCACGCAATGGAACGTCAAGGGCGCGAACATCAGCAGCGTGGGAGCGAATTGATGAGCGAGTCGACCGGCGCCGAACGCAGCGAGTCGGCGGCTCAGATCGCGCCCTTGCCGAGAATTTCCATTCAGGCGTTCTGCGAGACGCCGGCGGTCGTGGCGGTCGTCGACGAGGCCGCCGCCGACCGTCGCGTGGACAAGGCGCATGTGAAGGTCCAGCTCGGCGGCGTTCCGGCGGCCATAGAGGCGTTTCGCTCCGCGCCCACGCCCAATCTCATCGTGCTGGAGACGCTCGGCGATCGTCGTCGATTGGTCGCGCAACTCGAATCCCTCGCCGAGTTCTGCGACGCGGGAACGAAGGTCGTCGTCATCGGCCATGAAAACGACATCGCGCTCTATCGCGATCTGACCGCGCGCGGCGTCAGCGACTATATCGTCGCGCCGCTCGATGTGTTGAGCCTCATCTCTCGGCTCTCCGACATCTACAACTCCGCAGGCGCCGAAATCCTCGGCCGGATCGTCGCGGTGGTGGGCGCCAAGGGAGGCGTCGGCGCTTCGAGCGTCGCGCATAACGTCGCCTGGTCGATCGCGCGCAACCTGCAGCTTCAGACCGTCATCGCCGATCTCGATCTCGCCTTCGGAACGGCGGGCCTCGATTTCAATCAGGACCCGCCGCAGGGCATCGCCGAGGCGGTGTTCGCGCCCGATCGCGTCGACTCCAATCTGGTCGACCGACTGTTGTCGAAATGCAGCGATTCGCTCAGCATTCTCGCGGCCCCGGCGACGATCGAGCGTCTCTATGATCTCTCCGAGACCGCTTATGACGCCGTCATCGACGTGCTGCGCTCGAGCTCGCCCTGCACGATCCTCGACGTTCCGCATCAATGGACCGCCTGGACGCGGCGCGTGCTCGTCGGCGCCGACGAAGTGGTCATCGTCGCTTGTCCGGACCTCGCCAATCTCCGCAATGCGAAGACCTTGTTCGACGGCCTGCGCCAGGCGCGGCAAAACGATCGTCCGCCGAAGATCGTTCTCAATTGCGTCGGCGTGCCGCGCCGGCCGGAGATCGCCGCGGCGGAATTCGCTAAGGCGATCGAGGTCGAGTCCACGGCCGTCATTCCGTTCGAACCGAAACTGTTCGGCGCCGCCTCCAACAATGGTCAGATGATCGCCGAGGTCGAGCCCGGAGCCAAGGTCGTCGAAGTCTTCGACGGGCTGGGGCGCGAATTGATGGGGCGGAGCGGGACGAGAAAGACCAAGAGCGGATTGCTGCAGCCCTTGCTGAAGCGCTTTTCGCGCAAGCTCGCGGGTCGAGACGTCAGGCGCGGATTCTAGTCGGGAGTAGCTCGCATGTTCGGAAAGCGGACGAGCGTCGGCGCGGGAGAGACCGAGCGCTTCCGACGGTCGCAGCCTGTCTCGACGCCCGCCGCGCCCGCGCCGACGCTCGGGCCGGTCGCGCATCAGGCTCCCGCGCCGCCGTCGCCGCCGGTCGAGCCGCGCAAATCCGATCAATATTACGTCACGAAGAGCGTCGTTTTCGGCGCGCTGATCGAAGCGATCGATCTCGCGCAGCTCTCCAAGCTCGAGCCGGACAACGCGCGCGAGGAAATTCGCGACATCGTCAACGAGATCGTCTCGATCAAGAATGTCGTCATGTCGATCTCGGAGCAGGAAGAACTGCTCGACGACATCTGCAACGACGTGCTCGGCTACGGCCCGCTGGAGCCGCTGCTGATGCGCGACGACATCTCCGACGTGATGGTCAATGGCGCCGGCAGGACCTACATCGAGGTCGGCGGCAAGATCCAACTTACCAATATCCGCTTTCGCGACAATGCGCAGCTCATGAACATCTGCCAGCGCATCGTCAGCCAGGTCGGGCGCCGCGTCGACGATTCCTCGCCGATCTGCGACGCACGTCTGCTCGACGGATCGCGCGTCAATGTGATCGCGCCGCCGCTCGCGATCGACGGGCCGGCCCTGACGATCCGCAAGTTTCGCAAGGACAAGCTGACATTGGATCAGCTCGTCCGCTACGGCAGCGTTTCTCCCGAGGGCGGAGAGGTGTTGAAGATCATCGGCCGCGTTCGCTGCAACGTGCTGATCTCCGGCGGCACGGGCTCCGGCAAGACCACATTGCTCAATTGCCTGACGCATTACATCGACGGCGGCGAGCGCATCATCACCTGCGAGGACGCCGCGGAGCTGCAGCTCCAGCAGCCGCATGTCGTGCGCCTCGAAACGCGTCCGCCCAATCTCGAAGGGCAGGGCGCCGTGACGATGCGCGATCTCGTCAAGAATTGCCTGCGCATGCGTCCCGAGCGCATCATCGTCGGCGAGGTCCGTGGGCCGGAGGCTTTCGATCTGATGCAGGCGATGAACACCGGCCATGACGGATCGATGGGAACGCTGCACGCCAATTCGCCGCGCGAGGCCTTGGCGCGCCTCGAGTCGATGATCACCATGGGCGGATTCTCGCTGCCGGCCAAGACGATCCGCGACATGATCGTCTCGTCGGTCGACATCATCGTGCAGGCGGCGCGCCTGCGCGACGGCTCGCGCCGCATCACCCACATCACCGAGGTGCTCGGGCAGGAGGCGGACGTCGTCACGCTGCAGGATCTGTTCGTCTACGAAATCCTCGGCGAAGACAGCAGCGGCCGCATCGTCGGGCGTCATCGCTCGACGGGAATCGGCCGTCCGCGCTTTTGGGAGCGCGCCCGCTATTACGGCGAGGAGGATCGGCTCGCCGCGGCTCTCGACGCCGCTTCGCTCGACATGTCTCTCGAATAGACGCGAGGATTTTTTTGGCGGATCGTCAGTCACTCATCGCCGGCGGACTGGTCGCGATCGCGGTCGCGGGCGTGATGTATGCGTTCGTCTATCCGTATCTCTCCGGCGAGATCAAAGCGCAAAAGCGCACGGCGGCGCTCGTCTCGTCGAACGACCGGCGTCGCGAAGGACGGGCCGCCGCCGATCCGGCGAAGCGCCGCAAGATGATCCTCGAGAGCCTCGAGAACATGGAGACGAAGAGCGTCAGGAAGGCGACGCTGGAGCAGCGCGTCTCTCGGGCCGGATTGAGCGTGTCGCCTCGGCTCTTTCTCGTCGGCTGCGCCGTCTTCGCCGCGATGACGATCGGTCTCGTCTACCTTCTGAACGACAGCCTGCTCGTCGCCTCGGGCGCCGGAATGGTCGCGGCGCTCGGCGTTCCGAACTGGGCGTTGAGCTTCCTGACGAAGCGTCGCATGACCAAATTCATCGACGAGTTTCCCGGCGCCGTCGACATCATCATTCGCGGCGTCAGGGCGGGGCTTCCCGTCGCCGATTGCTTTCGCATGATCGCCACCGACGCGCCCGAGCCGGTGCGCAGCGAGTTCCGCCAGATCGTCGAATCGCAGACGATCGGCCTGTCGGTCGGCGAAGCGACGGAACGCTTCGCCGAGCGCCTTCCGATCGCGGAGACGTCGTTCTTCTCCATCGTCATCAATCTTCAGCAGAGGTCCGGCGGCAATCTGTCCGAGGCGCTCGCCAATCTCGCCAATGTCCTGCGTGAGCGCAAGAAGATGAAAGCGAAGATCAGAGCCATGTCCGCCGAGGCCAAGGCGTCCGCCGGCATCATCGGCAGCCTGCCGTTTCTCGTCGGAATCGCCGTCTGGCTGACGACGCCGTCCTATATCGCGATTCTGTTCACGACCAATGTCGGAAACGTCGTCATAGCGGGCGGGCTCTTATGGATGGCGATCGGCGTCGTCATCATGAAGAAGATGATCGACTTCGATATTTAGCGGATTGTGTCGCGTCGGTTGAAAGGGCGTTGTCATTCCCGGCAGGCCGAAGGCCTGATCGGGAATCCAGAGCAGCGGCAGGAATTTTGGCAGTCGCTCTGGATTCCCGATCGCTCGCTTCGCGAGCGTCGGGAATGACGTCGCTGCGAATGGGTGGGCGTAGTCTGCAAGAGCGCGGTGACTGTGTCGAGCGTAGGAGAGTTCGGAGCATGATCGACGAAATCGTCAAATTCGGCAGCAACGGCCGGCTGGTCTTCAGCGTGCTGGTCGCGCTCGCGGTCGTCGCGACCGTGCTCACGCTGGCCATGCCGTTCATGAGCTCGGACACTCTGGCGAAGCGCATGAAGAGCGTCGCCAGCGAGCGCGAGCGCATCAGAGCGCGCGAGCGCGCCGCATCCAAGGCCAATGGCTCGGGCCTGCGTCAGCAGCCGAAAGTCTATATGAAGAAGGTCGTCGACCGATTTTCTCTCTCCACCTGGCTGAACACCGACGACGCCAAGATGAGATTGGCGTCGGCGGGATTTCGCGGTCCGCAGGCGGAGGTGGCGTTTCTGTTCTTCCGGCTCGTCACGCCCATCGGCTTCGCGCTTCTCGCGACGCTCTATTTCATGGTTCTGGACGACTCCGATTGGCCTTTCCTCATCAAAGTGGCGGTCGTGATCTTTTCCACTTATGTCGGCGTGAAAGCGCCGGAATTGTTCATCGCCAATGCGATCGCCAAGCGTCAGGAGAGCATGCGCCTCGCCTTTCCGGACGCGCTCGATCTGATGTTGATCTGCGTCGAGTCGGGCATGTCCATCGAACATGCGTTTCGCAAGGTCGGCCGCGAGATCGGCGTGCGGTCCGTGCCGCTCGCCGAGGAATTCGCCCTCGCGACGGCGGAGCTCGCCTATCTGCCGGATCGGCGGCAGGCGTTTCAGAATCTGACGGCGCGCACGGGGCTCGATTGCGTCAAGCAGATCGCCACGGTTCTCGTTCAAGCGGAAAAATACGGCACGCCGCTCGGACGCGCATTGCGCGTCACGGCGCAGGAGAGCCGCGACATGCGCATGGCGGAGGCGGAGCGCAAGGCGGCGGCGCTGCCGCCCAAGCTCACTGTTCCAATGATTTTGTTCTTCCTGCCGGTGTTGATGGTCGTCGTCATGGCGCCGGCCGTCATTCAGGTCATGAACCAGAGCTGGTGAGAGCGTCGGCGCGCTCGTTCGGCGGCGTCTGCTGTCTGCGTCTTTCGGCGCGCAGGCCCTGGATGTCGCGCCATGTATTGGATTGCGAAATCATTTGACGGATCGAGGCGACATTGGCCGCCGCGTCGATCGGCGACAGATCGCGGCGCGACCAGTCTTCGGCCTCGCCGAATTTGCCCTCGAGCGCCAGCACGAGAGCGAGATTTTGGCGCACGCGCATATCGGCGGTCGGCTGGCTGGCGGCGGCCAGCAGCGTCTGTTCGGCTTGCGGCAATTGCTTGGACAAGGCGTAGGAGAGCCCGAGGTTCGAGAGAACCGCGGGCTCGTTCGGCCTGATCTTCAGCGCCGACTGGTAATAGCCGCGCGCGTCCTCGTGATTGCCGAGCTGATCGGCGATCGAGCCCTGCGCCGAGAGCACCGACCAGTCCGGCCGGTCCGGCGTGTGGGCGCGCGCCAGCACATCGGCGGCCTCATGCAGCCGGCCGGCGTCGGCGAGCGCCTTGCCATAGGCGCCGAGCGCTTCGAGGTCGTTGGGACGGCGGATGGCGAGGCCTTGCAGCACCGCGACGGCCTGGGCGTTCTGGTCGAGCCCACGCAGCGCCCGCGCATAGGCGAGTGCGGTCGTCTTGTTCTTCGGATCGGCGTCGTAACGGCGCCCCCACTCCTCCGCGAAGCGCCGCAACGAATTTTCATCGCGCGGCATTTTCGTTTCCTTCGAGAGGCCGATCGAGCCGGTCACGTCGTCGATCGTCTTGGAGCAGCCGCAGAGCGCGAGAGCGGCGACACATGCGAGGATGCCGACCGCCGCGCGCGGCGAGGAGGCGGCGGGCCGCGAAATAGCAGAGGCGGGGTGTCGGGATCGTGAAGAGGCCATCGGCGCAGCGACCTTGATTTTTCTCGAGAGCCGTCGACGCCGAGCAATAGACCGTTAACCCTAATGTTTCCTTAATGCGGATCGCCGGATGGCGGCGCGGTGATCAGCCGGCGAGCTCGCCGATGGAGCGGGCGAGCTCGGCGATGTCCTGGCGCCATTGCTCGAGCGCGAAGCTCAGCGCGAACACATGCTCCACCGCGTCGACGGAGAAATGCCGCAGAGCGCCTCGGCCGCGCAGCGCGGTGATTTCGGCGGCATAGGCGTCGAAGGCGGCGTCCAGAGCGTCGCTCGGCGAGGGGAGGCGGCCTTCCGTCAGCGCCTTGCCGCATTCGATCGAATATTCGCCGGCGCGACGCGCGATCTGCTCGAGCAGAGGGCCGAGACTGTCGTGAAGAGGCGCGGGCAGCGGAATGATCGCCGCCCGTCCGATCATGACGAGGTCGTGGCGCAGCCGCAGCAGGGCGCGCAGCAGCGGGCCGAGCTCCGGCTCGCCGCCGAGAAAAGCGATCCGCTCGTGCTTCGCTTCCACTTCCATTTTGTCGAGCCGGCCGAACGCCGCGCCGACGCCGCGCTGAAGGTCTCGAATGGCCTCGGCGTCCCGAGCCTGGGTGAAGGCGCCGAAAAGCTCGGGCAACGCCTGCGCGATGACGTCGAGCATGTCGGCGGCGGCTTCCCGCACCAGCACGCGCGCCCGCGCGGGGAACACGACATGCGACACGACGAGGGCGACGGCGCCGCCGATCGCCACTTCGAGCACGCGATCATAGGCGGAGACGAAAGGCGTGGCGTGGGTGATCGTCGGCGCCAGAACGACGATCGCCGCCGTCGAAGGCGCGACCGCGAACCTCGGGCTGAGCGCCGCCAGCAGCGCGAGCGGCGCGATGGCGAGCGTCAGGACGAGAAGAAGCGCAGTCTGGCTCGCGGCCGGCAGGAATGCGGTGACGACGCCGGCGTAGAGCGCCCCGCCGAGCGTGCCCATGGAATAATCGATCGTCGCCTTGACGGATTTGCCCACGCTCATCTGCGTGAGGATCACCGCCGTCAGAACCGCCCAGAGGATCATCGGCGTTCCCGACAGATAGCCGATGACGAGCGCCGCCGAGGCGGCGATGGTGATCCTCGCGGACAATCCGAGTTGCCCCCGATAGCGCGAGACGATGTCTCGCAGTCCGTCCCACGCCGCGTCGATGAGAGTCATGATGATGTCAAATCCGCTCGACGAGTTTTCGCGCCATTCCCGACGCCCGTGTTGCGAGCGATCGGGGTCGCTCTCGAGTCCCGATCGAACCTTCGGCCTGTCGGGAATGACATCCCGAAGCGAACGGATCAACCGTTCCGGTCGAAACGGGCGCCGATCGAATGTAAATTCGAGAATGATTGATCC
>PQAN01000303.1 GCA_003105285.1 Methylocystaceae bacterium
ACCAGAACTTCGCTGCGACGGCAGCTATGCCGGAGACGACGCCGATGAGCGCCGCCAGAGCGCCGAACGCCTTGTAAACGGTCGCATGAATTTCATCGACGAGCTTGTGTTCGAGAGATTCGATTTTCGTCTCGAGCCGATCAACGTCTTGCTTCGTCGCGACGGTCTCGGTCGAGACGCCGGCCAAAGCCTCGGCGGACGCGCGCGCCTGCTCCTCCGAGAACCCGCCCCGCCTGAGATGGTCGACATAACCGAACTGATTGAAAAGAACTGGCCGGTCATGACAAACTCGTAGCATGAGGCGGTATTCGAGGAAAAGAGGCGCTTCTGGAGGCGGCTGTCGCTTCTTACGCAATATGGGGCCGAAAGACGGCCGATGGAAGCATCGACCGCAGACCTCGACCGGTCTCCTGACCAGCGACAGCCGTGCCTCGAGCGCGAGTATTCTTGCCGAGAAGAATACAGGATTACGCAGCATCTGTGATAATACTTACGTAGTATATCCAATGTTACGCGGTTGTCACAGCATCGATGAAATCATAACGACGCACGATCTATCGATATTCTGCTCATTGACCATCGTCGATAAGCGTTCTTATCATGCATTCGACGTGACCTAATCGATTACCGCTCGACTTTTTCGATGCGCCTCGACAGCGCCGGCGCTCGAGGCGCGTGTGAGCAGACATTTTACTCCAACTGATCAAAGGTCTTCCGACGATGAAAGCCTCTCCCCTCGCTGTGGCGCTCGCGCTCACGGCTCTCGCCGGCTCGGCGATCGCCGCCGATCTTCCCGCCGTGAAGGCCCCCCCGCCGCCGGTTTTCTCCTGGTCGGGATTCTATATCGGCGCCAATGTCGGCTATACTTGGGGCGCCAAAAACGCGATCGGCTCCTTCGCCGTCCCGTTCTTCGACAATGATCCATTTTTCGGAGCCGCCTCGGCCGCCGGCGCGACGGTCGGCGTCGCGCCCGATTTCAACGGCGCGATCGGCGGCGGCCAGATCGGTTACAATTATCAATTCAGGGACAGATTCGTCGCCGGCATAGAGGCCGACATCCAAGGCGCGAGCGTGCAAGGCACGATCAGCGGGGCGAGGTTCGCACCCGTCGTCAATCAGCCGGGATTCTCGGTCACGACAGTGACGCAGGCGTCGAGAAATCTCGATTACCTCGGCACGATACGAGGCCGCCTCGGCTATACCGTCTATCCGACCGTTCTCGTCTATGCGACCGGCGGCCTCGCCTATGGCGGCGTCTCGCAGACCGTCAGCACGTCGCACTTCGGCAATTGGGCGGGCGATCCTTTTTTTCCCGCGAGTTCCGACGCCTTCGGCTTCTCATGGAGCAGATTCTCCGATACGCGCGTCGGCTGGACCGTCGGCGGCGGCCTGGAATGGGGGTTCCGCTCCAATTGGAGCGCCAAGCTCGAATACCTCTATTACGACCTCGGCCGCGTGCGAAGCGAGGGTCTCGTCGCTTTCGACACCAACAGCCTCTCTGCCCCCGTCATCGGCGGAGCCGGGCTCGTCAGCGTCGAGTCCCAGACGCGCTTCAACGGGCATCTCGTTCGCGCCGGCCTGAACTACCGTCTCGATTTCTACAAGCCGCCGATCGTCGCGAAATATTGATCGACTGCGACGCTTTCCGGATGCGGCCGGGAAGCGGTTCGCCTCGAGACGCTCAACGACGCGGCGCCCAGACGGCGACGTCGCGCAGGGCGAGTTTCTTGGGCAGCAGCTTCTCGGCCGTAAAGGCGTCCGCGATCTTCTGTTGCTCGCCGAGCGCCTCATCGTCCACGGGACGCACGTCCAAGCTGCGGCGGGTGTTCGACAGTGCGATCGTCGCCGCATCGAGCCCGAACAGCGGACTGAGAAACTCGGCCGCCTCGCCCGGATTTCGCTTCGCCCATTGGCCGGTCTTGCGCAGTTCCGACACGATGGCGTTCAGCACATCGGCGCGCCGCGCCGCATAGGACGCGCTCGCCAGATAATAGCGACGATAGCCCACATCCGCATATTTGCCGTCGGCCACCACACGCACGTCCTTGCCTTTCTGGACCGCGGCGACAAAAGGCTCCCAAACGACCCAAGCGTCCACGGCGCCGCGCTCGAAGGCGGCGCGGCCATCGGCCGGCTGGAGATAGGCGGGCTCGATGTCCCTCCACTTCAGCCCTGCCTTCTCCAGAGATTTCAGCAGCAGGTAGTGAGCGCCGGCGGCTTTGGCGACGGCCACTTTCTTGCCCTTCAGATCGGCGACGGCGCGAATGGGCGAGTCCTTTGGAACCAGTATCGCCTGGGCCTCGGGCGATGGCGCCTCCTGTGCGACATAGGTCAATCTGGCGCCCGCCGCCTGGGCGAACAGAGGCACGGTATCGGCCACATCGGCGGAGAAATCGATGCTGCCCACATTCAGCGCCTCGAGCGTGGGCAGGCCGGACGTGAATTCGAACCATTGCGTCTTGACGCCCAAGGGCGCGAGGGCCGCATCCAACGCGCCCTCGGCCTTGAGAAGGATCAGCAAGGTGGACGACTTTTGAAAGCCGATGCGTAGCGTTTCCTCGCCGGCAAAGGCTCGGGATGCGAAGGGCGACATCAGAGCCGCGCCGACGGCTGTGCGCAGCAGCCAGCGGCGCCGGAGGGCAAAAGCAGAGCTGGTCATGATTTCTCCGGTCACAGGAAGAGCCCGTTCGATCGCGGCGCGAAAGACTCCATACTCAGCATATAGTATAGCTAGACTTATAGCGCCGCAATTTCGGCCGCCTCACGCCGGCGCGGCCTCCAGGACCTCCTCGGCGCGACGCAGCGCCTCCTCCGCCTCGTCGGCCTCGCGCTGGCGGCTCCACATGGCGGCATAGGCGCCGCCCTTATCCAGCAATTGCCGATGCGTCCCGCGCTCGACGATTTTTCCATGGTCGAGAAACAATATCTCGTCGGCCTCCACCACCGTCGACAGGCGATGGGCGATGACGAGAGTCGTCCTCCCTTTCGCCACTCTCGCCAGCGCGTCCTGAATCTCATGCTCGGTGAAGCTGTCGAGCGCCGATGTCGCCTCGTCGAGAATGAGGATCGGCGGACCTTTCAGAATCGTGCGGGCGATGGCGACGCGCTGCTTTTCTCCGCCGGAGAGCTTCAGTCCGCGTTCGCCGACCTGCGCGTCATAGCCGCCGGGCACGGAGCGAATGAAGCTGTCGATTTGCGCGAGGCGCGCCGCTTCGCGCACCTCCTCGAAGCTCGCGTCCCAACGTCCATAGCGGATGTTGTAGCCGATCGTGTCGTTGAACAGCACGGTATCCTGCGGAACCATGCCGATCGCCGCGCGCAGCGAACGTTGCGTCACCGCGGCGATGTCCTGTCCGTCGATGGTGATGCGGCCGGCCTGCGGCTCATAGAAGCGGAACATCAGACGCGAGATCGTCGATTTCCCCGCCCCCGACGGCCCGACGATGGCGATCGTCGCGCCGGGCGGCGCCGTGAAGCTCACGCCCTGCAGGATCGGTCGCTCGGGGTCGTAGTGAAAGACGACATTGTCGAAGACGACGCGCCCTTCGCCGACCTCGAGGTCGCGCGCGCCGGGCCGGTCGGCGATCTCCGGCTGCTCGGCGAGAATCGAGAACATTTTCTCGATGTCGACGATCGCCTGGCGCGTCTCGCGATAGAGCGTGCCCATGAAATTCAGCGGCTGATAGAGCTGGATCATCATCGCATTGATGAGCACGAAATCGCCGATGCTGTTGCGGCCGGCTCTTATGCCCTGGACGCACATCACCATGACGACCGTCAATCCGATCGTGAAGATGAGCGCCTGCCCGGCGTTCAACACGGCGAGCGACATGTAGGACTGCACGCTGGCGCGCTCGTAGCGCGCCACGGATCTGTCGTAGCGCTCGGCCTCCCGCGCCTCCGCGCCGAAATATTTCACCGTCTCGTAGTTCAGCAGGCTGTCGATGGCTTTGACATTGGCGTCGACATCGCTCTCGTTCATCGAGCGGCGAATATTGATCCGCCAATTGGTGGCGATCGTCGTATAGGCGAGGAAAGCGAGGATCGTGAGCGCCGTGGCGAGCGCGTAAGTCCAATCGAATTGAACGACGAACACGCCGAGCACCAGCGCGAATTCGACGATTGTCGGAACGGCGGTCGACATGACCAGTCGCGTCAGCGTTTCGATGCCGTCACGCCCGCGCTCCAGCACGCGCGTCAGTCCGCCGGTCTTGCGGCCGATATGAAAGCGCAGGGACAATTGGTGCATATGCACGAAGACATGATTGGCGAGCCGCCGCACGGCGTGCATCGCCACGGCGGCGAACAATGCGTCGCGCGCCTGAGTCAGGAACGCGTAGAGAATGCGCAGGCCGCCGAACAGCAGCGTGAATCCCGCGGCGCCGCCGAGCAGAATCGGCGCGGCGTTGTCTTGCGCCAACGCGTCGGCCGCCCATTTGAAGGCGAAGGGAACGGCCATATTCACCAATTTGCCGACGATGAGCAGCACAAAGGCGATCGCCACGCGCCATTCGAGATCGCGCCGTCCTTTGGGCCAGATATAGGGCCACAGATGACGGATGGTCGTCATGAAGGACACATCGCCGAAGGGCTTCTCGAGCTCTTCGCGCGCCCCATGTACAGAAGTTTCCGCGTCACCTGGTTCGACTTGTCGCATCACCCGATCCCGTCCCTCTAGTCGGAGGCCTCCATGACATCGCCCGTTCATATAAGAAGTCTAAGAGGAAAACGCACGTTGGCGCCGCTCGCGCCGAGCTCCGCCACAAAGCGGAAGCCACACTCCGGCGGCCTTGACGCAAAGGCGCAGGCGGGCCATCAAACCGGGATGAGCGACATCCGAGAAATCAGAAACATTTGCGTCTATTGCGGGTCTTCTGCCGGAGACGATCCGGTTTACGCCGAAGCGGCCGCAGCGCTCGGCGCGGCGATAGCTCGAGCGGGCGTCGGCCTCGTGTTCGGCGGCGGCTCCTGCGGCCTGATGGGCGTCGTCGCCAATACGGCGCTCGCTCATGGCGGCAAGGTGACCGGCATCATACCCGGCTTTCTCGATGAGCGCGAGATCGCGCTTCCTTCCGTCTCCGAACTGCAAATCGTGCCCGACATGCACACGCGAAAGCGATTGATGTTCGAGAAGTCCGACGCTTTCGTCGCTTTGCCCGGTGGCGTCGGCACGCTCGAGGAGCTGACCGAACAATTGACGTGGATTCAACTCGGACGTCATTCGAAGCCTTTGGTCATCGCGGACGTCGGCGGTTTCTGGCGTCCGCTGCTGTCGCTCTTCGCCCATATGCACAACGCCGGCTTCATCCGGCCGGGTTACGAAGTTCGCTACATGGTGGCCGAACGCATCGAAGACGTGATCCCCATGCTGCGCGCCGCCGCCCCGCGTCACGCAAAGAAGGAAGGCGAGGAGGAAGTTATCGGCGAGCGGTTTTGAGCCACCGACTCCTCCGTGTCATTCCCGTCGCCGCGAAGCGGCGACCGGGAATCCAGGGCCAAGGACAGAAAGATTACGATCATGGCTGCCGGATTCCCGGTCGGGCCTGCGGCCCGCCGGGAATGACGGTCATCGCGCGCCCGACGTCACGAGCTTGTAGACGATCGCGTCGACCAGCGCCTCGAAGGACGCGTCGATGACGTTGGCGGAGACGCCGACCGTCGACCAGCGCTCGCCATTCTCATCCGCGCATTCGACCAGCACGCGCGTCACCGCGTCGGTTCCTCCCTGGAACACGCGCACGCGATAATCGACGAGATTCACGCCTTCGATGTAAGGCTGGTATTTGCCGAGGTCCTTGCGCAGAGCGACGTCCAGCGCATTGATCGGGCCATTGCCCTCGGCGGCGGAGATGAATGTCTTATCGTCGACGCGCAGCTTGACGATCGCCTCGGCGCCCGCATCCTCCAGCCCGCCATTGGCGCCGAAGCGCCGATCGACGGCGACGCTGTAGCGCTCGATATCGAAATAATGCGGGGCTTCGCCCAGCACGCGCTTCGCCAGAAGAAAGAACGAGGCGTCGGCGCCCTCATAGGCGTAGCCTTGCGCCTCCTTGTCTTTCACCTCCTCGAGGAGGCGCGTGAGGCGCGGATCGTCCTTTCGCAGAACGATGCCCAAGCGCTCGAGCTCGGCGACGATATTGGATTTGCCGGCCTGGTCCGACACCAGCACGCGGCGCCTGTTGCCGACGCTTTCGGGCGTCACATGCTCATAGGTGCGCGGATCGGCCATCACGGCGGAGGCGTGAATTCCGGCCTTGGTCGCAAAGGCGCCGGCGCCGACATAAGGCGCATGGCGATCCGGCGCGCGATTGAGCAATTCGTCCAGCGCATGGCTCGTGCGCGTCAGATGCGTGAGTCTTTCCGGCGTCACGCCGATCTCGAAGCGCTTTGCAAATTCGTCCTTGAGCAGCAGCGTCGCGATGATCGTCGTCAGATTGGCGTTGCCGCAGCGCTCGCCGAGCCCGTTCAGCGCGCCTTGAATCTGCCGCGCGCCGCCGCGCACCGCGGCGAGCGACACGGCCACCGCCTGCCCCGTGTCGTCATGCGCGTGAATGCCGAGGCGCTCGCCCGGGATGACGCGCGCGACCTCCGAGACGATGCGCTCCACTTCATGCGGCAGCGTGCCGCCATTGGTGTCGCACAGTACGATCCAACGCGCGCCGGTCTCATAGGCCGCTCTCGCGCAATCGAGCGCGTAGTCGCGATTGTCCTTATAGCCGTCGAAGAAATGCTCGCAATCGACGAGCGCTTCCTTGCCTCTGTTCTTCGCCGCCGCGACGGACTGACGGATCGCGTCGAGATTGTCCTCGAGAGTCGAGCGCAGCGCGACGCGCACTTGATAGTCCCACGCCTTGGCGACGAATGTGATGGCGTCGCAATCGGCGTCGAGCAGCGCCGCGACGCCCGGATCATTGTCGACCGAGCGCCCCTGACGGCGCGTCATGCCGAAGGCCGTGAAGCGCGCGCGCAACGGCGGGCGCTTTGCGAAAAATTCGCTGTCCAACGGATTGGCGCCGGGATAGCCGCCCTCGATATAGTCGACGCCGAGCTCGTCGAGCAGCGCGGCGATCTGCCGCTTGTCGTCGAGCGAAAAGTCGACGCCGGTCGTCTGCGCGCCGTCGCGCAAGGTCGTATCGAAAAGCGTCAGCCGTTCTCTCGTCATCTTTCGCGCATGTCCTTCACGAAGCCTTCTTCTCGAACGTCTTCTTCATCGTCGTATTGCCGAGCCACTCGCCGCGCAGCTCGACCATATTGCGCTGAAAGGCGACATAGCCGCGCGCGGCGAAAAAATCGCGCGCCGCATCCGACGCGTCGACGACGATCTCGCTCGCGCCGCGCGCCGCGGCGAGCTTTTCGATGCCGTCCGCGAGCGCCGATCCGACGCCGCGCCGCGCCGCGCGCGGATGGACGTAGAGCAGATCGAACAGCTTTCCCTCGCGCAGCGTCGCAAAGCCCGCGATCGCTCCATCGAGCAAGCCGACGATGGTGAGATTTCCGGCGAGCCTCTTCGCGAAAGCGTCTTCGTCGTCGGCGACCGACGCCCAAGCGGCGCGCTGATCCTCGTCGTAATCATCGGCCGCGAGCGTCTCGACGCTCTCGCGAAACAGCGCGGCGAGCAACGGCGCGTCGGTCGGCAGGAAAGGCTGTAGGCCCGGAGGAGACCCCGCATGAGCCATCGTCAGATCACCTCGAGCGCGTTCAACACGTGCCACGCGAAGGCCGCCGCGAGCGCAAGAATGAGCAACTTGAAGAGAAGATACGACGCCCAGTGGCCGGGGAACGGCAAATATTTCTTCCAGGCTTCTCTACCCATGACCATGCGCTCCTCGACTCTCTGTGTCATTGCGAGCGAAGCGAGGCAATCCGCTTGCGGCGAACCGAAGTAGGGTCGGACGAATAGCACGACGCAAAGAAGTAGAGAGCGAAAGGCGCGTACGACATTCACCGGCCAAAGGCCGCAAACGGCAGCCCCTCGCCCTCATGCCGAGGAAGCTCCGCAGGAGCCGTCTCGAAGCACGAGGGCGAGTTCCGGAAGGCGGCGCATGAAGGTTTCCTCGTCCTTCGAGACGCGGCCTATGGCCGCTCCTCAGGATGAGGAAACCTTCAGCAGATCGCCCTACATTCGCTCGGCTGCTCCGCAGCCACCCTCTCCCTCCGGGAGAGGGTTCGCGTACGCTGGATGAAAGAGAGGCGATCACCGCTTCACCTCCCATGTCGTCGTACCGTCCTTATTGTCCTTCAGCGCGACGCCCATCGCCCCGAGTTCGTCACGAAGGCGATCAGACTCGGCCCAGTTCTTGGCGGCGCGGGCGGCGATGCGCTCCGCGATGAGCGAATTGACGAGCCTCTCATCGACCGAGCGAACTTTTTCGCTCTCGACCCATCTTGCGTAAGAATGAATGTCTATGCCCAGTAGCCTGAGAGAAATATCAAGTTCCCGTTCATCGTCGATGGCATGAATGACGGTCAACGCAAACGGCGTATTCAGGTCATCCGCGAGGGCCTCCAAGACAGTATCGACGCCAGCAAACCCACCGCCATAACCATCACCGTCTGGGGCGCCGAAACCAATCCCGAATCCATCTCCCTCGAGTTCGACAGCACCGATGTCAGCTCCCCATTTACGCAGACTGGCCTCCGCCTCCTCCAGCGCCTTCACTGTCCAATCGATCGGCTGCCGATAATGCGTGCGCAACATCGTGAGCCGCAACACTTCGCCCGGCCACTTCCGTCCGCCGAACTTCTCGGTGTTCAACAACTCGTGAATCGTCACGAAATTCCCCAGGCTCTTGGACATTTTCTCGCCCTCGACCTGCAGGAATCCATTGTGCATCCAGTAATTCGCCATGACGTCATGGCCGAAGGCGCAGCGCGTCTGGGCGATTTCGTTTTCGTGATGCGGGAAGACGAGATCGACGCCGCCGCCGTGGATGTCGAACACCTCGCCCAAATGCTTCCACGACATGGCTGAGCATTCGAGATGCCAGCCGGGGCGTCCCCTGCCCCATGGCGACTCCCAGCCGGGCTCGCTCTCCTTCGACGGCTTCCACAGCACGAAGTCCATGTCGCCGCGCTTATAGGGCGCGACGTCGACTCGCGCGCCGGCGATCATTTCATCGAGCGGGCGACGCGAGAGGCGTCCATAGTCCGCCATCGACGGCACGTCGAACAGCACATGGCCGTCGGCGGCATAGGCATGGCCCGAAGCGACGAGCCTTTCGACAATCGTGATCATCTCGGCGACATGCTCGGTCGCCCGCGGCTGCACATTCGGCTCGAGGCAGCCGAGCGCCTTCACATCCGCCTGAAAGACCTTGTTCGTCTCTTCGGTCAGGTCGCGGATGGAAATGCCGCGCTCGGCGGCGCGCGCATTGATCTTGTCGTCGACGTCGGTGATGTTGCGCACATAGGTGACGTGGCCGTCGCCATAGACATGCCGCAACAAGCGGAACAGCACGTCGAAGACGATGAGCGGACGCGCATTGCCGATATGGGCATAGTCATAGACGGTCGGCCCGCAGACATACATGCGCACATTCGCCGCATCGAGAGGATGAAACTCCTCCTTGGCGCGCGTCAGCGTATTGTAGAGCTTCAGGACCGGGGCGTCGGACGACATGAGTTTTCCCTATAGGCCTGCCGGCCCGGGGCGTCGTGACATGTCATAAGGGGACGTGACGGCTCCGGCCAGCGATTTCGCTAGCTGATAATGATCCGGCCGCAGAGACAGAGGCGGAGCTTGCTCGTCATGGC
>PQAN01000304.1 GCA_003105285.1 Methylocystaceae bacterium
AGACGGTCGCCGTCGAGGTCGTCCGTGAGATCGCGAGAGTCCGCCGTGAAACGATCCGCGCCGTCACAGTCGATGTCCGAACCGCTCATTCGTCCTCTCTCCCCTTTTGCGCGAACGCCCGACGCGCGCCTCTCCTTAACGCGCCGCTCGCCCGGCGAGCAAGGCGTCGAGTTTCTGCTGATCTTTCTCGCCATAAGCGGCGGCGGACTGCGGCTTGGAGAGTTCGCTGCGCTTGTCCGGCGCGACCTCGCCTTGATCGGTCGGAGCGAGCTTGCTCCCCTCGCTGTCCGATTCGGCCGGCGGCTCCTCGCCGGCGCCCGGCTTTTTCGTCTTGATCTTGGCGACGATGCTGTCGATATCGTCCGGCAGGAATTCGCGCAGGCGATCGCCGGAGACCTGCAGGACCGGTTTGGTGCGGGCGGTCTTCACCCATTCCGGCTGGCTGCCCTCCGGCACCAGCCAGCCATAGAAGACGAAGGCGACGACGGCGAGCAGCAGCCCGCGCGCGGCGCCGAACAGGAAGCCCAAGGTGCGGTCCAGCGCGCCGATCTTGGAGTCGAGGATGACGTCGGACAGCTTCACCGTGAACAAGGACACGACGACCAGGGTCGCGAAAAAGACGATCGCCACCGCCGCGAAGAGCGCGATGTTGTCTTTCGGAATGTAAGGTTTGACATAGGGCACGACGAGCGGATGCAAGTAGTAGGCCGCGGCGGCCGCGGCGACCCAGGACAAAACGGCCAGCACCTCGCGCGTAAAACCGCGCAAAAGGGCGAGAAGCCCCGAAACCAATACGACGACAATGACGGCGAGATCGAGATAAGACGGCATTTTCAGGGCCTCTAGGGGTTGTAAGTCGTTCAGAGCCTCTTCGCGCTGCGGGCGGCCGCGTCGAGAACAGGCGCAATGTCTTTCGGAGCGCTCCCGGTGACTGGAGGCCTCGGACGCCGGCGCGCCGGTCGTCGCCGTGGGTTTCCGCTTGCGGAGTATAAGGGAGCGGCCATAGTTCGTCACGCCCGGCGAGTCCGGGGGCGGGCGAATTCCTCGGCCACGGCCGATCGGCCGCCGCATCGCGCTATGGATTTTCGTTTTTGCGCGTTTCCAACGCCGGACCAGCGTCCACTGCGGCTGGAAGCGCCTCGGCGCGCCGACATTCGTCGTCGAGGCCACGAGCCGGCGAGTCCCGCAGTCGTCGAGGCGCCGGCGCGGCCGGACGCCGGCGGTTCGACGTCTCAGGCGGCTTTTCTGATCTCGCCCAGCGTCGAGGCGGCCAGCACCAGCGCCATGCCGTTGAGCCGCGCCTCGTCCCTCGACCCCTGCCAACGCCGCAGGATCACGCGGAACAATTCGTCCATGACGGATTCGTCGATGACCTCTAGGCTCCGCTCCTCGAGATTGACGCGCTTCGCCAGCTTCAGGAGGTGGCTGCGCGCGTCTTTCGCGCGAATAGCCTCGCCCTCCAGCAGGCTGCGCCACATTCGGCAATGCTGACGCCCCAGCGCGTCCGACATCTGCCCATGCCCCTGGAACCACGCCTGATAGACGCCGAAAATACGGTCCGCTACCAAAGGCTCACTCCAACGGGCGATTTCTCTGCTCGTTTCAGCAAATTCCCTAGATTGCATTTTTTGCCTCGAGGCACTGCAAACGCTTGATTCGGACAGTCCGATGATTATTGCTCATGGTTAATTTTCTGCAACCGCCGCGGCGTGCGGCGGGGCCCTCTTTTCTGTATTTGTCGGCGCGCTTCCAGCGGTTTATTTATCGTCACAAGTAAATGTACCGACTTCACTTGTGGGCGGCCCGGATGTTGATAAGTTAATTTTGTTAAAACAAATCCTTACCGCGAATCATTCATACGTAGGGCCGTCGCTGGCGGGCCGGTTCGCGGCTTGGCCGCTCTTGCGCCGCCCGGCCGAACGGCGCGCGATCTCGGCGACGAGCGCGGCGACATGGCCGCAGGGCGCGAAGGCGACGCCCGCGCTTTTGTCGTCGTCGTTCACTTGCTGGGCCTGCGGCAGCACGGCGCTGCGGAAGCCGAGCTTGCCGGCCTCCTTCAATCGCGCGCCGGCGTGAATGACCGGGCGCACGGCGCCGGACAAGGCGATTTCTCCGAAATAGAGCTGTTCCGCCGGCAGCACGGCGCCGGTGAGCGACGAGACGAGCGCCGCCGCCGCGGCGAGATCGGCGGCCGGCTCGTCGGCGCGCAGCCCCCCCGCGACGCTGAGGTAGACGTCGTGAGCGCCGAGCTTCAGGCCGCCATGCGCCTCCAATACGGCGAGGATCATCGACAGGCGGTTGGGATCGAAGCCGACGACGGCGCGACGCGGCGTGCCGAGCGACGTCGGCGCGACCAGCGCCTGGATTTCGACGAGCACGGGGCGTTGCCCCTCCATGCCGGCGAGAACGGCCGCGCCCGGCGCCATCGCGTCGCGCCCGGCGAGAAACAGCGCCGACGGATTGGCGACCTCGGCGAGGCCGGCGCCCGTCATTTCGAACACGCCGATCTCGCCGGTCGGGCCGAACCGGTTCTTGGAGGCGCGCAGCATTCGGAAGTGATGCGCGCTGTCGCCCTCGAAGGAGAGCACGGCGTCGACCATATGCTCGACGACGCGCGGGCCGGCGACCTGCCCGTCCTTCGTCACATGGCCGACGAGAATGACCGTCGAGCCGCTGGGCTTCGCGTGGCGCAACAGCGCCTGCGCGCTGGCGCGCACCTGCGTGACCGTTCCGGGCGCCGATTCTGCGGTTTCCGTATGCATCGTCTGGATCGAGTCGATGACGACGAGCGCCGCTCTTCTGCCGGTCGAGCAGGTCGCGAGAATATCCTCGACATGGGTGGCGGCGGCGAGCTCGACGGGCGCGTCGGCGAGGCCGAGGCGCGCCGCGCGCAGCCGCACCTGCGCGACCGCCTCCTCGCCTGAAATATAGATGACGCGCTCGCCGCGCCGCGCCAGCGCCGCGCAGGCCTGGATCAGCAGCGTGGACTTGCCGATGCCGGGCTCGCCGCCGAGCAGCACCAGCGAGCCCGGGACGATGCCGCCGCCGAGCACGCGGTCGAGCTCGTCGATGCCGCTCGAGAAGCGCTCGGCGGCCGACGAGACGACCTCGGACAGACGGACGGGGCCGGCGGCGGTACCGCCGCCGG
>PQAN01000305.1 GCA_003105285.1 Methylocystaceae bacterium
CCATCGAGGCGTTCTATTTCGTCGTCGGCCAGATGACGACCGAAGACGGGCGGCTGCTCCACTCTTTTCGCGCCGGCCGCGCCCGACATGTCGCGGTGCTCGACGATTACGCCGACCTCGGCCGCGCCGCTCTGGCGCTGCACGAGGCGACCGGCGAGCCCGCCTATCTGGATCGGTGCCGAGCCTGGATCGAACGGGTCGAGACCCACTACCGCGACCGGGAGGCGGGCGGCTATTTTCTGACCGCCGACGACGCCGACGCCTTGATTCGACGCGCCAAGATCGCCGAGGACGCGCCGCTGCCGTCCGGCAACGGGACGATGCTGCAGGTTCTCGCGCAGCTCTATCATCTGACCGGCGACGTCTCCTATCGCGATCGCGCCTCGTCGATCGTCGCCGCTTTTTCCGGCGTCGTGCGGCGCGGTCTGCTCGGCTATTCGACGCTGCTGAACGGCGCCGAGACCTTGCGCGAGGCGATACAGATCGTCATCGTGGGCGCGCCCAATGCGGCGGAGACGGTGGCGCTGCGCCGCGCCGTCTACGGCGTCAGCCTGCCCGGCCGCGTGCTGAGCGTCGTCGCGCCCGGCGCCGCGCTGCCGGCCGCTCACCCGGCTTTCGGCAAGACGATGGTCGACGGGCGCGCCACGGCCTATGTCTGCCGCGGGACGACCTGTTCGCTGCCGCTCGTCGAGCCGGAAACGCTGGTTCGTGTGCTGCGCGGGGCGTGACTACCCGCGTTTCGCAAAGGCGAGCGCCGCCGCATAGCCCGGCGGCGCGTCCAGCGCCCAAGCGCCGACGCCGCTCCAATCTTCCTCGGCGTGGCGCAGCTCGTATTCCTCCGCGGCGCCGGGACGCCAAACGGACAATGCTTGCAATTGCTCGGCGACGCCCAGTCCGAGGGCCTTCAAAATCGCTTCTTTCACGACCCAGCGCTCGAAGAACGCGTCGACGCCGCCCTCCCCCGCCGCCTGCTCGTCGGGCGACAGCACGAGCGACGCGAGGCTCGTGACGTCGATCGCTCGGTCGCGCCGCTCGATGTCGACGCCGACCGCGCCGGTTCGCGACAGCGCGATCAGAGCGAAGCCGCCGGAGTGCGAGACATTGAACTCGAGAGCCGCTCCCTCTCGCAGCAATGGCTTGCCGTGAGGTCCCGCGTCGAAGCGCAGCGCGCCGGGCTCGCGATGCAGCCGCTCGCCGAGCAGGCGGCGAAGCGCCGCGCGCGTGGCGATGGCGCGGACACGGTCGTCATGCCTGTGGAATTTCGCCGCGCGCTCGCGCTCGTCGTCGCCGAGCACGGCCCAATCCGCGCTCGGCGCCGGGTTCACGAGATCGAAGTCGAGACGAAAGACCTCGACATCTTCCGGGACGTAGCGCGGCAACCGCAGACGATGCAATGCGACTCTCCCCGGCGTCGGAATTTCGGCGACGTTGAAATGATAGCGCGGCGCGGGCTCGCTCATCGAGCAGATCGCGGGGCGAGATGCGGATTGGTCTCGCCCAGCACGCTCTCGAAACCCTCGAACTCCGGATGGCCGATATAGAGCGGCTTGTTCTGTCCGGCGTTCTTGTGGGAGTCGCGGAACTGCTGCGACGTCGTCCAGGCGAGGAAGCTCGCCTTCGTCTCCCAGGTCGTATGCGACGAATAGAGAGTGTGATCGTCGCGCTCCGGCCCCTTGAGAAGATGAAAGGCGATGAAGCCTTCCATCTCGTCGAGCCGCGTGCGGCGCGAAGCCCATATCTGTTCGAACGCCTTTTCCTCTCCCTTGACGACCTTGAAGCGATTCATGGCGATGAACATCTCGTTCTCCTCGGGTTGACGGTCGAATATCGCACAATTCGCTCCATCATTGGAGGCGACGACCCGAATCCTATTCAGGGCTCTCGTGACGATCGAGTTCGCGCAGGCCTCTGCTCTCTGCAAGGCTTCCAAAATGCGCCGGCTGCAAGCCTTCCAATATACGGCTCGCAGTATTGACGACAGGCGCTCACTTTATCGAAGCTGCTTCGAACGGAGCCATCGATAGGAGCGAAACATGTGCGACATCGCGGGCGAAAGGCAAAAGATCGACGAGATACTCGAACACGCCGCCGGCATGGAGCCGATGCGCGATTGCATCGATGAAAAGCGATTGACGGAATTCGCCCTCGCCGTCCTGCGCGACCATTATTCGGACGCCTGCCCGGACGAATGTCTGCGCCGGCGTTGCATGGATTTCGCGGCCCTCCTGGCGCGCCGCCGCGAGGCGGAGCGCCAGGCGGCGTCTCATGCGAAGGCTTGCGCGATATCGGCGATGAGATCGTCTTCATGTTCGATGCCGATCGACATGCGGATGAGCGACGGCGTGATGCCGATCTCGCGTCGCGCCTCTTCGGTGAGTCCCGAGTGAACGGTCGTCGTCGGATGGCAGATCAGGGATTCCGTGCCGCCGAGACTGACGGCGAGCTTGAACACCTGCAGGCGGTTCAAAAAGGCGAAAGCCTCCTTCTGTCCGCCTTCGACCTTGAAGGAGAAGGTCGAGCCGGCGGAACTCGATTGCCGCTCCATCAGCCGCCGCGCGGGGTGATCGTCAGGCAACAGCGGCGGATAATGAACGCGCGCGACTTTGGGATGACGGCTGAGATAATCGGCGACGATCGCGGCGTTGCTCGCCGCGCGCCGCATGCGCAGCGACAAGGTCTCGAGCGAGCGGCTCAGCATCCAGCAGGAATGCGGATCGAGCTGCGTGCCGATCGCGCTGCGCATGGCGCGGATCGGCTTGAGATCGGCGGCCTTGCCGACGACCGCGCCGCCGATGAGATCGCTGTGGCCGCCGACATATTTGGTCAGCGAATAGAGCGACAGATCGGCGCCGTGCTCGAGCGGCGATTGGAACACCGGCCCGAGCAATGTGTTGTCGCAGCACAGAATCGGCCTGCGGCCCTGACGCGCGCAAATGTCGTTGGCGACGCGGCGCAACAGCGCGATGTCGACGAGGCTGTTCATCGGGTTCGACGGCGTCTCGACGAACACCATGGCGACATCGCCCTCGGCCAAGGCGCGCTCGGCCGCGCGGCGGACGTCCTTCTCGTCGAGACCGTCGGTAAAGCCGACGCTCTTGATGTCGAACGGCGCGAGCGTCCTGCCGATCAGAACCTCGGTGCCGCCGTAGAGCGGACGGCTATGCAGAATGACGTCGCCCGGCCTCGCATAAGCGAGGATCGCCGTGACGATCGCCGACATGCCGGACGAAAACACCAATCCGCCTTCGGCCTTCTCGTGGATCGCCAGCCGGTCCTCGAGGATTTCGAGGTTCGGATGATTGAAGCGCGAATAGACGAGGCCCGCCTGACTGTCGCCGGCGGGAGCGCTGCGTCCCGCCATATAGTCGAAATAATCGCGTCCTTCTTCCGCCGTGCGGAAGACGAAAGTCGAGGTCAAGAACACCGGCGGCTTGACCGATCCTTCCGAGAGCGCCGGATCATAGCCATATCCGAGCATCAGAGTTTCCGGCTTCAACTCATGGTCGCCGATGCGGGTTTTGTGATAGCGCTCGCTGCCCATGACAAATCCTCTCGAATTGCGAATGACCCGAGTTACGAATGACCCGAGCGCGCTCGGACGGATAGATAGCGCGCTCGAACTCGGCTTCACGAGTGAGGTGATGACCGACGAGCCTTCGAACAAGATGCGAAACGACCCGGCCCCGACGAAATGCGAAGCGAACGCGCGACCACGTACGTAGCGCGTACGTAAGGTTACTGCGTTGACCGCCTCATGCGGCGAGCCATAGCTTTGGATCGACCGCACAGTCGTCTGCGGATGCGCAGCTTAACGAGTGGGGGCATTTCGTTGAAAAAAGATTTATTTGCCAAAATTCTGTCATCGGCGGCCGCCACCGGCGCGGCTCTATGCGCCGGAGCGACATTCGCGGCGGACCTTTCGCCCGTGCGAGGCCCGCAGGCGTCCCTTCCGTTGTGGACCGGCTTTCACGCGAATGCGAGCTCCGGCTATTCCTGGGTGGCGGGCGATGCGTCTTCCGCATACCTCTACGAGGTTCGCGCGACTGCGAGCGCCGGAGCCGGCCCGAGGGCCTTTCTCGTCGGCGCAAGCGGAAGCGGACAGATCGGTTTCGACTACCGGCGCGAGCGGGCGCTGCCGATCGATCTCGACGCCGGACTTCGCGATCAGACCATCGTCGGCTCGGGCGGAGCGCCGTTTCCGATCGGCTCTTTCGGCGTCTCCGTCGTTCCCGTCGAGCGGCAAGGCGCTGCTCGCGGCCGTTTCGCGACGCAGCCGTCGGCCTATGCCGGCGGCGGCTTCGCTTACGGCGCGGCCCAGCCGACGCGACAATCGCGGCTCGACGCCGCCATGCTCTCGGCTACTCTGCAGGGAAACCCGTTCCTGTCGGGCGGACATCCTTTTCCCGCCGTCGACGCTGCTCCCGCCGGCTGGACGTCGGGCGGCGATCTCCGATAGGCGTGGAGGACTCGAGACGGAAAAGCCCGGCCTCACGGCCGGGCTTTTCCGTTTTGCGGCGCAAATTTTGCCGCGGAAAATTTTGCCGTGGAACTCGCGTGTGGATTTCAGATAAGAAGCGCCTGCCTGAAACGAAAGCTCGAGCGATCGCCCATGACCGCCGTCCCCTCCTGGCTCTGGGCCGCCTTCACTCTGACGGCCGCCGGCGGCCAAACCCTGCGCAACGCGCTGCAGCGCGACCTCACCGACACGCTCGGCGCGGCCGGCGCCACATTCGTGCGCTTTCTGTTCGGACTGCCCTTCTCCTTCGCCTTTCTCGCGGCGGCTTGCGTATTTTTCGACGCGCTCCCGCCCGCGCCGAATGCGCGCGCGCTCGGGCTCATCGCGCTCGCGTCGCTGGCGCAGGTCGCGGCGACCGGGCTGATGCTCGTTTCCATGCGCGAGCGATCTTTCGTCATCACGACGGCGCTGATGAAGACCGAAGCCATGCAGATCGTCGCCTTCGGCCTCGTCTTCATGGGCGATTCCGTCACCTGGCCGATCGCGTTGGCGGTTCTGTCGGCGACACTGGGCGTCCTGGCGGTGTCCCTGCCGAGCGGCGCGATCGGCGGCGCGACATGGCGGTCGGCCGGCTACGGCCTCGCCTCGGCCGCGGCCTTCGCCGTCTCGACGGTCGGTTTCCGCGAGGGCGTCCTGGCGCTCGGCGGCCCGTCCTTCGTCACCGCCGCAGCGAGCGAGCTGACGATCGGCCTCGTCTTGCAAACGGCGCTCATCTTGCTCTATCTGGGCGTCTTCGACCGCAAGGGCCTCGCCGCCATCGCCGCGCACTGGCGTCCGTCCCTGTCGGCCGGACTGCTCGGAGCCTTCGCGACCTTGTTCTGGTTCCTGGCCTTCGCCATCGAGACCGCGCCGCGCGTGCGCACTTTGGCGCTGGTCGAAGTGGTCTTCGCGCAGATCGTGACGCGCCGCATGTTCGCGCAGACGACCAGCGCGCGGGAATGGCTCGGCATGGCGATGATCGTCGCAGGCGTCGCCGGCGCGTTGAATGGGGGATGAGCGGCCCGTTTCGTCTTCGCTCCGAATTTTGCGAGATCACATGACGCCACAGCTCGACGGCCCGAGACTCCAACCCAAATCCGGCAAGGCGAAGCAGCTCGTCGTGTTCCTGCACGGCTATGGCGCGGACGGTAACGACCTCATCGAGATCGGCCGGCAGTGGCGCTCCTTTCTGCCGGACGCGGCCTTCGTCTCTCCGCACGCGCCCGAGCGCTGCGCCCTCTCGCCCTCCGGCCGGCAGTGGTTTCCGCTGACCATGCGCGATCCGGACGAGCGCTGGCGGGGCGTCGTTTCGGCGCGGCCGCTGCTCGACGCTTTTCTGTCCGCCGAGTTGGAGAAGCACGAGCTCGACGAGACCAGGCTGGCCCTGGTCGGCTTCAGCCAGGGCACGATGATGGCGCTTCACGCCGGCCTGCGCCGCGCCGTGTCGCCGGCCGCCATCCTCGGCTATTCGGGCGTTCTGGTGACCGGGGCGGAACCGGCCGAGGAGGCGCCGAGGCTCACCTCCCGTCCGCCCGCGATCCTGCTCGTCCACGGCGACGAGGACACGATGATCCCCGCCGAGGCGCTGCTCCTCTCCGCCAACGCGCTCGGCAAGGGCGGCATACCGACGCAATGGCATCTGTCGGCCGGTCTCGCGCATGGCATCGACAACGCCGGCCTGCTGCACGGCGGGCTGTTCTTGGCCAAGAGCTTCGGACTGCGCGTCGATTTCGGCCGACGGGGGCGCTGAGCCCGAAGGCTCGCTCCCGCGCCCTCAATTGCAGCCGGCGCTAGCGCCCGCCGGCGCGAGCACTTCGAGCGGGGGCAGCGCGCGCCGCACGGCGCGCCTCAGGCTGGCGGGCCGATAGAGCTGTTTCGTCGCTTCGACCACATGAACGCCGGCGCCCGGCAGCGAGAAGCGTCCGGCGATGCGCTCGAAGGCCGGCGCCGAGCGCAGCAGCGAAGCGCGCGCGAAAGGCGGCACATAGAGCGCCTCGCCCCAATAGACCGGCAGGAACAGCGTCTCCTGCAGCAGCATCTGCAACTGACCGCGCGAATAGGGATGGCCGTGGCCGAAGGGCGTCGTGTCGACCCGCGCCCACAGGCCAGAGCGGCTCGGAACGACGACGATCACCCGCCCGCCGGGCGCGAGAATGCGCCAGATTTCTTCCAGAATATCGCGGGGGGTTTCGCCGACCTCCAGCGCATGAACGGCGAGAATGCGGTCGACGCTCGCATCCGGCAGAGGCATCATCGTCGCTTCGACCAGCGCCGACGCCGAACGGCCGTCGAGCGGCCAATGCACGACGCCTTGGGCGGCGGGCATGAAGGCGAGCACCCTCTGCGCGCGGTCCTGGAAGTCGACGAGATAGGGCGTCGCATAGCCGATGCCGAGTACGCGCAAGCCGGCGTAGTCCTCCCATTGCGCGCGCACCATCCGCCCGACCAGCCGCCGCGCCACTTGGCCCAGCGGCGAGGCGTAGAAGCTGCGCAGATCGACGACATCGAGCGGCATGCCCGATATTTGGCAATATCCGCGAGACGACGCAAGCGCCGGAACATGCGGCGCAAGCCTCGCCATGCCTGCATGAACGCCGCCTCGACGACGAATTCCAGCAAGTTCAACGCGGTGCGGACATGGAATTGTGAAGACCGCCGAGGCCCCTTAAGGTGTCGGCCAGCCAACGCCTTAAATATCGTCTCGGGAGGCCGCATGGGCGTCGAAGTCCGCCAGTTCATATGTCTGACCGATAATTTCGGCCTGCTCGTCCACGACCAGGAGACAGGCGCCGTCGCCTCGATCGACGCGCCGGACGCCGACGCGATCGCCGCCGAATTGCGGCGGCTCGGCTGGCGCCTCACCGATATTCTGATCACCCACCACCATATGGACCATATCCAGGGCGTGGCGGGACTGAAGGCGCTCTATCCGCAGGCCCGCGTCGTCGGCCCGCGACGAGACGAACGCCGTATCCCTGGGCTCGAACTCGGCGTCGGGGAAGGCGATATCGTCAGGGTCGGAAATACGAGCGCGCGCGTCATCGAGGCGCCGGGCCATACGACGGGGCACATCCTCTATCACTTCGAGGACGACGACATCCTGTTCGTCGGCGACGTGCTGTTTTCGCTCGGATGCGGCCGCGTTTTCGAGACGTCGATGGAGGTCATGTACGATTCGCTCGCGCGCATCGCGCAATTGCCGCAAGAGACGCAAGTCTATTGCGGACACGAATATACGCAGGCGAATGCGCGTTTCGCGCTGACCGTCGATCCGCGCAATCCGCTGCTTCTGGAACGCGCCCGCGAGGTCGACGCGCTGCGGGCGGCGGGGCAGGCCACGCTGCCGACGACGATCGCGCTGGAGCTCGCCACCAATCCCTTTCTGCGTACGGAGGACATCGAAGTTCAAAAGACCCTCGGCCTCTATAACGCCGATCCGGTCCTCGTCTTCGCCGACATGCGCGAGCGCAAGAACGGCTTCAAATCATGATCGACGCTCACGACGGCCTCACCGCCGAAGATGTGGCGCGGCTCCTGGAGCTCGCTCCCCATCCGGAGGGCGGCTTCTATCGCGAAACCTTTCGCGACGAGCGAGCGGTCGAAGACGGCCGGGCCGCTTCGACGGCCATCTATTATCTTCTCGCGGCGGGGCAGACCTCCGCGTGGCACCGCGTCGACGCCGCCGAAATCTGGCATTTCCACGCCGGCGCGCCGCTCGCCTTGAGCCTTTCCGCGGATGGAGCGGCGGCGACGCGCCACATTCTCGGCAGGCGGCTCGCCGAAGGGCAGCGGCCGCAACTGATCGTTCCCGCCCATTGCTGGCAGAGCGCGGCGAGCCTCGGCGACTGGACGCTGGTCGGCTGCACCGTCGCGCCCGGCTTCGAATTCGCCCGCTTCGAACTCGCTCCGCCCGGTTTCGAACCCGCCGGCGACGCCCCCACATGGGGCTAAACGGCGAATTTACTTTTGAAAATTCATAGTGGACCGGAGTTCGCATTTTCTTCAGGTCCGCCGATGCAGTCGCGACATCTCGCCCGAAAGGCCGTCTCCGCCGTCGAAACGCCAGCGCCGGCCGCCGGTTCCGCCAGCGCCTCGCCGGGTCCGGACCCTCGCGTCATCCTCGCTTCGATCGGCGCGCTCCCCTATGACTGGGACATGGCGACGGACCGTCTAGTCTGGAGCGGCGATCTCGCCTCGGCGTTCGGCCCGCTGGCGAACGCCGATCTCTCCACCGGCCTCGCCTATGGCGCGCGTCTCGGCGCGGGGAGCGTGACCTCGCGCTACGACGCCATCGTCAATTCGCCGGTGAAGGACAACGGCGCCGGCGTCCCGTTTCAGGCGATCTACGCTCTCGCGCCGCCGCGCGAATGCGGCGGAGGGCCGGTCCTGTGGGTGGAGGATTGCGGCCGATGGTTCGCCGGAGCCGACGGCCGGCCGGTCCGCGCGCATGGACTCGTGCGCGTCATCACCGAACGTTACGAGACGGAACGGCAATTGGCGCGACGCGCGCAGGTCGACGCGCTGACCGGGGCGATGAGCCGCGCAGCGCTCGCCGAGCATGCGCATCGTCTGCTCGGCTGGCCCGAAAAAACGCGCAAGCCGTTCGCCATCATGCTGGCGGCGCTCGAAAATCTGTTCGAGCTCAACCGCGCCCGCGGCTATGATGCAGGCGACGAGATCATCATCGGCCTCACTGCCCGATTGCGCGCCAATCTCCGCGTGGACGACCTCGTCGCGCGCTATGCCGGCAATAAATTCGCGCTGTTGCTGGAAAACTGCGACGCGGAGCAGACGGAGGCGACGGGACATCGTCTCCTCGACGTCATCGGCGAGACGCCGTTCGAAACATCGGCCGGTCCGATCGCCGTGACGGCGCGTATCGGAGCCGTCGTCGCGCCGCGCGAGGGGCGAACCGCCGCCGTCCTGTTCCAGCATGCCGAAGAAGCCCTCGACGTCGCCCGTCGAGGCGCGGGCGCCCGCTTCGTCGCCTATCGATCGTCGCTCGCGCGCGACGGCGGCCGGCTGCACGCGTTGCGGATCGCCGACGACGTGGTCTGCGCCCTGAACGACCGGCGCGTCGAACTGGCGTTCCAGCCCGTGGTCTCCGCGAGAACCGGCGAGACGGCCTTCTACGAAGGGCTGCTGCGCGTGCGGCTCGCGGACGGCTCCGTCATCGTTCCGGGCGACATTCTGCCGGTCGCGGAAAAATCGGGGCTCGTGCGCCTGCTCGATCAGCGGGTCCAGGAGCTGGCGCTCGCGCGCCTGCGCGAGGACGCGACTCTGCGCGTCTCGGTCAATGCGTCGCTCGACACCATTCATGATCCCGAATGGCCCGATTGGCTGGCGAGCGCGGCAATGGCCTATCCGGGCGTCGCCGACCGCCTGACGATCGAGATCACCGAGACCGCGATGATCGAGGATTTCGAAACGACCCGCCAGGCGATCGCCTGCTGCAGGCGTCTCGGCGTCAAATTGGCGATCGACGATTTCGGCGCCGGACACACGTCGTTCCGCAACCTGCGCCATCTCGACTTCGACTTCGTCAAGATCGACGGCGAGTTCATGCGCAATATCGCCAAATCCGCCGACGACCGCTTCTTCGTCCGAACGCTCGTCGATCTCGCCAAGCATCTCGAGCTCGAAGTCGTCGCCGAATGGATCGAGGACGAGGAGACGGCGCAATTGCTTCGCGAGTGGGGCGTCGATTATTTCCAGGGCACGCACTTCGGCGCGGCGCGTGAGACGCCCGGCCGCGCCGTCGCCCTCGACGTGACGGCGTGACGTCTCGGACGACGCCGAGCCGGAGGCTCGCGGTCTAAGGCCGCTTCTGGACCGCGAGCCTTCGGCTCGCTCCTCGCGGAGGGGAGATCAGCCGGCGCTCTTGCCGGACAATTGGTCGATGCGCTTGTGGAGCTCGTCGAGCTGCCGTTTCATATCGTCGAGATCGGATCGTGGACGAGCGGCCTCGTCCGCCGGCTCGGCCGTCGCCTGAGCCGCCGATCCCTCGGCCGCGACGCCGAACGGATTGAACATCGCGAGCGCCTGACGGAATACCGACATGTTCTTGCGCGCCAGCTCCTCGATCGACTGGAAGGCCTGGCGCGTCGGCTCGCCGAACGGCGCGCCCTCCAGAGCCTGCGAGACCTGATCGCGAAACTTCTGCTGGTCCCGCGTCAGACGATCGATGCTGAACTCCAGATAGCTCGGCACCAGCATCTGCATCGAATCGCCATAGAAACGAATGAGCTGGCGCAGGAAGGCGATCGGCAGCAGGCTCTGCCCGTCCTTGCCCTCCTGCTCGAAAATAATCTGGGTGAGAACGGGCCGCGTGATGTCTTCGCCCGTCTTGGCGTCGCAGACGACGAAATCCTCGCCGCGCTTGACCATAGCCGCCAGATCCTCGAGCGTCACGTATGTGCTCGTCCCCGTGTCGTAGAGACGCCGGTTCGCATATTTCTTGATCGTCGTCGGCTGTTTGTCCGTAGCCATGGTCCGCTTCGCCGCCTCCGTGACGCGTTTCCCCCGAAAGCCCGGCGGAGCCGCGCCGCTCCGCCAATGTCCTCGGCTGTAGCAAAAAATACTCTCGAACGCCGGCCCGCCCAAGATTTAATCACGTTCGAACAGAACGATACGCGCAATCGGGCGGCTGCGGCAATAAATTCGTCGAGGGACGGCCAGCATTCGCCCGGCGCCGGAGCGCCGCCGGCGGAGGGCGCCGCCGGCTCCGCGTCGCGAAAATACGCAGAAAACAAAAAGCTGGAGTCTTTCCGCATTCCGACGAAACGATCAGAAACTCCGCGAGCGGGGCGAGCCGGCGCTTGACGAGCGTCGGCGCAAAGTGCTCAACGTTTCCAGTGACGGCGCCTCGAGGCGCCGGACAGCTCGACCAACCAGGAGATCGATATGACGACGGAGATCGTGATCGTTTCCGCGGCGCGGACCGCCGTGGGATCGTTCAACGGGGCGCTCGGGACGGCGCCTGCCCATGAGCTCGGCGCAGTCGCGGTGAAGGCCGCCATCGAACGCGCCAAGCTTCAGCCGGGCGACGTGGACGAGGTCATCCTGGGACAGGTTCTCGGCGCCGCCCACGGGCAGAACCCGGCGCGCCAGGCGGCGATCAAGGCCGGCGTGCCGCAGGACAAGACCGCTTTCGGCGTCAACCAGGTGTGCGGCTCGGGCCTGCGCGCCGTGGCGCTCGCCGCCCAGCAGATCCAGGCGGGCGACGCGACGATTATCGTCGCCGGCGGCCAGGAGTCCATGTCGCTCTCGACCCATGCCGCGCATCTGCGCGCCGGCACGAAGATGGGCGACGTCAAGTTCGTCGACACGATGATCGTCGACGGCCTGACCGACGCCTTCAATAATTACCACATGGGCATCACGGCCGAGAACGTCGCCGCCAAGTGGCAGATCAGCCGCGCCGATCAGGACGCCTTCGCCGTCGCCTCGCAGAACAAGGCCGAGGCCGCCCAGAAGGCCGGCAAGTTCAAGGACGAGATCGTTCCCTATACGGTTTCGACCCGCAAGGGCGACGTCATCGTCGACCAGGACGAATATATCAAGCATGGCGTGACGCTCGAGGGCGTCGCCAAGCTGAAGCCGGCCTTCACCAAGGACGGCACGGTGACGGCGGCCAACGCCTCCGGCCTCAACGACGGCGCGGCGGCTCTGGTCGTCACGACGGCGGCGGAGGCGGCCAAGCGCGGGCTGACGCCGCTCGCCCGCATCGCCTCCTGGGCGACGGCCGGCGTCGATCCTTCCGTGATGGGCACCGGCCCGATCCCGGCGTCGCGCAAGGCGCTGGAGAAGGCCGGCTGGAAAATCTCCGACCTCGACCTCGTCGAGGCCAACGAGGCTTTCGCGGCGCAGGCGCTCGCGGTGAACAAGGACCTCGGCTGGGACCCGGCGATCGTCAATGTCAATGGCGGCGCGATCGCCATCGGCCACCCGATCGGCGCCTCGGGCGCGCGCATTTTGACGACGCTGCTCCATGAGCTCGCGCGGCGCGGCGGCAAGCGCGGTCTCGCCACCTTGTGCATCGGCGGCGGCATGGGCATCGCCCTGACGATCGAACGCTGAGTTTTTTGGACCGCGGGCCTCGAGGCCCGCGGTCCATGCCGACAATTGCTAGAGACGATGTAAGGAGGACGATGTGGGTAGAATAGCGGTAGTCACAGGCGGCACGCGCGGCATCGGCGCGGCGATTTCGAAAGCGTTGAAAGAAGCCGGCTACACTGTCGCGGCGAATTACGCCGGCAATGACGAGGCCGCCGCCAAGTTCAAGGCCGAGACCGGCATTCCGGTCTACAAATGGGACGTCTCGAACTATGACGCCAGCGTCGCCGGCATCGCGCAGATCGAGAAAGACCTCGGCCCGGTCGAAATTCTCGTCAACAACGCCGGCATCACCCGCGACGGTGTGTTTCACCGCCTGACGCTGGAGCAGTGGAGCGCGGTCATCAACACCAACCTCAATTCGCTGTTCAACGTCACTCGTCCGGTCATCAACGGCATGCGCGAGCGCGGCTTCGGCCGCATCATCGTCATCTCCTCGATCAACGGCCAGAAGGGCCAGGCCGGCCAGACGAACTACTCGGCCTCCAAGGCGGGCGACATCGGCTTCGTCAAGGCGCTGGCCCAGGAGAGCGCGTCGAAGGGCATTACCGTCAACGCCGTCGCGCCGGGCTATATCGCCACGGAGATGGTTCTGGCCGTGCCGAAGGAGGTGCTGGACAAGCACGTCATTCCGCACATCGCGGTCGGCCGCCTCGGCCAGCCGGAGGAGATCGCCCGCGCCGTGGTGTTCCTCGCCTCCGACGAAGCCGGATTCATCACCGGCTCGACGCTGACCATCAACGGCGGTCAGTATCTGACCTGACGGCCGGAAACGCGTCAAAATAAGAAAGCGGCGTTCGACGCGAGAAGCGCGTCGGCGGTCTCACCGCCGGCGCGCTTTCGTTTCGTCGCCTTCGCCTCGGCGTCAAGGATCGAGGACGAGCTGGCCGCGACGATCCTGATCCTCCCGCGCCAAAGGCAGCGTAAAGCTGAGAATGGCGCCGCCGCCGGGGTTCGGCTCGGCCCAGAGCTTGCCGTAATGCGCCTCGACGATCGACCGCGAGATCGAGAGGCCGACGCCCAGGCCATGCGCCTTGGTGGTCGTGAAGGGCTCGAACAAATTGCTCAACGACTCCTCCGACAGGCCGGCTCCCGTGTCGGAAATATCCGTGCGGATCAGGTCTTCGCCGGCCAGGGACGTCGCGACCACCAATTCGCGCTTCTCGCTCGCGTGCATCGCCTCGATGGCGTTGCGCTTCAAATTGACGAGCACCTGCTGAATCTGAACCCTGTCGATGATGACGCGGTCGAACTCGGCCTGCAGGCGGAGCATCACGTCGACCTTCGCAGTCTTCGCGCTGACGTCGGCGAAATCGCAGGCGTCCTGGATGACCTCATGCAGGCTCTGCAACGTCTTGTCGGGCTCTCCGCGCGTGATGAAACTGCGCAAATGGCCGATGATCTGTCCGGCGCGCATGACCTGTACGGCGGCGCTCTCCAGAATGGCGTCGACCTGCGCCGCGCTCGTCTCGGGCCTCGGCAGCAACCGGCGCGCCGTGCTCAGATAGGTGGCGATGGCGGAGAGCGGCTGGTTGACCTCATGCGCGACGCCCGTCGCCATCTGCGCCATCAAATCCAGACGCTCGGCGCGCATTTTCTGCATTCGAGCCTCCGTCTTGCGCCGCTCCGTGAGGTCGCGCAGGAAACCGATGAAAATGCGGCGACCGTCGCAGTTCGCCTCGCTGATCGTCAGCTCCAACGGGAAGGTCGAGCCGTCCTTGCGCTGGCCGACGACCTCGCGTCCCTCCCCGCTCGTCGGCGCCCCCTGCAGCTCGCTGCGGATGGCGAGATAGAAATCATGCTCGCTGCGAACCGGCTCCGGCATCAGCATTTTGACGTTCTGCCCGATCGACTCGGACAGGTCGTAGCCGAACAGGCGCAGGGCCGCGGAATTCAGCGATAACATCGCGCCCCGCTCGTCGATGGCGACGATCCCGTCGACGGCGCCCTCGATCGTCGCCCGCAACCGCGCTTCGCTCGCCGTCAATTCGCGTTCGGCGCGGCGGCGCTCGGTCACGTCGCGGATCACCTTGGCGTAGCCGCGCAAGCGCCCCTCGTCGTCGCAAAGCGGCGTGATCTGCACTTCGGCATGGAAAGTGGAGCCGTCCTTGCGGACGAGTTCGCCCTCGTCCTTGAAAACGCCATGCGTCGCGGCGAACTGCAGATCGGCTCGCCCCTCCGCGCCGGGATAGAGTAATGAAAAATGGCGGCCGACGACCTCGTCGGCCGACCAGCCCTGGATGCGCTCGGCCCCGTCGTTCCAACTGACGATGCCGCCTTCCGGATCGAGCATGAAGATCGCGTAGTCGCGCACGCCGTCGACGAGCAGGCGAAACCGTTCTTCGCTTTCGCTCAGCGCCTGCTGGGCCCGATGATAGGCGAGGCTCTTGACGCTCTGCCAACGGCCGTCGCGCCGGATCAGCGCGAAGTCATGATTGGCGATGACGTCCAATATTTCCGGCGCGCCGCATTTTTCGAGCGAATAGGTGCAAAGCGCCAAAATGCGCCTCGAACCGATGACCGAGCCGACTTCCGCTTCATAGAGGGCGAAACTCTCCCAGTCGTCCTTCTCGAGCCAAAAGGTGTTTCCCGTCACCCGCAACCCGTCGAAGCCGCGCTCCAGCGCCACATCGAGCTTGTCGAGCCAGCCACGAAGCACGCGCTCGGCGTCGAAGCCGCCGGCGCCGCCATACCATTCGTCGCTGCCGACGATCTCGATCCGGCCCTCTGCGAGGAAACGTTCGAACCCCGGCGCCGTCTTGCTCAGTCCCGATTTGGCCGCCTCGACGCCCAGCGGATGCGAGGCGACCCAAAAGCAGAATTCATTGGCCTCCAGCCCGGCCATGAAAAAGGGAGCCAATATGTCCAGCAGATCCTCGCCGGTCGCGTAGAACTGGCAAAAATGCGTTCCCCAGGGCACGTTGCCGACGGCATCCAGGCCGGACTTGCGCAGAGGCTTCCTGGCTCGTCCGTAAGGCGGGCCGGAAAAACCGTGAGTTGCTTCCACGTGCATTGCGTTTCGCCTTGGAACAGACCGCTAACGACCTCGAAGCGATGGCGCCGCCCTGCGCTTGCGGCAATATATCGAGACAAAATGAACGTATCCAAAATGGGATGACAGCGGCGCGCCCTCATACGGCGCCGATCGAGACGCTCGCAAGAGAGGACGCGACCCGCGCCTGGGCTTCCCGGCCTCGCCGCATCGCCTGCCCGGGCGGCCTCTGGAGACGGCCCGCTCGACTCAATGCTCGGCGCCGCGCGCCGTATGGGCATGGGCCATGACGTCGCGCGCCTGCCGGCCGACGACCTCCGTCAAATGATCGAAGGCCGCTTCGAAAAATCCGGCGCCCGACGTGGCCGAACGCAATTCGATGATGAGATCGCCGATCTCGCCTTCCGGGATCAACGCCTCGAGCTTGTCCCAGCCGTCCCAGCCCGACCGCGGCCCGAAACCCATGATCTGTCCCCGCCGGCCGGAGACGATGCTGGTGGCGCGCGACATGGCCTCGCTCGGCACGTAGATCGAGACGGCGAGCACCGGCTCGAGCAAGATGGGATCGGCCTTGCTCAGCGCCTCGATCATGCCGAGGCGCGCGGCGGTGCGGAACGCCATATCGGACGAGTCGACGCTGTGATAGGAGCCGTCGACGAGCGTCGCCTCCACGTCGACGACCGGAAAACCGAGCGGACCACGCGCCAGCGCGTCGCGGCAACCCGCTTCGACGGACGAGAAATATTGCTTCGGCACGGCGCCGCCGTGAACTTTCTCGGCGAACACGAACCCTTCCCCGCGCAGTCTCGGGGAGACCTCCAGCACCACATCGCCGAATTGGCCGTGTCCGCCGGATTGTTTCTTGTGGCGCCCGCGCACGCTCACCACGTGGCGGATGGTCTCCCTATAGCCGACCGTCGGCTCATGCGTCGACACCGTCACGCCGTAGCGCGCCGCCAACCGCTCCAGGGCGACGCGAATATGCATCTCGCCCTGGCCCAGCAATTTCATCTCCGAATGCTCTTGATCGTGGACGAACACGAGCGAAGGATCTTCGTCGATGAGCTTGGCGATCGCCGTCGTCAGCCGCATTTCGTCCTTGCGGTCCTTGACCGCCAGCGCCAGCGCATAAACGGGGTCGGGCGCTCGAACCTTCGGCAGGACGGCGGCGCCGTTTCTCGTATCGGCGCTCACCGCATCGCCGGTCGCCGCGCCCTCGAGACGCCCGAAGGCGACCGTCTCACCAGCCTCGGCCTTGCTCTGTTTGGTGATCGCGGCGCCGAGCATCCACGAGAGACCGCTGATCTTTTCTTCCCCGCCCGAGGCGCTGACGACCTGCTGCCCGTCGGCGAAAGTCCCGCGCAGCACGCGCGAAAGCGACAGCTTGCCGCCATGCGGCGTGTGGATCGTGCGAATGATCCGCGCCAGCGCCGGCCCGGTCTCGGCGACGCCGAGCCGCGCGCGCGTCGTCTCGACTCCCGGCGCCTCGTGCCGCAAAGCTTTCAGCAGGCGCGTGACGCCGGCGCCGCGTTCGGCCGAACCGATGAACATCGGCGCGACATGGCCGCCGCGCAGCTCCTTGGCGAGATCGTCGAAAATCTGGTCGCGCGGCGGCTCGATGTCGGAGATGAGCTCCTCCATCAGCGCGTCGTCGTAATCTGCGAGACGCTCCAGCATGGAGTAGCGCGCCTCTTTCTCTTGTCCGGCCTCGCCGGGCGGAATCTCGACGATTTCGGATGGCGCGTGCTCTCGATAGACATA